>JBBKWQ010000100.1:0-13489 GCA_037969115.1 Ilumatobacteraceae bacterium
GCGCCGATCGGGTTCTTGGTCACCTGGCACACGATGAGCTGGCGCGCCTTCAGGATGTCTTCGATGCGGGGGTCCTTGCCGCGTTCCTCGATGTCTTCGGGCTCGTACTGGACGTCGCCCCGATACAGCACGGCGTTCTTCGGGGTGGCGATGTCGACGAACGCCGCCTCCATCCCGGGCAGCACGTTCTGGACCTTGCCCACGTAGATGTTGCCGTGGATCTGGCTGATGTCGTCCGATGGGCGGCTCACGTAGTGTTCGATGAGGTTCCGGCCCTCGAGCACTGCGACCTGTGCGACGCCGGGTCGCACTTGAACCGCCATGAAGTAGCGGCCGATCGGCTTGCCGTTGCGTTCGCGGCCACGACGCTGTTCGAGAAGTTCGGCTTCGAGCTCAGCGCCGCGAGTCCTACCGCCGCCCCCACCACCTCGGCGCTTCTTGCGTTGACCGTCGCGGCTCTTCGTGCGCTGCTTCGATCGCTCGCCCTGCCCACCGTCGCCGGCGCCAGCGTCGGCCGAGCTGCCACCCTTCCGCTTGCGCTTGGTCCCAGAGCGCATCTTCGACGGGGCCGGTTCGGATTCGGTGCGCGGTTCGGACTGAGGGGCCGGACGCGTGTCGCCGATCTGCGGCTTGCGCACCGTCGCACGCTCACCCGCCTCGACCGAGCTCGGACGCCCTTCGCGAATGGGCTCCGGGAGCTCGTCGGGCTCCGCCGAACGATCGATCGGTTCACCGTCGTCACCGTCGTCGGAGGATCCGTCGGCCGTGCCCGATGCCGGCTTCTTCCGACGTTGCCCGCCGCGAGAACCTCGACGCCGACGGTTCGCCGATGCGGCTGACGTCGCGTCGGATTCGTCGTCGCTCGAGGCGGAACCGGCGGCATCTCGATCGGAGCCGACCTGTTCGTTCGCCGGCGCCACCTTCTCGGTCGCCGAGTTCGTAGCCGGCAGCTTCTTCGCCGGAGCGCGCTTGGCGGGTGCCCGCCTCGCCCGAGGGGTGCCAGATTGCTGGTTCGCTTCAGACGATGGCGTTGCAGCCTCTGGCGTGGGTGACGTCGCCGCAGCGGTGCTGGTGTCGTCGCCGGCGTTGGCGGTGGAGTCGTTCATGGGTTGCGTCCCTTCTCATGCGAAGACCCGTTCGGTCATCGCAGCCACGTCGGTCGGCAGCGAGAGCACCTCGCGCCGAACACCGTCGTGTGTGATCCATTGATGTGTTCGGAGTACCCGGACGTCGAGCGGATCGACATCGGGGAACGCCGCAGCTGCCAGCTCGGACGGGCGCAGTGCCCGGCCGATCGTGGCAAGTTCGACCACGAGGCGATCGCCCGTGGAATTCGGCCGGAGGTCGAGTACGAGCGGGCGCACATCGTCGGTGCGACGCTGACCTTTGCGTTCGCGCTCGACCATCAGGACATCTTCGTCGAGCAACCGCGGTGCCGCGGCGATCGACACGGGGGTGAAACGGTCGCTCCAGAGTTCCCACGTGCTCGACGTGACGGTCTCTTGCAGCGAACCTGCTTGATCGGGGTCTGCACGGTCGAGTTCGGCAACGGCGAGCACGTCGAAACCGAGCGGCAACACAGCAGACAGACGGGTAGGGAGGGTGTCGATGTCGACGATGTCGGCCATCTCCGCGGATTCGGTATCCGTGTTCAGCTCGATGTCGACGTATTCCGCAATCGACTCGGCGCAAGTGGGCAGCGCCAGGCCGAAGCTGATCTTGGGTCGGGGCGTGAAACCCTGCGTGAACACCAGCGGGAGCCCGACCCGCCGAAACGATCGCTCCCAGATCCTGGCTGCGTCACGATGGCTCACGAAACGGATCTTGCCCAGTTTGGTGGACCGCAGGCGCAACCTCATGTGGAAGCTCCGACGGCAACCGGCGTGGATCGAAGGGTGGGCATCAACGCCACAGGCACGGTGGCGCCCCTGCTGAGGTCTTGTCCGGTGCCCTGGCTGCCGCCCGCAGGCGCCAGTGGTGAGGCGACGACGTGCTCGATGCCGTAGCCGGTGCACACGCCGCAGTCGTAGCAAGGGGTCCAGCGGCAGTCTTCGACGCCGGACTCGGCCAGCGCGTCCTGCCAGTCACCCCAGAGGAAGTCCTTGTGGAGGCCTGCGGTGAGGTGATCCCAGGGCAGGATCTCATCGTCGGAACGGTGCCGGTACACGTACCAGTCCATGCTGAGACCTTCTGCGTCCATGGCCTCTTGCCACCGGGCGAGGTCGAAGAACTCGCCCCACTCCTGGAATGTTCCGCCGTCGCGCCACACACGCTCGATGACGGCTCCCAGCCGGCGATCTCCACGGCTCGTGATGCCCTCGGCGACGGTCGCTGCAGGGTCGTGCCACTTGATCTGAACGCCGTTCATCTTGCGGGTCGCCTCGCGCAGCATGTTGACCTTGCGCTGGAGCTCTGCAGCCGTGTTCTGGCCGAACCATTGGAACGGCGTGTGTGGTTTCGGGACGAATCCTCCGAGGCTGATGGTGACCGACGCGCGATTCGTGTGCCGCTTACCGATCGCAACGCAGTTCTTGGCGAGTTCGGCGATGCCGAGCGTGTCTTCGTCGGTCTCGGTGGGCAGCCCGGTGAGGAAGTAGAGCTTCATCCGCGTCCAGCCCTGAGAGAACGCCGACTCGACCGCGCCATACAGGTCTTCTTCGAGAATGAGCTTGTTGATGACCTGACGGAGCCGCCACGACCCGGCCTCGGGGGCGAAGGTGAGCCCGCTACGACGGCCGCTGCTGACCTCACCGGCGAGACCGACGGTGAACGCATCGACTCGCAACGACGGCAAGTTGATGGTCGTGTTGCCACACGAACCGGGCTTCGCTTTCTGGTCGGCAAGGATGCCGGTGACTACGGGTTCGATGTCGGAGAAGTCGGCGGTTGACAGCGACGTGAGGCTGACCTCGTCGTATCCGGTGCGACGAAGCCCGTCCTCGACCATCGTGCGCACCTGATCGGCGGGTCGTTCGCGGACGGGCCGAGTGATCATCCCTGCCTGGCAGAACCGGCAACCACGGGTGCACCCGCGGAAGACCTCGACGCTGAGCCGATCGTGGACGACCTCGGTGAGCGGCGCGAGCGGGCTCTTGGGGTACGGCCATTCGCCGAGATCGGCGACCGTGCGCTTGTCGACCGTTGCGGGCACGTCGGCATGACGCGGGGCCACCGATGTGATGCGGTCACCATCGTAGGTGACCTCGTACATCGACGGTACGTAGACGCCCGGCACGGTCGCGAGCTCACGCAGGACCGTTTCGCGGTCGGTACGCCCGGCGGCCTTCCAATCGCGAATCACCGCTGTGATCTCGGACACGACTTCTTCACCCTCGCCGAGAACCGCGACATCGATGAAATCGGCCAGCGGCTCGGGATTGAACGCACAATGGCCGCCCACCATGACGAAGGGCTGTGCGGCCGAGCGATCGGCGGTGCGCACCGGCACCCCCGCAAGATCGATCATGTTGAGCACGTTGGTGAACACCAGCTCGGCCGACAGGTTGAACGCGAGGATGTCGAACTCAGAGGCGGCCCGGTGAGTGTCGACCGAGAACAACGGAATCTGCTCGGCACGCATGATCGCCTCGAGGTCGTGCCACGGCGCGTACGTCCGCTCGGCAACGGCATCGTCGCGTTCGTTCAGGATTTCGTAGAGAATCTGGAGCCCCTGGTTCGGGAGACCGATCTCGTAGGTATCGGGGTAAGCGAGGAGCCATGCCACCGCTCCCCCGTTCGGCAGTTTGTCGTGCCGGGGAGTGATGGCACCGTCTTCGCAACCGATGTAGCGAGCTGGTTTTTGCACCCGTGCCAGGAGCGGTTCGATCCGCGGCCACAGTGAAGACATGTTGCCGACGAGTGTACTCGTGTGAGCAGCGAGCGGCCGTTCTCGTTGCGCTAGCGCATTCTGCGCATGTGAACGCTCTGCACGACACCGAACATCGCGCAATAGATGATCAGACTCGAGCCGCCGTAGGAGATGAAGGGGATGGGCAGTCCCGTCACCGGCATGATGCCGAGTGTCATCCCCACGTTCTGGAATACCTGCCAGAGCAGCATCGTGAAGACGCCAGCACACAGATATGTACCCAACAGATCACGTGAGAGCGTTGCGACGCGCCAGATTCGCATCAGTGCGACCACGAAGAGCCCGAGCAAGACTGCGCAGCCGACGAGGCCGAACTGCTCACCAACCGCAGCGAACGGGAAGTCGGCCCACATCACCGGGATGTCACGACCGTTCGTGAGCGGGCCCTGGAGCCAGCCCTTCCCCCACACACCGCCAGTGCCGACCGCTCGGATGGCGTTGCGAACCTGGTACACGGCGTCCTGCAACTCTGGATTCGTGGTCTCCTGGTCGAGGAAGACCCGCAGCCGCTCGATCTGATACTGGTTCACCGCACGGCTGACGAACGCCGATGCGACGGAGAAGGCGCCGAGCAGGCTGATGAGCGCGATGTAGCGAGCCTTGGCACCGGCGACGAGCAATACACCCATCGCGATGGAGATCAGCACCGATGCCGACCCGAGGTCGGGCTGCAACACGACCAGAATTGTCGGGACGCCCACGATCATCAGCCCGCCGAGGAACCGCGGATAGCTCACCTCGTCGCTGCGTTCGTCGGCGAGAAAGGCACACAGGGCCACGAGCGTCGTGAACTTCGCCAGCTCGGCCGGCTGGAAGTTGATCGGGCCGAGGTCGAACGAGATGCGGTCGATCCCTTGTGCCATGCCCATCAGAATCAACAGCATCAGCAGTGCGACGGTGGCGGCGTACATGAATCTGGCCCGTTCCCGCAGCCACTCGTAGTCGACCGACATGACGCCGGACATCACCACGAGCCCGGCGATGGCGAACACGACCTGGCGGGTCACGAACGCGTACGGATCACCGACGATCCGCGTTCGCGACGCGGAGAACACGACGAAACAGCCCATCACCATCAGCACGAACTGCACGGTCATCAGGACCCAGTCGATGTTGCGACTCGGATCGGCCGGACTGCGCCGAATGTTGCCGAGGCCGCTGTCGGGTTTCGGGGTGCGGAACGCGAGTGACATGGCTAGTCGATCGTCCGTTCTGCGACGATCTCACCGACGTAGCAGTCGGTGTTGGCCAGGCCCATCGCAGGCGCTGCGACGGTGGCGTTGAGATCGAGGGGATCCGAGGGAAGCACCGGGTCGCGCGGGTTCACGCCGGCGAGACTCTCGAACATGCACTTCACGACCGGCGCAGCTGCCTGCGAGCCATATCCCGATTTCTCGAGGTACGCAGCGACCGTATAGGGCGTGGAGCCGTCCTGGCTGAACGCGGCGAACGCCGAGGAGTCGTTCCACGGGTAGTTCCCGGCGCCCTGCGCCGTACCCGTCTTGCCGCCGAGTCTGATACCACCCGTGTACCTGGCGAACAGTTTCTCGCCGGTGGTCTTGTGGTAGAAGTCGGACTCGACACCTGGGCCGTAGATGACACGCGTGAGCCCATCGACGATCGGATTGCGGAGTTCGGGCCCCATCTCGATCTGACGAATCAGCGTGGGCTGCTCGAACGACTCGACCACTCGTCCCTTCGACACGTCGGCGAATCCGATCTCGCCATCGGGCACACCTGGTTCGAAAATCGTCTTGACAATCTGGGGTTTGTAGACGAACCCCCCATTGGCGAAGGTCGCGTAGCCGTTTGCGAGCTGGAGCGGGGTTGCCGACAGCAGGCCCTGTCCGATCGCCAACTGCACGTTGTCCCCGGCGAAGTAACCGGCGCCCTCGTCTTCACTGATCACGCCGCGATCGGCGTAGAGCGCTTTGAGATCGGCATCGGGCACGGTTCCGTCGAACTCGTACGGCAGATCGATCCCGGTGTCGGCGCCGAACCCGAACAGCTCGACGTTGTCCTGGAGCACCGGCAGACCCCCGTTCTCCTCGAAGATCTGCTCACCCACGCGGTAGAAGAACGTGTCGGAAGAGACTGCCAGCGCGTCGGTGACGTTGACCGAGCCGTACCGACACGGGAGCCCGTTGCCGCAATTCGCGTTCTTGAAGGTGCAGCGCACGAGCCCGGAGGCACACTTCGCAGGATCGACCGACGTCATCTCGTAGATGCCGTTGTCGTTGTAGTAGTAGCCGGCCGAGATCAGACCCGAACGCAAACCGGCATAGGCCGTGAACGGTTTGAATGTCGATCCCATGTTGTACCGGCCTTGGACGGCACGGTTGACCAGGATCGAGCGGTCGGGATCGATCGGTGTGCCGTCGGGATTCACCGAGGGGAAGATCTCCTGGAACTTCTTGCTCGACAAACCCGCTTCGAACCACCGGTTGTCGAACGTGGGATAACTCGCCATCGCCATGACCTGACCGTTGTCGTGGTTCAGTACCACCACCGAACCGGCCGGCGCCTTGTACGTCAGGACGTCGGGAGCCTTCGGGTCCATCTTCTCCTTCCTGCCGTTCGGCTTGGTCACGATCGGGTTCGACACCTGGAAGCTGCGTCGGTCCTTGAGTTGAGTCTCGAGTGCCTGCTCCGCGTATTGCTGGAGTTCGAGATCGATCGTGAGCTGGAGGTCGTACCCGTTGACGGGTTCGACCTCGCTGATGAGCCGAACCGGGCGGTTCGCGGCGTCGACCTCGTAGATGCGTTTGCCGATCGTGCCGTGGAGGTAGCTCTCCATGCTCGCCTCCACGCCGAACTGACCGATCCGTTCGTTCCGGTCGTACCCCGACTCGAGCAGGTCGTCGAGCTGATCCTTGTTGATCGCGCCCATGTAGCCGACCACGTGCGCTGCGTGCGGGGCATAGGGATAGACCCGTCGCCAATCGTTGAGGATCTCGACCCCCGGAAAGTCCTCGACGCGTTCCAACAGTGCGATCGCGGTGCGCTCGTCGACATCCTCCAACACGGGCAGCGGCAGGAACGGGCTGTAGCGGCCGGACTGATAACGCGCCTCCATGTCTTCCACAGGAACCTCGAGCCAACCCGACAGGCGAGTGAAGATCTCGGTTCGGCTGCTTCGGCTGCGGAGGTACTCCCAATCGACGCCAACGGTCAGAATGCGCTCGTTGTCGGCGAGCAACCGACCGGCCGCGTCGAAAATGCGACCTCGCTCCGGCAGGAGCTGGACCGTTCGGCGTTTCGCGACCTCGACCCGGGCCTGGAGCTCGTCTGCCTGAACCGTCTGTAGGAACCAGAGCCGGACGCCGAGCAACGAGAACAGCAACACGCCAATGAGCGCGAGAATGCTGAGCCGAGCTGCGCGGCGGTCTACTGCCATCGTGCCAGTCTGCCAAAAGCATGGGCAGGGTCGCTCGCGGCCGTGCCAATTCCGTGACGAAGTTCGGGCTCTGTGTCGCGCCGCAGCCGGGTCATCGAGCGTGCGACGCGCCGCTCATTCGGGCGGTGCCTTCCATTCCGACACGTGGACGCGCATGCACCATCGACCGACCGGGATGAACAGTGGACTCATGATCGCCGCGGCGACGGCCACGACCGGAATGATCGTGTACAGCTCGGGTCCGAAGAGCGAGGTCTCGCCGAGCAGCGTGTGGACGACCGGCACGCAGAACTCCCCGATGGCAGCGCCGAACGCCACGAAGACCGCCGAAAACCACCAGTGAGATTCGTGGTCGATGATGGTGACCCAACCGGCCGCGAACGCACCGATGCCCATCGTGATGCTGCTGGTACCGAGCGGTGACCCGGTTCCGAGGTCGACCATCAGGCCGAGAACGAACCCGGCCACCGCTCCACGCTCAGGACCGGCACCGGCGCCGCACGCCACGGCGAATGCGAGGACCACCTGCACGATGACACCGAACGGCTGGAGTTCGACGAACAGCGTCTTCTGCAACGCCAGCAAGATCAGACCGACGGGGACCAGGCGCGGGATCGGACCCTGGAAGATCGATGCGATCATCCGCCACTCTCGGAGAGTGGCTTCCAGATGATGACACGAACGAACTGGAGCCGGTCGACGTCGGCGCTGAGCTCGATCTCGAGCTCGGTGCCCTGGGACCCGCCACGGTTGATGACGTTGGCAACGGTTCCGACCGGAATATTCGGCGGCGCCAGGCTCGTGCTGCCGCCCGCCGTGAACACGGTGTCGCCCACTTGTGTGAGGCCGAACGACGGGCTGTCGGCGATGAGCGATGCCAACGGCAGACTCTCGCCACCGCGTCCGCGGAGTACTCCGGTCTCACGTTCGACCGAGATCGGGGGCAGGGTCGTGCTGGTCGTGGTGGTGCCGCCGATCACGATCTCACCGGTCTCGGGATCAGTCGTCGAAACGTCCTCGGCGGCCGGATCGATCGTGGTGGTGGTGGAGGAGGTGGATACGTCGGTTGCGGCACCCTCGATGGGCACGGTCGTGGTGGTGGTGGACGTGGTCGTCGACGTGGTCGTGGTGACGTCGCCGACGTCGAGTCCGCTCGGCACGCTGTCGGGAACGGTGGTGGTCGGCACCGGCGCCGGTTCTTCGGAGATGACCTTGATGGCGACGGCGTATGACGAGTCGGTGGCCAGCAGCACCACACTCGAATCGGGTGAGACCTTGGTGATGTGCCCCACGAGGCCCGCTTCGTTCACGACGGCCATGCCGACCTCGATCTGGTCGAGGCTGCCTCGATCGATCTCGATCTGTTGGTCGAAGTTGCTCGGTGAGGGTCCCACCACCGTTGCGGTCACGCTCGGCAGGTTCGCGACCGACTCGAGGCCTGCGAGCGACAGCAGACGTTGGTTCTCGATGATCGCGTTGCGCGCCGAGATCTGGTCGCTGCGTTGGCGGTCGTTCTCGTCACGAAGCCGCTGGTTCTCCTCGACCACGTTGTCGTAGTTGGTGATGCCGCGCCATGCAGTCGAGATCGGTCGCGTGGCGACGTCGGCTGCAACCTCGAACGGGCGCAACACGTAACCGAACCCCGTGCGCGCGGCATCGAAGATGGCCAACCCTCGAAGATCGAGCGTGATCGCCAAGATCGACGAGAGCAGCAGCGCGATCATCACGCGCCGCCGCCCGACGGAATACAGAGCCATGACCGCTCGGAATCAGTCGTCGCCGCCGAGCGACATCAGCCCGCGCATGGCGTCGATGTTCTCGAGCGCCCGACCCGATCCGATGACCACGCTGTAGAGCGGCTCGTCGGCAATTCGGATCGGCATTCCGGTCTCGTGGCTGAGCCGTTGATCGAGCCCGCCCAGCAACGCGCCACCACCGGTGACGGTGATGCCGTCTTCCATGATGTCGGCGGCGAGTTCGGGCGGCGTCTTGTCGAGCGTGGTCTTCACAGCGTCAACAAAGGCACTCACAGGTTCGGCGAGGGCTTCGCGCACGTGCTCGGTGGTGAGCTGGATGGTCCGAGGGAGACCGCTGACGAGGTCGCGTCCGCGAATGTCGGCGGTGAGCTCCTCTTCCATCGGCCACGCCGAGCCCATTTGGATCTTGACCTCTTCCGCTGTGCGGTCGCCGATGGCCAGCGAGAACTCCTTCTTCACGTATTGCAGCACGGCGTCGTCGAGTTCGTCGCCGGCGACACGCACCGACTGGGCCGTGACGATGCCGCCGAGCGAGATGACGGCGACCTCGGTGGTCCCCCCGCCGATGTCGACGATCATGTTGCCGCTCGGTTCGTGCACGGGCAGATCGGCCCCGATCGCAGCCGCCATCGGTTCTTCGATGATGTGAACGGGTTTGCGAGCGCCGGCGTATTCGGCGGCATCCTGCACGGCCCGCTGCTCGACTCCGGTGATACCGGACGGCACGCAGATCACCATGCGCGGCTTCGACCACTTGCTGGCATGCACCTTCTGAATGAAGTAGCGCAGCATCTTCTCGCACACTTCGAAATCGGCGATGACGCCGTCTTTCAGGGGGCGGATCGCCTTGATGTGATTCGGTGTGCGGCCCATCATGCGTTTCGCTTCGACGCCGACGGCGACGGGACGGCCATCGTTGACGTTGATCGCGACCACTGACGGCTCGTCGAGGACGATGCCGAGGCCACGGGCGTAGATGAGCGTATTTGCGGTGCCAAGATCGATGGCGAGGTCGCGGCCCAGGCTCAGTGGGTTGTTTCGAGCCACGAGGGCCCTCCTCTCAAATCTGTTCACGATCGATCCCGCAACCGGGTACTCGACCGTGTTCTGACTGAATGCTACAGATTCGGGAAGAAGATGCCGATTTCACGCTGTGCGCTGGCCAGCGAGTCGCTGCCGTGCACCAGGTTCTCGGTGAACAGAATGCCGAGGTCGCCACGGATGGTGCCGGGTTCGGCGGTGCGTGGATTCGTGGCGCCCATCATCTTGCGGACCACTTCCCAGGTGTCTTCGGGCCCTTCGACGACCATCGCGACGACGGGACCGCGGCTCATGAACTCGACGAGTTCGTCGTAGAAACCCTTGCCGACGTGCTCTTCGTAGTGACGCGCGAGTGTGTCGGCGTCGAGCGTGCGGAGCTCCATGGCGACGATGTCGAGGTTCTTGGCTTCGAAGCGGGACGTGACCTCGCCGACGAGTTTGCGCTCGACGGCATCGGGCTTCAACAGAACGAGAGTGCGATCAGACATGGCCGCTGAGGCTACCGGGCTCGATCGTCATGTCGAGCGGAAAGCGGGTCAGCAGTTCAGGACCAGCCTCGGTGACGAGCACCTGGTTCTCGAGCTTCACGCCCTCGCCTCCGTTCAACGGTCCGATGTACGACTCGACGGTGAGCACCATGCCCACTTCGAGTTCGCCGTCGTAGCCCCATTCGTCCCAGTTGTCGGGGAAGTAGATCTCCGGGTACTCGTCGCAGGTGCCGACACCGTGGAACAAGCATGAGTAGTGCCGATATTTCTCGGCCGGAGGCATCCACGCCTCGACGGTCAGCCCACGAAAGCTTCGCCCTGGCGTGAGGAGTTCGAGGTTCCGGTCGATCTGTTCGCGGGCGAGCGCGTAGGTGTCCGCCTGTTCGGTCGTCGGCCCACCGTCCTTGCCGCGTCCTTCACCGCACAACCAGGTTCGGCTGATGTCGACCATCAGGCCGTACGCCCCGACGAGGTCGGTGTCATATGCGACGATGTCGCCCGTTTCGATGACGCGGCTCGACGCCTCTTGCATCCACGGGTTCGTCCTGGGTCCTGACGCGATGATCTGGGTCTCGATCCACTCGCCCGCACGGCGGATGTTCCCGGCGTGCAGGAAGGACCAGAGTTCGCGTTCGGTCATGCCGGGTTGCATCGCGGCATACATCTCGCCCATCGTCGTCTCGCACGCGTTCACGGCGCAACGCATCGCCAGGATCTCGTCGGGCCCCTTGATCACGCGGGCGAGTTCCATCACCTCCTGGCCGGATCCGAGTTCGATGCCGGCAGCGTCGAGCATCTGGTAGCCGACGTGATGGCACTGGTCGATGGCGACGCGGGCGTTCGATCCGGCCCGGGTGCGGATGACGTCGATCATCTCGTTCGACCAACGCTCCGCCTGTTCCCGGTACCGAGGTCCACCGAAGAAGTAGGTGGAACCGATAGCCGGTCGGACCTCATCGACCACGTGACTGTGTGCCGCGAGGTAGTGGCATCCGTAGTAGTCCCACAGGATCACGTGGCCGTCGGCGCCGATCCATGCGTAGCGGGCACCGTTGTGCATCACCCACACCTGCATGTTGGTGGTGTCGGTCGCATAACGGATGTTCAACGGGTCCATCACGATGATGCCGTCGTATCCCTGAAGATCGAGTTGACGCACGATTCGGTCGAGGCGGTATTGACGCATCGACACCAGGTCGGGAAGGGTCAGGCCGGCCGCCGCCCACTCACCGAGAGCCGGCTCGCCGGGGCCGATCTCGAGATGATGACCTGCGCCGGCGGCGTGACGGATCTCGGCGGCCGCATTGCGGAGTGAGTCGGCGATCTTGCCGGCCATCAGTGCCTCGCTTGCTGGGAACGCTCAGTCGATGAGTGCATCGGCTCGAACCCGCTCTTCGTCGGCCCGAAGGTGCTCGGCGAGGACGCGCCCGAACAGTTGCCGTGTGCGCTCGACCCGACCGATCACCCCCGCTTCGCTCGTGTATGCGAAGATCGCGGCGTGCCGCTGCGTTGACGTTGTGGGAACACGCGTGACTCGGTGCAACGAGTGGCGACCTCGGAAGATCTGGAGATCGCCGGGGCGCAATGTGAGCGTTCTGACGCCGTCGCGACCGCCGTCGAGGATCGACTGGATGGCCTCGAACCCTTCGTCGTGGGGCGATCGGATGTTGGGGACGTATTCGAAGACGCCACCGTCGTCGGCTTCGGCGACCAACACCGTCACGGCAAAGTCGTTGGTGTCGAAATGCCAGGTGAACTGCTGGCCGGGATCGAGGATGTTGGCAGTGAGTCCCGCGAGCGGGTCGGCGTAGCAGTGCAGTTCAGGGATCTCCAGACAGGCCGCGACGAACGCGGCGAGTTCGGGCGAATGGAACAGCGTGGCCATGGCGCACCACGGTTCCCA
The DNA here is from genome assembly GCA_037969115.1 of Ilumatobacteraceae bacterium. Classification (GTDB taxonomy): domain Bacteria; phylum Actinomycetota; class Acidimicrobiia; order Acidimicrobiales; family Ilumatobacteraceae; genus JBBKWQ01. The sequence continues at coordinate 12,455 of JBBKWQ010000100.1, forward strand.
CGAGTCACCGGGGATGAATCCGCTCGAACGCTCGATGAACGTGTTGACCGGATGGTGATCGGGGAACGCGGGATTGCGTTCGGCGTGGAAGTACGGATTCATCACCTGCTGCGAGAAGTGGGTGGTGTGTTTTCGTTCGACGATTTCGCAGTCGAGCCGTTGCACCGCGGCCGGAAGCACGAGGTCTCTGATCACGGCACACCCGTCCAAACGCAGCTCGGAACGCGCCTCGTCCACAACGGCCCGCACAGCGGGATGACCCGGGCGGTCGATCGGGTATCGGTCGAGATCGACCAACTCGCGGAGCTCGGGTGTGGATGCACTGCTCACTGGTCCGTCACCTCCCAGGGCGGGGTCCATTCGCCCTCCATCCGGAACGACAGTCCCGCATCATCCTCGAGGCGCCTCGCAACGTGCAGCTCGCCCACATCGCCTCCATACCGTTCGCCGGCGTCGACGAAGGCCGCTCGTGCAGCGTCGGTGAGCAACATCGAGGCGTCGACGTTGGCTTGCAGTTCCTCGATCAGACCGAGATCCTTGAGACACAGGTCGACGGTGAACGACGGGTCGTAGTGGCCGGCGAAGATCGACGGACCATCGTGACGTGCGACGAACGAGTCGCCGACCGAGTCGCAGATCGCCCGGTACAGAACGGGCAGCTCCACCCCGTTCGCCATGCCGAGTGCGAAACCTTCGCCCAGCGCCGCTGCCGCGACGAACCAGAGTTGGTTCGTCACCAACTTCACGACGTTGCCGGTTCCGAGCGGCCCACAGGCGATCACCGTGCCGAGTTGTTCGAGGACCGCTGTCGCACGAGCGACCGGATCGCTGTCGCCACCGACGAACAGGGTGAGTCGACCGTTTCTTGCGCCGTCGACGGCGCCGGTCACCGGAGCGTCGACGACGGCGACATCAGCTGGTGCGCGGGCGGCGAGGTCGGCGACGACGTCCCTGCGGTTCGTGGTGAGGTCGACCCACATCGAGCCCGGGCGAAGTGCCGCCAGGGCGCCGGCATCGATCATCACGGCGGCGACG
>JBBKWQ010000101.1:0-3005 GCA_037969115.1 Ilumatobacteraceae bacterium
GCCCTCGACGTCGGGTTGCCAACGGATCGGCGCCGAGTTGAGATCGAGCGGCGCAAGGAACGCCACGAACCGGACGCCTTCAAGCCGGATGCGTTCACCGAGGGGATCGGGCTCGTCGAGGAACGCCCACACCGAGCTGGTCACAAAGCTCTCGACCTCTCCCGATCCTGCCAGCACCTCGACATCTTCGATGTCGAACACCGTGTAGGTCTCGCGTCTGCCTTGTTGGCGCTGCACCCCGGCGATCGTTCCCGTCACGACCACTGCGGACTTCTCGACCAACTCGGCGACGTCTCGCGCAGGCGTGTAGTCGTACGTCGGCTGCCCCGTTCGGAACACCTCGCCGATCGCACCCAGGTCTGATTCCGAGATACACCCACTCGACGTCGGGGCGAACGGCCCCGTCGTCGGCACCGCCGTGGCAGGCGACTGCGTCGGCAACGGATCCGGAGTCGGCGGTTCGCTCACCGATGGCTCCGCGGCGGGTGTGACGACGACATCCTCGGACATCCGGTTCAACACGAGGAACCCGGCGAGCATCGCCACCACCACAGCGGCCGCACCGAGCAACACCAGCGCACGGCTGCGCCGCCGGACACGACCGCCGGGTCCCGTGTGGGCCGCTGTTTGGGCGCGGCCGACGATCTCGTCCCAACGGTCGGGGACCTCGATGTTGTCGAACTCGTCGAACTCCTTCATCGGACCTCACCATCCAAGAGTGCTCGTGCTCGCTTCGTTGCTCGATGAAGCCGCACACGCAACGCACCTGACGATTCGCCCAGGACCGGTCCCAACTCGCCAGCGGTCCAGCCCCCGACATGACACAACACGAGGATCTCCCGATCATCTTGCGACAGGCCCGACAACGACTCCATCAGATTCGACAACCCGGGGCCCTCGTCGACTCGCTCGCCGGTCGAGTCCGCCACTGCGTCGAAGGTCCCACCAGACGTCGACGCCCGCTGCAGCTCGCCGCGTGCGATAGCGAAAGCGGTTCGCCACACCCACGCTTGGACATCGCGAAGCTCGTCGCCACGACGCAGCGCCTGGGCGAACGTTTCGGCCACCGCCTCATCGGCGACATGGCGTGACCGGGCGAACCCGTACACCGATCGCCACAACCTCACATGGTCGGTCTCGTACACCCGCCTGACCCTTTCCATCGTCATCTCGACCGCAGCATCCATCGATGTCGGTACAGGGCGAGCACAGCGCCCAGCGTTACAGATCACGACAAGATTTCGCGGAGAGCGCGAGGCAACGTGCGCCGGTTCGAACTCGCCACGCGCCGCTAATCGCCCGGCTCCTCGAAAGCGCCAAAATGCTCAGTGGGTCACGAAGGCACCGCTCCGGCCCGGGCGGGGTGTGTGGCTTCAGCAACATGGCGTGAACACCCGATGGCGCTGAACGAGCAAAGTCTCGAAGTCGGACACCAAGCTTGGCGCGATCTGGAGCGGGTGGCCGAGCGCGGACGTGCCGTTCTCGATCGCTTCGGATCGGGTTGTTGCCGTGTTGATATGCGCTCTCTTCGATTGTCTCGACCAGTGGAGACAGGGCGTTCAACCAAAGATCTGCTGGTCGCGAAGGGCGACGATAAGAATCAGGCGACCTGCAGCCTTGCAGTCCAGGGTTAGGTTGCTTGTCTACCTTGAGGGCAGGTCACGACCATGGCACACGAGCGAACCTATAAGGCACGCAAGATCTGGATGGTGGTCGCACTGGCACTTCTCGTCATCGGCGTGCCGATGCTGGCAGCGCCCGGTCCCGGTGCGATGCTCATCAGTACGGCGATTCTGATTGCCGTGATCGTGGGGCTCTGGACACTGATCGAGCGACTTCGGCCGGCCTGAGCGCGGCCCCGGCTTGTGGAAAACGTTGTCCACCAACTCAGACAACGGACTTCCGCGACAACCAACGGCCGCAATAGGTGAAGCCCTGCGATGATCGCACTGCTCCCAGCGACCACCGCAACAGTCTGAACGGTGCTGCGTCCAGCACCGGCGCCGACTCACTCGCCTCGCATGATCTGATCGGGCTGAACCCGATCGAACGTGCCGATCACGAGCGGTCTGGCTGGCGTGGGAAGGCTGCTGATATGCGTGCCTTTGGAAGGCAAGCGCCGCCGCACCCCGGGTTGCCGAGGAGTTCGCGAGCGCCGATGTTCAGTCGCGGAGCAGGTCGTTGATTGACGTCTTCGATCGGGTCTGTTCGTCCACGCGCTTCACAATGACGGCGCACGACAAAGAGGGTCCAGGGCTGCCGTCCGGCAATGGAGCGCCGGGAAGCGAGCCCGGCACGACGACTGAATACGGCGGGACAGTCCCTCGTGTGATTTCACCGGTTGCCCGGTCGACGATCTTCGTGGAGGCTGTGATGAACACGCCCATCGACAGCACGGATCCCTCGCCGACAATGACGCCCTCGACAACTTCGCTGCGCGCACCGATGAAACAGTTGTCCTCGATGATGGTCGGGTTTGCCTGGAGAGGTTCCAGCACTCCACCGAGACCGACCCCGCCTGACAGGTGGCAGTTCTCGCCGACCTGTGCACACGAGCCGACCGATGCCCAGGTGTCGACCATCGTTCCAGCTCCAACGTGGGCGCCGATGTTGACGAACGACGGCATCAGCACCGCTCCGCGTCCGACGAAGGATCCGCGTCGAACGATCGATCCGGGAACAGCGCGAAGCCCGGCCGCTCGAAACTCGCTTTCGGACCAACCAGCGAACTTCGACGGGACCTTGTCCCACCACGTCGCCCCGCCAGGCCCGCCCTCGGTCAACTCCATGTCGTTGGCCGCCTCTTCTGAGGCCTACGATCCAACCAACCAACATGCACCGCCAGACCAGTTACACCAATCGTCTGACAGACCCCTTTCACCGAGAATTGCTCAGCAGTCTCCTAGCCAGGCTTGTCGAATACGCCCTGGATGAACACCGTGCGCCCGGCGTCGGTGTTGCGCCCGGAGTTACTCATCTTGACGGCTGCCTGTTCTCCCAGCACG
>JBBKWQ010000102.1:0-3363 GCA_037969115.1 Ilumatobacteraceae bacterium
GTCTGGGGCGACGAACCGCGCCCGGGCGGCCGTCGATCCCGCCGCGAGCGGCACGCTCCCACTCGGCTTCGGTGGGGAGCTCCCGACCGCTCCAGTCGGCGTATGCCTGTGCGTCCTCGAAGGCGATGTGCACCACGGGGTGATCCCAACGTTCGCCCACACCGCTCGCCGGCCCATCGGGGTGGCGCCAACACGCTCCCGGGGTCCAGGTCCACCATTGACTCATGTGTCGCAGATCGACCGGCCCGGGTGTCGGCGTGAACACGAGCGATCCGGCGACCAGGTTCTCGGCCGGCGCACCCGGGAAGTCGGCCGGATCGAGCGGACGCTCGGCCACGGTCGCATACCCGGTCGCCTCGACGAACGCCAGGTACTGCGCATTCGTCACCTGATGGACCTCGATCGAGAACCCGTCGACGGTCACCCGATGCGCCGGCGCCTCTTCGGGATAATGCACGTCGGAGCCCATCACGAACTCGCCACCGGGGATCGCAACGAGAGGGGACGGTGACGCGTCCAGCGCCGTCGGGCTCGGCGTGGCGTTCGTCTCGCTCGTCACGCCGCAACCGCTCGCGGTGCAGCTGCGTCGAACACGATGAGGTCGTGGCGCCAGAGCCGTTCGAGCAGGTCGGGCGAATCAGGACACAGCTCGCCCGCTGAGCGGACGCCGTCGATCGCGGCCAGGACGTGGCGCTCGTGCCGATCCACGAACAGCACGATATCGGTGTGCTGATGAGCCCGGTTCAGCACCGCCGCGGCGACGCCCGGGGGCAGGCGCTCCTCGACGATGACCACCGTCGGTTCGAGGATCGGTACGTACTCGCGCCAGGCGTCGTCGGTGAACGGCACCGGTTGCGGGGCAACCGGCTCGTCGTCCCGGCGGGCGATCAGGCTGTGCCGCACGATCGTGCCGCGGAACAGCTCCATCGCCGCGTACCGTTCGACCGGTTCGAGCGCCGCCATCCGTGTACCGTGTGGTGTCCCACTGGGGGCCCCGCAGGTCGGGTCGTACGGTGCTTGCCGTACCCATCGATCGAACCGCATCCCGCTGCGCTCCAGCCAGTCGAACAGCTGAGGTACCGAGTACGCGCGATCACGGGGATGCAGGAGCGCATCGGCCAAGGCGTCGTCGTGTTGGAAGTCAGGTGTGTCGCGCAGCAGGCGACCGAGCGGATGCCCGAGCGGGATCTCGCGCAACGAAGCGACCAGATCGGCGATCTCGGCGGGCGACGAACCCACACCGAGGCGCCGACAGTACTCCTGGATCATGTACACGCCGGTTCGTCCGTAGGGTGCGTAGACCATGATCACCATGGCCCCCTCCGGCGCCAGGACCGAACGCAGCGCGGCCAGCCCGGCGTCAGGATCGGCGAGGTGATGCAACACGCCGGTGCACACGATGTGCTCGAACGTGCCCCCGAGGTCGGCCGCCTCCTCGATCGGCAACTGCCGCAGCTCGAGATTCTCCAAGCCGTACCGCTGCGCCAGTGACTTGTTGTGTTCGAGCCCGGCGGCGCTGACGTCGATCCCGATGACCTGCGAATTCGGGTGCCCGAGCGCATACCTGGCTGCCTGCGACGTACCGCATCCCGCGACCAGGATCGTGTGATCGTCGCGAAACGGAGTTCGTGGCCAGATCCGGTGATGTTCGAGCCGACGCCTGATCGGGTCGCGCCACGCCCTGGCGTGAGCGTCGAGGTCGGCAGCAGGTGGTGGGTACGGATGACGGTCGTAGAACTCGGCAACCACCCGGTTGCCGAGTTCTCCGTCCACCGCGTACCCAGGTGTCAAGAGCTACCGATACCGGCTTGCAGTTTGGCGAGCATCGAGCTGACGGTGAAGCTGGCCGATTCCTGACGAGGGGGGAACTCGACCAACGACTGCGCCATCTGCATCACGAACACCTGGGCCGGCACCATCAGGTAGGCATGCGAGATCAGCCAGTCGTAGTACGTGTTCGACGTGATGTCAGCACGCTCGTACGGATCGGTGCGCAGGTTGAAGATCTTCGGCACGCGCAGCTCGGTGAACGGCTCGGCCCACACCTGCAGGGTGCCCGCAGCGCGCTGCTCGAGGAACACGAGCTTCCAGTTGTCGAACCGCAACGCCATCAGTTCGCCGTCGTCGGACACGTAGAAGAAGTGGTTGCGTTCGCTCTCGTCAACCTCGCCGGTCAGGTATGGCAACTGGTTGTGGCCGTCGAGGTGGACCTTGTAGGTGGTGCCGGCGAGTTCGGTGCCGGCCTTGAGCTTGTCGGCGATGTCGGGCTCGCCGGCCGCGGCCAACAAGGTCGGGAACCAGTCGTTGTGCGACATGATCCCGTTCAGTACCGTGCCCGCCTCGATGTGGCCGGGCCAACGCACCATCGCCGGCACGCGGAAGGCGCCTTCCCAGCACGAGTTCTTCTCGTTGCGGAACGGCGTCATGCCGCCGTCGGGCCAGGTGTTCATGTGCACGCCGTTGTCGGTCGAGTACAGCACGATCGTGTCCTCGGCGAGTCCCATCTCGTCGAGGAAGTCCAACATCTTGCCGATTCGCTTGTCGTGCTCGACCATTGCGTCGTGGTATTCCGACTGCCAGTATCCGGCCTGGCCGCGGATCTCCTCGGCGATGTGGGTGCGGAAGTGCATGCCGGTCGTGTTGAACCACATGAAGAACGGCGTTTCCGCTTCGACGGCATCCCGGATGAATCGCTGCGCCGGCTCGATGATCTCGTCGTCGATCGTCTCCATCCGCTTCTTCGTCAACGGACCGGTGTCTTCGATACGACCATCGGCGTAGCTGTGGATCACACCACGCGGCCCGAACTTCTTCCGGAAGTCGGGAAACCGCTTCGGGTCGGGGTAGTCGGCATCCTCTGGTTCCTCCTCGGCGTTGAGGTGGTACAGGTTGCCGAAGAACTCGTCGAAGCCATGATTGGTCGGCAAGAACTCATCCTTGTCACCGAAGTGGTTCTTCCCGAACTGAGCGGTGGTGTACCCCTGCTCTTTGAGCGCCGTCGCTATCGTCGGGTCCTCGTCGCGCAACCCGAGATCGGCACCCGGTAAGCCCACTTTGGTCAGACCGGTGCGATATGGGTTCTGGCCGGTGATGAAAGCGGCCCGACCAGCGGTGCAGCTCTGCTCGCCGTAGTAGTCGGTGAACCGGGCGCCCTCGTCGGCGATGCGGTCGATGTTGGGCGTTCGATAACCCATCAAACCATCGCTGTAGCAGCTGAGGTTCGTGATGCCGATGTCGTCACCCCAGAGCACCAGGATGTTCGGCTTCTTGTTCGGCATGTTTGCTCCCTGTCCGATGAAACGTTTCTCGATTGAGCAGGAATCATGCCACATCGACGAACACCGACCACACTCGTGCCTGGGC
>JBBKWQ010000103.1:0-2903 GCA_037969115.1 Ilumatobacteraceae bacterium
CCTCACCGCCGCCGAGGTCGACCTCCGCGTCACCGACGACCCCGACTCCGTCCGCCCCAGCAGCGCCGACGACATCCCGGAAGTGCGAGCTGCCGACACCGAAACGGGAGTCGAGGGCTCACAGACGCAAGGTGGGGCGGGGCTCGGTGCGGTGTGGATGAGCAGCTGATGGAGGAGAAGCGGGCCATCGAGATCGGCGTCGGCGGCGAGATGCGTTACGCCGCCGCCGAGGACGCCGCTCGCTATCGCGACGCGTTCGGATGTGCAATCCCGATCGGGCTGCCGATGGCGTTCACCGAGCCGGTCGCACGCCCGCTCGAAGAGCTCGTCGGTCGGTACGCCCGCACTCACGGTCCGTTCGTCACCAAGGACGTCGCCGCCCGTTTCGGGGCGCCGGCCGAGCGGATCGCCGGTGCACTCGCCGCGCTCGAAGGTGAGGAGCGGCTCGTCATCGGCGAGTTCCGGCCCGACGGTGTGTCGCGCGAGTTCGTCGACGTCGACGTGCTTCGCCAACTCCGTCGCCGGTCTCTCGCCTCCCTGCGCAAGGAGGTCGAGGCAGTCGAGCAAGAGGCGCTGGGTCGCTTCCTCCCATCGTGGCACGACATCCCTCCGAGCCGTCGTGGCATGGAGGCGCTCGTCGAATCGCTCGGCATGCTTTCGGGATCGGCCATCGTGGCGTCGACGATCGAAGCGGACATTTTGCCGTCGCGCGTGCTCGGCTACCGGCCTTCGATGCTCGACGAGTTGTGCACGGCGGGAGAAGTGATCTGGATCGGTGCAGGTGCGGTCGGCGCACGGGACGGGCGAGTGCGCCTCACGTTCGCCGATCAACTCCCGCTGCTCTCGCCGGGCTGGGAGCAGCGCGACCCTCCGGAGGGTGCAGTTCACGACGCGATCCGCCTCTTGCTCAGCGAACGCGGCGCGAGTTTCTGGAACCAGATGCGCAGCGCCGCGCCCGGTTCGAACGACGACGAGATCCTTGCTGCCCTCTGGGACCTGGTGTGGGCCGGGGAAGTCACCAACGACTCGCTCGCTCCGCTGCGCGCGGTCGTCGCAGGCGCAAAGGTGAGGTCGAACACGGCTTCATCACGATCGTCGCGCATCGGAGGTCGGCCCCGTCCCGGTCGCCTCAATCGGATCGGCCCGCCTGCGGGTCAAGGCCGCTGGAGCCTCGTCGCTCCGCTCTTGGAGACCACGGCGCACCCGACCGAGGCGTCGTACGCGCAGGCGCTCCAACTCGTGGAGCGCTACGGCGTCGTGACCCGCGAGGGCGTGTTGGCCGAAGGGATCAGTGGTGGGTTCACGAACGTGTACGGCGTGCTCAAGGTGCTCGAGGAACGCGGCCAGGTGCGTCGCGGCTACTTCGTCGACGGCCTCGGCGCGGCCCAGTTCGCCGTGCCCGGCGCCGTCGACCGTCTCCGTGCCGCGCGCGAGACACCCGATCCGCTCCTGCACCCGAACGACGTCCCCGATCCGATCGTGCTGGCCACGACCGACCCGGCCAACCCGTACGGGGCGACCCTGCCGTGGCCCCAGACGCCAGGTCGACCTGCTCGCAACGCATCGTCGCTCGTCGTACTTCGCGCCGGCAAGTTGCTCGCGTGGTTCGACAAGCGCGGCCATCACCTCGTCACGTTCCCCGACACACTCGTCGACACGTCCTGGGCTGCTGCGCTGATGGCGCTCGTCCCGAACGGGCGGATGAAGTCGATCGAGGTCCGCAAGGTCAACGGCGACACGCTCACCGGGCCGGATGCGCCCGAAGGCTTCGTGGAGATCCTCCGCGCTGCTGGCTTCGCCGACGGCTATCGCGGCATGACCTACCGCGGCTGACCGACTCGGGATCACCCCGACGCGAATGTGGACGGATCGAGACGCGCGGCGTCATGATCGCTCCACATTCACAGTCGAGTGGAGCAGATCAGCAGCGCAGGAGCGGCCTGGTCAAGCAGGTGGGGCCGCCCTCGCACGGGATGCAGAGTTCGTCGCCGGCGAAGGTGCTCACTTCGCACCCGGCATCGCGCATCAGTGCGAGCGTTTCGTCGAATCCTTCGATCGCGATGACCTGACGTGGCGCAGTCGCCAACACGTTCAGATTCAAGCCCAGGCTCGCATCGAACTCGGCGGCCGGCGCTTCGAGCAGTGTGTAGCCCATCTGTTGCATCCGTTCATACAAAGCCGTCGGCATCAAGGGCGGGTGGACGAGGGCGAGGTCGTCAGCGAGCACGCTCACCACCGACATGAGGTGTAGACACGCCCCGGGACCGAGGTGGTACGGCAGGTCGAAGGCCTCGATGGTGATGCCGAGCGGAGCGATGATCGCCGCCATCTGTTCGATGCCGGATTGGTTGGTGCGGAACCCGCGCCCGACGGCGAGCGTCGTCGCATCGAGCCAAAAACAGTCGCCGCCCTCGAAGAGTCCCGGTGCCGTGATGCGTCCGAGGACCGGCACTCCGAGGTCGTCGTAGAACGCAGCATGGAGGTCGGCCTCGCCGGCTCGCAGCGGCTTCCCGGGACGGAGCACGACCGCGCCTCCGGGGACGCCGAATGACGGGTCGTAGGTGAACACGGAGTCGGCGAGGTCGTCGATCGCTCCGGACACGTCCCCGTCGGGAAGCCAGGCGATCTCGGCTCCGCTCGCGGCGACGAGCTGAGCGAAGACCTCGTATTGCTGGGCCACCGCCGCCGGATCGAGCGGCTTGGCGTAGTGCCAGCGTTCGTGATCGGCGGTGAGCATTGCGCCGGGTCGCCGCATTGCGACCTTGCGCAGGGGTGCAACACTCGACGAGACGCCGTACGAGTTCGAGGTTCCGTTGTCGTCACTCATTGCCTTGGCTCCGTTCGAGGTGTTCGGCGTCTGAATCGAGCAGTGCGATTGCATCGTTGCCGGTGACGGCCGTGCA
>JBBKWQ010000104.1:0-2808 GCA_037969115.1 Ilumatobacteraceae bacterium
TTCAGCGGAGTCGGAAACTGCATCGACAGCGGAGACAACTCGGCCGACTTCTTCCACAACATGACGTCGCGCAACCCGCAGGCATCGGGCACGGTCGAAGCGTGTGGTACTCCTCCCCCGTTCGTGCCGCCTCCGCCTGCAGATCACATCGTCATCAGCGAATTCCGTCTCGACGGCGCCGAGGTTCTCGGCGTCGGCGGTGGCGACAACGAGTTCGTCGAGATCTACAACCCCACACCGGACCCGATCAACATCGCCGGATACCGGCTCTATTCACAGTCGGGTGGCACCGGGACCCTGCAGGCGACCGTCCCCACTGCCGTCCCTCTCTGGCTGCAGAGTGGTCAGCATTTCCTGTTCGCCAGTGCGTCGTTCACGATCATCGACGGGATCATCCCCGATGTCACGTCGGCGGGGTCGATCAAGAACGGCGAAGGCGTCTTCCTCATGGACAACGGGAGCAACGTCGTCGATGCGGTCTCGACCGGCGGGACGGTGACGATCGCCGGGACGCCGTACAACGAGGGGACACCGCTTCCTCCGATCAGTGGCCGCGTGATCCACAGCTACGAGCGGCTGGTAGGCGCCGGTGGCGGAAACTGCGTCGACACCGATGACAACAGTGCCGATTTCTTCCACAACCTCAGTAGCCAGAACCCTCAGAACCGAGCGGCCGGAATTGTGGCCAGCGTCTGCGCAACCTGACCGGGCGATCGAACGCTCGTCTCAGAGGTGAGCGGGGAACCCGAAGCGTTCGAACGCCTCGGTGTCGAGGAACGCGTGGAACTCCGCTACACGATCGCCGCGCAGCTCGAGCACTTGCAGCGCCCACGGGGCGTGGCCTCCCTCCGGGTCGACTCGATACTGGGCGAAGGCCGGGCACCCGTTGGCCCAGCCGACCAGCAGTTTCGAGCCGTCGCAGCCGGCGCCCGGTCCGGCCCACCACGCCAGCACGTCGTCACGTCCCTGCAACCACATGGCGTACGGCGGCATGGCTTGGATCACGTCGTCATGCATCAGTCGGGCGAGCGCGTCCATGTCGTAACGCTCGAACGCGTCGACGTACCGGTCGAGGAGCCGGCGTTGATCGCCCGTCAGCGTCGAGGCGGGCTCAGATGTCGTAGCGGAGTCGGCCATGGTGGCGCGGGCACGCTGCAGCGCGCTGTTGATCGATGACGTCGATGTGTCGAGGAGTTCCGCGACCTCAGACGCCGGCCAACGCAGCACATCGCACAGCACCAACGCTGCACGCTGGCGAGCAGGTAGGCGCTGGAGGGTCGACACGAAGGCGAGCCGGATGGAATCTCGGGCGGCGGCCACCTGAGCGGGGTCGCCACTGAGGTCGATGACCTGCTCGTCGGCGATCGGCGTGATCCACGTGTTCTCCGGCAGGACGTCGGAGAGGTGGACGGGATCCGGGGTGCGCACCGGCCCCAAGTCCATGGGTCGCGCCCGGCGCTGGGGGCTGCGGCCCATGTCGATGCACACGTTGGTGGCGATGCGAAAGAGCCATGAACGGACGCTCGATCGGCCCTCGAAGCGGTCGACGGCCTGCCACGCCTTGATCATCGTTTCCTGGACGGCATCTTCGGCTTCCGCGCCCGATCCGAGCATCCGGTAGCAATAGCCGGTCAGCGCACGCCGATGGATCTCGAAGTGCTCGGGAAGGAGCGTCTCGCTCGTTTCGTCGACCTGGGTCATCGTGGATCTACTCCGTTCGGATCGATGGCGGACCGCTCTTCGCACAGTACGTCGCCGACACCGGCGAGGTCGAGAAGTGAACGCAGCTCGTCGGTCGCTCCCTCGAGCCGCACCGTGCAGCCGAGCCGCTGAGCGGCGCGAGCGAGCCGACACAGTTCGTCGACGGCTCCCAGATCGGGTGCGGACACGGCCCCGGTCGTCATTCAGCCGTCGGCTGCGGCTCGCACGGCTGCAATGTCGATCTTGCTCATACCCAACATCGCCTCGAATGCTTTCGCAGCACGCGCCTGGTCCTGGTCGCTGAGCAGGTCGGCCAGCTCGTCGGGGCAGACCTGCCAGGAGAATCCGTAGCGGTCCTTCAACCATCCACATGGGCCGGTCTCGCCGCCGTCGGCGAGCGTTTCCCAGTAGTGATCGACTTCGCCCTGATCGGCGCAGTCGATCAACAGCGACACCGCCTCGGAGAACGTGAAGTGCGGGCCGCCGTTGATCGCCGTGAACGGTTTGCCGTCGAGGCTGAAGTCGACCGTCATGACGGTGCCTGGTTCTCCCGGGCCCGCCTCGGTGTAGTGACCGACGCGAGTGATCTCGGAGTTCGGGAACACCGAGCAGTAGTACTCGGCGGCCTCGTGGGCTTCGGTGTCGAACCACAGGTTGGTGATGAATCGGGGCATGTCAGGCCTCCTCGAAGTCGGGAATCGGTGGAATTTCGCCGGGTCGATAGGTGCAGACGAGCACTCCGCTTCCCGTGTGCTGGACCGCGACGAGCTCCAGCGCACGCATCTCGCCGTCGCTCGGGAAGATGGCCTTCCCTCCACCGAGCAGCACGGGCTCGATCATCAGCAGCAGTTCGTCGACCAGGCCGGCACTCAGGAGCGTTGCTGTGAGCTGCGACGAGCCAAACACAAACAAGGTTCCGCCCGGCTCTGCCTTCAGTGCTGCGACAGATTCGATCGCGTCGTCAGCTGACAGCAGATGCGAGTTGTTCCAGGTGAGGTCGTCAGGCTCGAGTGTGGACGACACGACGTACTTGGTGATCGCGTTCATGCGATCGGCGAACGGGTCACTTCCGACCCGTTTGGGCCACTCCCTTGCCATGATCTGCCA
>JBBKWQ010000105.1:0-8288 GCA_037969115.1 Ilumatobacteraceae bacterium
GGGTTGGGACCGGGGCTATTCGGCGATGGTCGTGGTCGGCTGGAAAGCGGCCCACGCGAACCAGAACGTGTCGAGATGTGAGACCGGCACCAGCTCGGTGCCCTCCAACTCGCCGGCGATCGCTCGGCCGAACAGGTTCCAGGTGGTGCCCGTCTGATCGTCGACGAAGCCGTCGTCGGTGGCGGCGAACGTCAACTCCTGTCCGTCGACCGTCGCCTCGAACACGCCCGTTGCGCCGACATCGTTGCCGAGCTCGATGGCAGCCGTGTCCAGGGCGGACGCGGTGCCCGGCTGCCAGAACGCCACCAGCGGTCGGCCGTCGAGCACGAACTCGAACGCGGAGTCGTCGCGCAGGGTGTCCAACGTCATGGCCACCGCTGCGTCGCCGTCACTCACACCGATCACTCGCATCATCGCCAGCAGACGAGCATCTGCACGGCCGTCGAAGAGGAACGGCGTCGAGTTCACCTTGTCGTAACCAGGGTAAGGATTGGCGCCATAGCGACGATCCTGGCCCGTGTCACGTGACAGCACGAGACCGTCGGGATGTTCGTCGAGCCAGTCGGCCCACGAGACGATGGCGGACGGACGGCTGACGAGCTGCCGATCGGTCTGTACGCCGTACAGGCCGCGCCCGATGAGGTGACTCCACAAGGTCTCGGTCTGCCGGTCGTACATCACCAGACTCGAGTTGTAGAGCAGGCCGGAGACACCGAAATCGAGCACCTGACCGTCGACGTCGCGCTCCCAGACCGTGACCGAGTTGCAGAGCGGGCAGTAGTTCACGGCCACGGGCACCCCGCCGACGGTGTCGTTCACGATCTCGTGCCAGATGAGCACGTCGAGCGGATAGGCCCGCGCGTCGCCGTCGATCTCGAGCGCGATCACCGGCGCGCACGGCGCCAGATGGGTGATGTCGGCGGCCGCGTGGAACTGCGGATCGTCGATCGATGGGATTCCGTCGGGAGGTGGCCCGCCGGAACGGAGCCGGTTCAGCGGAATCGCCGGTGGTGGAAGCTCATCGGATTCGTCGGGGAACGCATCGAGCGCTGACGGCGAGTCATCTCGCGGCGACGACTCCACCTGGTCGAGGCCTTCCACCAGCGGCGGGTTGTCATCGGCATCCGCGGGCGCCGAACATTCGTGTTCGTCCGGCGGTGCTGCTTCACCGGCCGAATCCACCGCGCCGCCGGCGGCAGACACGTCGTCGACGGCCGACGTGGCTCGTGCGGGCAGGCCGTCCGTCACCGTGTCGGTGCCGCATGCAGCCAACAGCAGCACCCCCGCCGCCGTCGCTGCCGTCCATCGTCGTCGCATGCGTGTGGAACCCGACGAAATCCCGAAACCGTCCTGGACCGACCTCCGTTTCGTCAATTTTTCGTATCGGGTGAAAGCCTCCACACTGTGTCGGTGAGCATCACCCACCTCTTCGTGTACGGCACCCTCCGACCAGGCGACGTGCGATGGCCGAAACTCGAGCCGTTCGTGGCCGGCGAGGGTCACGTCGACCGGGTCGGCGGTCAGGTCTTCGACACCGGGCTCGGATACCCGGCCGCGATCTTCGGTCCGACCGGAACCGTTGCCGGGCGCACGTACCCCCTCCGGGTGGAGATGATGGACGAAGCACTCGCTGCGCTCGACGAGGAAGAGGACACCGTGCTCGGGCTCTACCACCGCGTGTCGGTCACGACGCACGGCGGTTTCGACGCGTGGGCGTACTCCTACGGTTCCGGCCTCGAGCTCACGCTGATCGCGTCGGGCGACTGGTTCAACCGCTGACTCGCCGGCTGCTCACAGCTCTGTGGCGACGGTGAGCACGGCGTCCGCGTGACGGATCGCGTCGTCGGGTGGCAGCGTGTCACCGAGTTCCACCGTGAAACCGATGCCGTCGACCGCAGCGATCGTCCGTGACCATTGCGAGGCCGTTCCCGTGTACGTGCCGCCCGTGACCTCGACGACCGGCAGCGCCGTGAGATCTGCGTAGCGCTGGCGCACCGCACCGTCACGACCCGTCGACGGCGAGATGCGGAAGAGGTCCTGGTGGTACCAGAGCGTGAGGTCGGGATTGATCGACGCCAACGACACCATCGCCTGCACTTCGGGTTCGCTCGCAGGGCCAGCACCGCCGTATTGCCAGTTGCCGGGTTCCGCGAGCCAGTCCCACTTGTGCGGGAAGTTCCTGTTGAGGTCGACGCCGTTGGCATTGTGGCGGATGCGCATGGCCTGACCGTCCGGGTTGATCGACGGGACCATCCAGAGTTCGACGCCGTCTGGGATCGGGGCAGTTCGGAGGTGCTCGATGATCGCAACACCCGCGTCCTCGTTGCCATGGATGGCACCGATGAGCAGGACACGGGTGCCACCAGCTGTTCCTCGCCGGATCACGGTGATGGCGCGACCCTGTACCGAGGTGCCGACCGTCGTCTCCTGGTCGAACGGAACGGAGTCGATCGGATACGGCGTGATGGGCGGCACGGGGGGAATCGGCGGTCGGACGTCGGGCGATTCGGTGGGAGCGACGGTGGTCGTGCTGGTCGTCGTGCTCGACGTGCTCGTCGTCGTGGTCGACATGCTCGTCGCGACGGCGGTCGTGCTCGTCGCGACGGCCGTCGTTGTCGTCGTGGCCAATCTGGTGGTCGGGGCAATGGTCGTCGAGGCAATGGTCGTCGGGGTGGTCGTCAGCACCGTGCCGGGAACCGTGACTTCACGTTCGGCACTCGTGTCGGGATCGATGGTCTGCGCAGTGTCGGTGCCGGCGCAGCCGAACGTGAGCACGCCGAACACGGCGAGGACGCCGGATCCGAACCGGCGGCTATCTCGTCGCATGCGCATCGAGGATGTGAGCAACCGCCATGCTCACTCGCCGGGCGGTGGGCACGTGGAGGTACTCATTGGGACCGTGAGCATTGGCATCTGGACCGAGGACGCCGGTGATCACGAACTGCGCGTCCGGGTACCGCTCGCCCAACATGCCCATGAACGGGATTGACCCGCCCTCGCCAAACGTTCGCGCCGGCTGTCCGAACGCCGCAGTCGATGCTCGATCGAGCGCATCGACCAGCCATGGTGCCGACGCCGGTGCGTTCCACCCCGGTCCGTGCTCGCCGCCGCTGAACGACACCCTCGCACCGTAGGGCGGGTCTGAGTCCAGAGCGGAACGCACCGCTTGCTCAGCGCATGCCGGGTCGCACGTGGGCGGAATGCGGAACGACAACTTCAACGTGGTCGACGGTCGCAACACGTTGCCGGCTCGGGCCGTGGGTGGAAGGCCGTCGGCGCCGACGACGCTCAACGTCGGATGCCAGGTCCGTCGGAGGAGCTGCTGCGCGGGATCGTTCGTGGTCGGGCCGGCACCGCCGACGAACGGGTAGTGGTCGGCGATCGCTCCGATCTCGTCGGCCGTCAGCCGAGCCTCTTCCACACGGTCTGCGGGAATCTCGACGTTGAGTTCGGGCAGCAAGACGGCACCTGTGACCGCATCCTCCACACGATCGAGCAGTGAACGCGCGATCCGAAACGTCGACGGCACCATGCCCGACGCATCGCCGGAGTGCAGCCCCTCGGTGACGATGTCGACCGTGAGCAGACCCGACACGAGCCCTCGCAACGACGTGGTGACCCACAGACGGTCGTAGTCGATGCAGCCCGAGTCGAGACACACGACGAGGGTGGGATTGCCGACCCGCTCACCGAGCGCCTCGATGTACGCAGGGAGATCGGGAGATCCCGATTCCTCGCTGGCCTCGATGAGGACCATCAGACGGGTGTGCGATCCGCCGGCGGCATGCACGGCCTCGATCGCCGCAAGACTCGCGAACGCGGCGTAGCCGTCGTCGGCACCGCCGCGGCCGTACAGACGGTCGCCTTCCAGCACCGGGGTCCAGGGGCCGAGTCCGTCGCGCCACCCCTCCATCTCGGGTTGCTTGTCGAGGTGGCCGTACAACACCACCGTGTCGTCTGGCGCACCTTCGCCGGTCGGTGGGATCTCGATCACGATCATGGGCGTGCGTCCGTCGAGTCGGAGGACCTCCAGTGTGAGACCTGGGATCGGGCGAGCACGACACCAGTCGGCCACGAGCCGCACGGCTTCGTCCATGAAACCGTTTGCTTCCCAGTCGGGATCGAACACCGGAGACACGTTCGGAATCGCGATGTAGTCGTGGAGCACGGGGACGATCTGGTCCCAGTTCTCGCTGCACGACGCAGTGATGTGTTCGGCGGTCAGAGTCACGGTGTCACGGTACCGATTCGGACCAACGCAACGGACTCCGTAGCCTGCTCGATGTGACTCCTCGACGACGCGGCTGGTTGCTGGTCGGTATCCAGGGCGTGCTGCTCGTCCTGCTCATCGCGCTCCCCTCGGCCGGCGACTGGCCGACACCGCCGTGGCTGCTGGCTCTGTCGTTCGTCGGGTCGACGCTGGGATTGCTGCTGCTCGTGTGGGCGGCGATCGGGCTGGGTCCGTCGCTCACGGCCACTCCCGAACCGCGCTCCGGCGCTGTGTTGCAGACGGGCGGGTCGTACCGGTTCGTGCGTCACCCGATCTACAGCGCCGTCATGCTCGTCGTGGTCGCTCTCGCGGCACGCAGCGGCAACGTGGCGACGGCAGCGGTAGCGGTGGTCACGCTGGTCTTCTTCGCGCTGAAAGCCAGATGGGAAGAGCAGCGCCTGCGCGAACGGTACGCCGACTACGACGCGTACGCAGCGGCGACGCCGCGGTTCGTGCCACGCATTCGCCGCTGACCCCGACCCCGACGTCGAACCCCCATCGGCCGGTCTCGTGCCGTGACGGACGTGGACCGCGCCGATTCCGTGCCCACGCAGCGAGCGCGACCCGGCCGAGAGACCGACTCGAGAGACTGACCAGCGACCTGGCCGTTCGCGGAGCTGCGCTTGACCTGTAAGCGTTTTCATGCAATCGTGTTGGCGCGGAAGAATCCGCCCGCGCGACAACCACGAATTTTGTCGCGTGTTGCAACGTGAACAACCACTGCACATCCTGTGCGCTTTCTCAAGGGGAGAACCAATGAAATCACGCCGGCTCAAACTGCTGGCCCCGGTGCTGGCATTCGCTGTCATCACCGCGGCATGCGGCTCAGACGACACCACGTCCTCCGGGAGCGATGACACCACCGCCTCCGAAGACACCACCGCCTCCGAAGACACCACCGCGACGGAGGGCACTGAGGCGGTTTCCGGGGGCGACAGCCTCCTCAACGGTGAGATCCCGTGTGAGCAGCAGTACGCCGGCAAGACGGTCAGCATCTTCTCGCCGGTCCGCAACACCGACACCGACTTGGCGATCCCTGACTTCGTCGCCGGCTACGACCCGCTCGTCGAGTGCACCGGAGTCGCGATCGATTTTCAGGGCACCGACCAGTTCGAGACCGAGATCAACGTGCGCATGGAGGGTGGCAACCCGCCCGACGTGGTCGACTACCCGCAGCCGGGCCTGATGCGCAGCCACATCGAAAAGGGCTACCTGGCACAGCCGCCCGAGGATGTCGCCGCGCACATCACCGACTTCGCCGACGGCTGGGACGTCTACGCATCCAGCGCAGATGGCACGATCTACGGCTTGCCCGGTCGTTCGAGCGTCAAGTCGATGGTGTGGTACAGCCCGTCGATGATGACTGACGGTGGCTACACGATCCCCGAGACCCTCGAGGATCTCACCACCCTGTCCGACCAGATCGTCACCGACGGTGGCACGCCCTGGTGCATCGGCGCCGAATCCGGTGTCGCAACCGGCTGGGTCCTGACCGACTGGGTCGAGGACTTCATGCTGCGTACCAACGGTGGCGACGTCTACGACCAGTGGGTCAACCACGAGATCCCGTTCAACGATCCGCAGGTCAAGGCCGCAGTCGACGCGGTGGGTGCAATCGTCAAGAACTCCGACTACCTCGGCGGAGAGAACAACGTGAAGGCGATCGCCACCACGAAGTTCCAGGACGGTGGCCTCCCGATCCTGCAAGGCAACTGCTTCATGCACCGTCAGGCGAGCTTCTATGTCGGCAGCTGGCCGGAAGGCACCACCGTCGCTCCTGACGGCGACATCTGGTACTTCTACCTGCCGAGCCCGGCAGGTGGTCCGAAGTTCATGCTCGGCGCCGGCGACATCTACGCCGCAGCCACCGACAAGCCCGAGAGCTTCGACGTGGTCCGGTACACGGCTTCGCCGGCGTACCAGACGGCGATCGCCAACACCCGCAATGAGCTCGGCCCGAACCTGTCCATCGATCTCGAAGCGATCGAGGACCCGTTCCTGAAGTCGGTGTTCGAGCTGCAGCAGACCGGAGAAGTGTTCCGGTTCGATGGTTCCGACCTGATGCCCGGCGCCGTTGGTGCCGGTACCTTCTGGACGGAGATCACGGCGTGGGTGATCGGCACCGAAGACACCGACACCATGCTCGACAACATCGAGGCCAGCTGGCCCGCCAGCTGACCACGACGAAACTGAGTTGACGCCAGAGGGGCCCGGGCACCGCCCGGGCCCCTCTGCTAACTTGCAGGCTGGGTATGAGGCCTTGTACGAATACAGCATGACGTTTGAAGAGGGGAACTCATGGGGGATCTGATCAGTGCGCTCGTCGCCGTGGCGATCGCAATTGGTGGATTGCTGGCATTGCTGGGCGGCCTGTATTGGTTGAGCTACAAGGTGCCGAAGAATTTTCAGGAGGGCTTCCGTTCGTGGGTCTTCCTCCTACCGGCGATGGTGGCCATGATCGTCGGTCTGCTGATTCCGGCGATCCGCACCATCTACCTGAGCCTGCTCGACGACAACGGCGACAAGTTCGTGGGATTGAGCAACTACAGCGACGTCTTCACCACACGCGGCACGAGACTCACGGTGTTCAACAGCGTGATGTGGGTCTTCGTCGGCACGACCGTAACGGTAATCGTCGGCCTTGCGGTCGCCCGGTTCGCCGACGGGATGCGGGGCGAGAAGGCAGCGAAGTCGGCGATCTTCATCCCGGGCGCGATCTCTCTGGTCGGCGCGGGCATCATCTGGAAGTTCGTGTACGACGGCCCCCCGTTCGAGGTCGGCATGCTCAACAGCATCACCAAGAACATCCCTGGCCTCCCCGCCAGCATGGGCGGTGACGGTGACCGGATCTGGTTGCTCGAGCGGGGCTTCGGCGGGGTCGAGCCGCCGGGGTCGGCGCCCGGTTTCAACACCTTCCTCTTGATCGTGATCTTCATCTGGGCGTCAGCGGGTTTCGCGACCGTCATCTTCTCAGCCGCGATCAAGGGCGTGCCCGATGAACTGATCGAGGCGGCGAGGGTCGACGGCGCCACCGATCGACAGGCTTTCTACAAGGTGACCCTGCCGTACATCCGTTCCACCATCGTGACCGTGGCGACGACCATCGTGATCGGCGGCCTCAAGGCATTCGACATCGTGGCCGCGACCACGGGCGGCCGCTTCGGCACCAGCACGATCGCGAACGAGTTCTATGTCACCAAGTTCGTGCAGGGCCGTGATGGTCTCGGTTCGGCTCTGGCGGTCCTGATCTTCGTCTTGGTCATCCCCGTCGTGATCATGAACCGACAAGCTCAGAAGCGAGCAGAGGAGATGATGGGCGGATGAGTATCACACTCGACAACGTCGACCCGATGGCCGACGACACGCCCAAGCCAAAGCGACGCAAGCGCCCGCTGACGGTCGGGCAGGCCACGAGCAGAAGCCTGACCAGTCGGCCCGGTCGGATCATCGTGTACATCCTGATGTTCGTCTGGACCGTTCCGACGTTCGGCATCCTGGTGTCGTCGTTCCGGCCGGAGATCGACGTCAAGACGTCCGGTTGGTGGACGTGGTTCACCGACCCCTCGATCACCCTCACGAACTATCGGAGGGTGTTGTCGTCGGCTCCGGGTGACGACAACATGGCCAAGTTCTTCATGAACTCGCTGATCATCACGATCCCGGCCGTGTTGCTGTCGGTCGGTATCGCGCTGATCGCCTCGTACGCCTTCTCGTGGATGAAGTTCAAGGGTCGCGACTGGTTGTTCGTCGGCGTGGTAGCGCTGCTCATGGTGCCGCTCCAGATGTCGCTGATCCCGATGCTCCAGCTCTTCTCAGGTGGCGCCCACATCGGGTCGGTCACGATCTTCCCCGACCTCAACCTGACCGCGACGTTCGTCGGTGTCTGGATCGCCCACGTAGCCTTCGGTCTGCCGTTCTGCATCTTCATCCTGAAAAACTTCGTCGGAGCGCTCCCCAAGGAGCTGATCGAGTCGGCACGCATCGACGGCGCCGGCCACGCTACGACGTTCATCAGGCT
>JBBKWQ010000106.1:0-4617 GCA_037969115.1 Ilumatobacteraceae bacterium
AGCGACGTGAGCAAGATGTCGGCTCGAGCGGCGCAGTCGGCCGCTGACCGTCCGGCCACGGCGCCGTGCCCCACTGCGTGGTCGACCCGATCGGCCACCAGGTCGAACGCGACGACGTCGTGTCCGCTCGCGGCCAGCCGCTCGCACATGGGCCCGCCCATGTTGCCCAACCCGATGAATCCCAACGTTTCCTTCAATGTTCTCCCATCGATCGGTTTGATACCTTGACCACTCTGATTCTGACGGAGTAGGAGGTCAATCCCGATCTGATGAATGGATCGATCGAATCATTCGATGGAGTTGCCGATCGATGGCTGCGCGTTGCCCTGGCCGTGGAAGGTGCCGGCTCGTTCACCGCGGCGGCCGAATATGTCGGCGTCGGCCAGTCCTCGGTGAGTCACGCGATGAAACAGCTCGAGCGGGCACTCGGTTTCGCCGTCTTCGACCGGACCGATCGCGGTGTCGAGCCGACCGCTGCCGGGACGGTCCTGCTCGGACAGATTCGGCCACACTTCGACGGCGTCGACCTCGCGATCAGGGATTCCCGTCGTTCCGCTCTCGATGCTCAGCTCGTGACCGTCTCGGTGTCGACGTCGTTCGCAGCATGGTGGCTCCTCCCCCGCCTCGCCGAATTCAAGACCGAACACCCCGACCTCGAACTGCGGTGCGTCACCTCGGACAACGACGACCGGGTCGGCCACGACGATGCCGACGTGTGGATACCGCACGGACGCGCCCGTTGGGATCATCTCGTTTCTCGACACCTCACCGACGAACGGATCATCGCGGTGGCCGCTCCGAGAATCGCCGCTCGACTCGAGCAACCCGAAAACCCCGTTTCGCTGCTCGACGCCGATCTGATCCACCTCGAGGAGCGGTACTTCAGCCGTTTCGACTGGTACCGATGGTTCGTTGCCAAGAACATCGCACCGCCGCCTCTGCGAGGTCCACGTTTGAACGACTACTCAGTGGTGGTGCAGGCAGCGCTCGACGGGCAAGGTTTCATTCTCGGATGGGATCACATCGTGGCACCACTCGTCGCCGCGGGCCGCCTCGTCGAGGTCGGCGGCGCCCCGATCGTGACCGACCAAGACTTCGTGGTGCTCCAACGGCCGGGCCAGCAACCCGAGGCCGTGACGGCGCTGTGCGACTGGCTGGTCAGACGCACACCCTGACACTTCGTCGCGGCCCACTCACGTTCGCCGGTGCTCGCGCCGATACATGAACTCGACGCGTGCACGGTCGACCAGCCGCGTACGACATCGAATTCGAGAGGTGCACACCCGATGTTGCCAACCAAACTCACCACGTCGATCGTGGGCGTCTGCTTGATGCTCGGCGCGTGCGGCACCACCAACGCGGTCATCGTCGACCGGATGGACGCGAGCGGAGTCGAATCGACGACAACCGTCGAGCTCCCAACCGCGGCTGACTGCTGGGCCGACATCTCGGCATGTTCGCTCGATGACACCGACACCGCACGGATTCCGTCGACGAGCCAGCCGGTCGTCACTGTCGTCGCGTCGACCACGACAACATTGGTCGATCCGTTCTCCGTCATGACCGTCGAAGAGGTCCTCGCAAGCGCATCCGACGAGGAGATCGCAGAGGTGGGTGGGCCCGCCTGTGCCGTCGAACTCATCGAGATCACGCTCGGATACGTCCGCTATCGCGACGAGACCGGCGAAGAACCGTCATCCATGATCGATGTCCTGGACCAGGGCTTCATCGAGAGCCCCATCCTGCTGTGGACACTGGATGCCACTTCGGCAGTCCCCTCACCCGATGGCCCGTGCATCGGACCGGTGGCCCTCATCGCCGACAGGTCAGACATCTGTCGTGTCGAGTTCCTCACCCTCAGTGTCGCTGTCGAGGCGTACCGGGCACAGTTCGGCGCAGACACCGTGCCCACCGAAGCAGACCTCGTCGGCGGCGGCCTCTTGCGTGACGAGGTGACCTACCTCGACCTCGTCGACGGCGAGGTCGTCGCTGTCGATGGTCTGCTCTGCGACAGCGTGTCGTTCGAGGATCGCGAGCCGGAAATGGCACTGTCGGAGGACGAGTGTGACATCGAGCGGCGGACGCTCGAGGTCGGCATCGAGGCCTACTACGCGATGTTCGGCGCCGACATGCATCCGACCGAGTCGGATCTCGTGACGTTCGGCCTGCTGCGCAGCGAGTTCGCCGACTACGACATCGTGTTGAACGGTTCGGGCACCGAAGTCGACATTCTCGTGGTCGACGGCTCCATCTGCTCGTAGAGCGCCCGATCTCGATCGAGCGCCGACGGCGGCAGAGCAACGGGTGACGTCGTCGGACGGTTACGGGGCGTAGCGCCGAAATGCGGGCCGAGCCTCGCCGGCCACGTAGATCGAGCCGGCTGCAAGGATCGCGTCGTCGCCGTCGGCGAGTCGCAGCGCTGCCTCGCATGCAGCATCGACCGAATCGTAGCCGTAGACCTCCGGACAGCCCATCTCTCTGGCGGCCTTGGCCACCGCCGCGCCGGGAACACCGCGCGGCGACGGAGCAGTACACGCGAGCACGACGTCGAACTCGTCGGCTCGAAGCGCCGCGAGCATGTCGGCGGGCTCGCGCAGCGTTCCGACCACGAGCATGCGTCGACCTTCCGGATGGAAGTCGCCGAAGAACACCTCGGCACACGTGTCGGCGCCCGGCGGGTTGTGCGCACCGTCGACGATCGTGAGGGGCTGCACGCCCATCACCTCGAATCGACCGGGCATCACGACGTTTGCGAACCCCTCGGCCACCACGTCCTGATCGAGCGGAGCGGCAAAGAACGTCTCCACCGCGGCCAGCGCGATCGAGGCGTTTTCACCCTGGTGTGCGCCGTGCAGCGGAAGGAAGAGGTCGGGATAGATCGTCGTCGGCGTGCGCAGGTCGAGCGAACGTCCTCCCACCGCGAGCGAGTTGTCGGCGGCGGCGAAGTCGTCAACGCGCACCAGCATCGACGCCGGGTTGGTGGCCCGAAAAATCTCGACCAGGTCCGGTTGGTCCGCACCGACGACCGCTGCACTACCGGGTTTGATGATGCCCGCCTTCTCGAACGCGATGTCGGACAGTTCGGGTCCGGCGAACTCGGTGTGGTCCATGCCGATGTTCGTGATGACGGCCACCTGCGCATCGACGACGTTGGTGGCGTCCCATCGGCCGAGCATTCCCACCTCGATCACGGCGACGTCGACGGCCACATCGGCGAAGTATCGGAACGCCGCCGCAGTGACCGCCTCGAAATAGGTCGGGCGGATCGCAGTGACGATCTCGAGATCGGCGATCGCGGCGATCTGCTCGGCGAACTCGTCGTCGGTGACGGCCTCACCGTTGCGTTTGATGCGCTCGTTGATCACCTCGAGGTGCGGACTCGTGTACGTGCCGACGGTGAGCCCCTGTGCCATGAGCAACTTCGAGATGATCTGAACGGTCGAACCCTTGCCGTTGGTTCCCGTGACATGGATGACCGGAGCGGCGTGCTGCGGGTCGCCCATCGCACTGCACAGCGCGCTGATCGGAGCAAGGCTCGGCTCGTCGATCCGGCCCGTCTTGTCGTACGAGGCGTGATCGTCGAGATACGCGAGCGCGTGGGCGAAGTCCATGGCGGATGTTTGGGTCGGGTGGCTTGCAGCCCGTCAACTCGCAGCGCGGCGCTGACGGGTGGAGCCGGTGGCCTTGCGCGGGACGAGCGTCGGATTGACCTTGTCCTTCACCGCTTCGGCATCGATCTGCACCTTGCCCACATCGGTGCGGCCCGGTAGGTCGTACATCGTGGTGAGCAGCACCTCTTCGAGGATCGCGCGCAAACCCCGAGCGCCGGTGCCGCGCAGGAGTGCCTGTGCGGCGATCGCTTCGAGGCCATCCTCGGTGAACTCGAGTTCGACGTCTTCGAACTCGAACACCTTCTGGTACTGACGCACCAGTGCGTTCTTCGGCTCGGTGAGGATCTGGATGAGAGCGGCCTTGTCGAGACTGCGAACCGCGCCGACCATGGGAAGACGGCCGATGAACTCGGGGATCATCCCGAACTTCGTGAGGTCTTCGGGGAGCACCTTGGCGAACAGCTCGCCGGGGTCGCGTTCGAGCCTCGACGTGACCGTGCCGTGGAACCCGACGCCTTGCGTACCCGTACGGCTCTCGATGATCTGCTCGAGCCCCGAGAATGCGCCACCGAGAATGAACAACACGTTGGTGGTGTCGATCTGGATGAACTCTTGGTGCGGGTGTTTGCGCCCGCCCTGCGGCGGCACCGACGCCTGCGTGCCTTCGAGAATCTTCAGCAGCGCCTGCTGCACGCCCTCGCCCGACACGTCGCGGGTGATCGAGGGGTTCTCACTCTTGCGGGCGATCTTGTCGATCTCGTCGATGTAGACGATGCCCGTTTCGGCGCGCTTCACGTCGAAATCGGCGGCCTGGATGAGCTTCAGAAGGATGTTCTCGACGTCCTCGCCCACATAGCCGGCCTCGGTGAGCGCGGTGGCGTCGGCAACGGCGAAGGGCACGTTGAGCATGCGGGCGAGGGTTTGCGCGAGGTGGGTCTTGCCGCAGCCGGTGGGGCCGACCAGAAGGATGTTGGACTTAGCCAGCTCGACCTGGTCGTCCTTGTTG
>JBBKWQ010000107.1:0-6196 GCA_037969115.1 Ilumatobacteraceae bacterium
CATGTTCTACCGAACGATCGCCTGCCTCCCGGCGCTGGTGGGTGCGTGGCGCGACCTCGGCGGCGGGCTCAGCCGCAGCGTGGGCAGCTGGCAGGATCTACTCGTCGACGAAGCCGCGCTCGGGCGCCCCGACCTCCTCGCCGGACGTGACGTCCGCACCCTCAACATGAGCCGGCTCGGCGAGATCCTCACCCGCGAAGATCCACCGGTGCACGCGATGATCGTGTGGAACTGCAATCCGCTCGTCATCGTTCCGAACGCCGAGCTGACGCGGAAGGGCATGGAACGTGATGACCTGTTCACGGTGATCCACGAACAGTTCCTCACCGACAGCGCCCGTTATGCCGACATCGTGCTGCCCGCCACCACGCAGATCGAGGCCGACGACGTGGTGTTGTCGTGGGGGCACCTGTGGATGGGGTGGAACGAAGCGGCGATACCACCAGTCGGCGAAGCCTGCTCGAACTCCGAGCTCTTCCGGCGCATCGCTCGTGCCATGAACCTCGATGAGCCGAGCCTGTACGACGACGACATCACGATCCTGCGCGCATCGCTCCCGACCATCGACATCGACGAGCTCCGACGCGACGGTTGGGTTCGTGTCCCCTACCCCGACGACGGCCGGCCCTGGGCCAACGGTGGATTCCCGACCAAGTCCGGGAAGGTCGAACTTGCGAGCGACACGCTCGAGCAGATGGGCCAGCCTCGACTCCCGACGTTCATCGCACCGAGCGAGGGGCCCACCGGCGTGCTGGCTCAGCGTTATCCACTCCAGCTGATGACACCCAAGCACCACAGCCGCTTCCTGAACTCCGGCTACTCGCACCTGCCCAAGCACGGCCCGGCAGAGGGCGGACCGTTCCTCGAGCTCGACACGTTCGACGCAACCGCCCGCGGACTCGCGGAGGGCGACTGCGCCCGCGTGTGGAACGACCGGGCGAGCGTCGAGGTTCCCGTCAAGATCACGTCGCGGTTGCGACCGGGGGTCGCGGCCATTCCTTGGGGTTGGTGGATGCAGCATCATCCCGACGGCAAGGTCGCCAACGCGCTCACGAACGACAGGCTCACCGAGTGGGGCGGCGGAGTCGCGTACAGCGACACACTGGTCCAGGTCGAACACGCCCACAGCCCTGCCTGAAGGCGTCACTTCGGCGCCGATACCCGGCCGGTAACCTGCGCTGCATGTCCGGCGAAATGATCTACGCATTTCGGGTGATGCGCTTGCCGCTGCTGGACGCCGGTGGAGCCCCGATCGGCAAGATCGAAGATCTCGTTCTGGTACCCGGTCGTCCCGGATCTCCGCCGCGCGTGGTCGGCTTCGTGGCAACCAGTCAGCGCCGCCGGATCTTCGTCAACTCGAAACGGATCGCCGACCTCGACGGCGAGGGTGCCCGACTACGGAGCTGGGACGTCGACCTCAACCCGTTCAAGCCGCGCACCGGCGAGGTGCTCATCGGCGCCGAACTCATCGACAAGGCGGTCGGCAACGAGACGGTGAGCGATGTCGGGCTCCTGCGTGCCGGCGACGGCCGATCGCAGTGGTGGGAAGTTGCCAAGATCCGGCTCTCGCGTCGGAGTTCCATTCGTCGCCGCCCGAGCTTCCGTCTCGTCGGCTGGGACGAGGTGCCGTCGCTCTTCGCGGCGACCACCGAGATGGCGGCCGAGGCGGCGCGTCTGCGTGACATGCACCCGTCGGACGTTGCCAACGTGGTGCGATCGCTTCCTCCCACGCAGCGTCGCCAGCTCGCCGAGGCGATGGACGACGTGCGTCTCGCCGACGTGCTCGAGGAGCTGCCCGAAGCCGAACAGTTGCGACTCATCGAGGGTCTCGACATCGACCGTCTCATCAACGTGCTCGACGAGATGGAGTACGACGACCTCGCAGACCTGCTCGGCGAGATGCCGCTCAAACAGCGCGCCGCCGTGCTCGCGGCGATGGACGACGACGAGGCCGAGGTCGTGCGACGGCTGTTGGCGTACGAGGAATCGACCGCCGGCGGCATGATGACACCCGAGATCGTGATCCTCGGCCCGAACGCAACGGTGGCCGAAGCACTCGCCGAGCTCCGCGACCCTGACTGGACGCCGAGCATCGCGAGCCAGGTCTTCGTGGTGCAGCCGCCATACCGACCTCCGACCGGAAAATACCTCGGCGTGGTGTTCATGCAGCGCTTGCTCCGGGAACCACCGAGCATGGAGCTGAGCCGATGCCTCAGCGACGTGCCGACGGTGCATCCGAGTCAACCCGACCGCGAGGTGTTCGAGCTGTTCGGCTCATACGACATGCTGGCGCTCGCCGTGATCGACGACTCGGGCACGTTGCTCGGCGCCGTCAGCGTCGACGACGTGGTCGACCGCATGCTGGGCACGGGATGGCGCATGCGCCGTCGTCAGCCGCAGGAAGCGTCGACCGCTGGTGATGGTCAGACGCCATGAAACGCCGCCAGAGCGATCTGTCGGCACCACGCCAAGTCCG
Organism: Ilumatobacteraceae bacterium; assembly: GCA_037969115.1. Taxonomy (GTDB): domain Bacteria; phylum Actinomycetota; class Acidimicrobiia; order Acidimicrobiales; family Ilumatobacteraceae; genus JBBKWQ01. The sequence goes on from JBBKWQ010000107.1 coordinate 2,477, forward strand.
CCGACTCGACGTCAGCTACGACCCCGACACGTTCGGCCAGTTCAGCGAATCGATCGCTCGATTCCTGGGCACAGCACGATTCCTCGTGTGGCAGACGGCGGTCGTCATCATCTGGCTGGCCGTCAACCTCATGCCGCCCGAGCGTTTCCAGTTCGACCCGTGGAATCGCGGACTCGTGCTGCTCACGCTGGTGCTGTCGCTCCAGGCGTCGTACGCAGCTCCGCTGATCCTCCTCGCGCAGAACCGGCAGGAGCGACGAGACCGGATCACCGCAGACCATGATCGCCTCACCGCCGAGCGCACCCAGGCAGATACCGAGTTTCTGGCTCGAGAGATCGTCGGTGTGCGTCTCACCCTGTCCGACGTGGTGACCGGTGAAGAACTGAGCGATCAGCTCGAGGCAATCACCGGCACACTCGAACGGATCAGCGCCCGTCTCGATCAGCTCGAACTGCGGTCGGACGGTGCGGTGACGGCCTCGGACTGATCGACGACCAGTCGGTCGCGCACCGAGTTCCGACCGATTCGGTCGGCGACGCTGCGGACGAGGTCGACGGTGACCCCGGCATAGGCGCTGGGGTGTTCGAGCGTGACGAGATGGTCGTGATCGAGCTCACGCACCTCGGAACCGAGGGCGTTCGCCAACGCCCATTGCTTCCGCGGCCTCACCAGCCGGTCTTTCGTGGTGATGAGCTGAGCGGCAGGCTGATCGAGCGACGACGCCCAGGGACGAGCGTCGTAGTGCCGAAGCGCCCGACCGGCCTCGACGAGGCCGTCGGGTGAGCTGCGCTGGAGCTCGCCGAGCAACCACGGCACATACGGACCGAACTCGTGGTCCGCGTGCAAGACCCGCGGAAGAAGGTGACGCAACGCGAACTTCGAACCCCGTGACCGCAGCACCGAACCGAGCAACGGGAGCAGCCACCACTTGACGCGATCGGCCAGTTTGACGCTCCACTCGAGTGCGGTCGCCTGCACCACCAGTCCCGCCACCAGGTCGGGGTGACGGCGGGCGAGCAACATCGAGATCGGTCCACCCATCGAGTACCCGACGGCGATCGCCGAGTTCAGACCCAAGCGCCGAAGCACCAACGCCATGTCGTCGGCAGCGTCCTCCAACGTGAACGCTTCGTAGGGGCGCAATCCACGACCGTGACCACGATGATCGATTCCGATGAACGAGCAGTGTTCGGCAAGTGCCGGATAGGCAGTGACGAACTGGATGTCGGCCGACGCGGTCCAGCCGTGGAGGAGTACGACGAGCGGCGCGTCCGGATCGCGGTGCTGATGGTGTCGCACGAAGAACTCGCCGCGGCCGGGGACGATCACGGTGTAGGCGGGTGGCAGCCAGGGCAGCGTGAACGGCGTACTCATCGAATCAGGCACGTGTGGGTACTCCCGTGAACTCTTGAAGGCGGACACCGTTGCTCTCGGCACGGTTCAGTAAACCGAGGGTGTCGAGTGACGCGTCGCTGGCGATGACGATGCCGGGCGGCAGGTCGCCGTCGAGCCATGCCTGGACGAACGCCGCCGCCGTGGCGGCCGCCGCGGTGCCGACCAGCTCGGCGACACCGGCGATCAGACATTGACGGTGGCCGGCCGCGTCGGCGCCTCGAACCTCGACGCGCAACGCACCGATGTCGCCTTCGACATGGGGTGGCGTCAACATGGGCAGCCGCGCCGTGAAACGGTCGCGTCGCCGTGCAGACCGCCTGGCGCTGATGCGCGACACCTCGGGAAAGGTGCGATGAAGCAGCAGCGGTGACGCGTAGTCGGCCCGGTAGCAGTCCATCGCGCCAACGGGTTCGGGAAACCAGCACAACTCGCGACCTCCGCCGGCAGATCGACGCAACCAATCTCCGTCGTGCCAACCGACAGCTGATCCGCCCAACGACCGGTGATGCCGACGCGCGCACGCCGGACCGGCGGTGCCATGCACGGCGATGTGGATCTCGTCGACGACCGTGAGTGTGTTCGCGAGATACCGGGCGATCAGGCCGGACAGCCCCGGAGACATCGCCGCGCCGACCACCACGGTGCCGGCCGCCGACCCGATGTCCGAGCCGAGCACGGCGTGCACATCGGAGGGGTCGTCGCTCAATGCCACGACCGAGACGCCGAGCTCGACGAGTGCCAGAGTGGCTCGTTCGTGCGGACCCGGATGCGCCAGAACGACGATGTCGTCGGGTCCGAATCGAGACCACGGCGCGTGTTCGGAGTGGTGGAACACGACATCGAAGTCACGGAGCATCTTTCCGATCCGGCGGCCCGTGATGCCGTCGCCGACGATACCGACGCGTTTCACGGCGACTTGGGCAGGTCGAGCGGTCGCCAGCCGCCGTGTTGAGGTGGTGTTCCGCCCTTCCCGGTGACACGCAGCACACCCGCTGCGATGCCGGCCATCGCGAGCGCTCCCAGCGCGCGACGGAGCAGCTTCACGCTGTGCTCATGTCTCGAGTGTTCGGCGGAATGTCGATGCAGTCGAGCGTATCTGTGACGGTTCACGGAACGAGCGGTCGACGATCGTGTCAACCGGTGCGATCCCGGATGGACGTGAACGAGCTTTGACGGCGAGACTCGGCCTCATGAGCGAGCATCCGTTGGATCTGTCGACCCGCCTGATCGATTCGGGCGATGTCGACACACCGCCGAATCGCGTCACGCAGGAACTCAGCGAACTTGCCGACGGTGTCGCGCTCATCGAATCGTTCAGTCATGTGGTCGTGGTCGACACTGCTGACGGCCTCGTCACATTCGATGCGAGCGGTGCTCATTCCGGTCCTGCCGTCGTCGACTCGATGCGAGCTTGGAGCGACGATGCGGTACACACGCTCGTGTACACCCACGGCCACGCCGACCACGTCGGCGGATCGAGGGTCTTCGCTGCCGACGCCCAACGGCACGATCGTGCCAATCCGCGAGTGCTCGGACAAGCGCGGGTGATCCCGCGATTCGACCGCTACGAGCAGACCTCCGGCTACAACCAGATCATCAACCTGCGCCAGTTCGGTGGCGCGGCCAAGGCGGCGAGTCAGAAGAGCGCCCGCGCGTTCCTGCCGCCGGGGACGCTGCGACCCGACGTTACCTACGACGATCACCTCAGCGAACGCATCGGCGACATCGACTTCGAGCACCACCACTGCTTGGGCGAGACCGACGACCACACGTGGACGTGGATTCCCCAGCACAGGATGATCACCGCCGGCGACCAGTTCATCTGGAACTTCCCGAACTGCGGCAACCCGCAGAAGGTGCAGCGATATCCGCTCGAGTGGGCTGCGTCACTGCGTGCGATGGCGGCTTTGGACGCCGAACTCTTCGTACCGGCGCACGGCCTGCCGATTGGCGGGCGTGACCGCATCAAGCACTGCCTCGACACCGTGGCGACCACACTGGAGACGCTGGTCGCTCAGGTCATCGATGCGATGAATTCCGGCGCCGTGCTCGACGAAATCGTGCAGGACATCTCGGTACCCCCGGAGACCCTGGCATTGCCCTTCCTCCGGCCGCTCTACGACGAACCCGAGTTCGTCATCCGGAACATCTGGCGGCTCTTCGGTGGTTGGTGGGATGGCAACCCGGCGAGGCTCAAGCCGGCCTCCGACGCGGCGGTCGGCAAGGAGGTCGCAGCCCTGGCCGGCGGAACGCAACGGCTGATCGAGCGCGCCGTTCAGCTGTCGGGCGAGGGTGATCACCGGCTCGCCTGTCAGGTCATCGAGT
>JBBKWQ010000108.1:0-18954 GCA_037969115.1 Ilumatobacteraceae bacterium
GGATGTGGATATCCGCTCTGGTCATCGCCGTAGGTGATCATCACCTGTGGCTTCGTGCGCCGGATGACGGCGACGAGTCGCTCGGTGGATTCATCGATGGGCGCCTGGAAGAAGCACTCCGTGTGATTGTTCGCCTCGGAGTCGGGCATTCCCGAATCGCGGTAGCCGAGCATGACCACCTCGTCGAAGCCGATCACCTGCGCAGCCGCGTCGAGTTCGCTCGCCCGCAGCGACGCGACCAGCTCGCGTTCCTGCTCGGGAGTGAGACCGAAGAACGGCTGGCCTTCGTCACGCAGGGATGGATTCTGGAGGTCACCCTCTTCGCCACCGGTGCAGCACACGAGCACGGATCGCACGCCCGCGGCGTGGTATTTGGCGACCGTGGGGGCTCCCTTCGACGCTTCGTCGTCGGGGTGAGCGTGCACGGTCAACAGGGTGGGGGGAGCGGACACGGCACCAGGCTATCGCTACGCTCGTCGACCATGCGTTGGTTCCCAACTCCCCCGCTCGCACGCTCGCGCGTCGTTCACGCCGCAACCGACCACACCTCCCCGGCTGCACCGCGGGCGCGTGCTGTCGCCGGTTGCATCATCGCTGCCGTCGCGCTCGTCGCCACGGCGTGCGACACCAACGACGGGAAACAGCTCAAATCTCCGGAGTTCCCACGACCGGCCATCACGCTCGCCGAGGATGCCGACGGGTCGGTGGACGGGTCGGGCGACGCGGCTGACGCCGAGGCGGCCCTGACGCCGCTGACGGCTCCGGCCGACCAGTCGGAGTCGGCGGACGATTCGGGAGAGTTCTCGCTGGTCGCGTCGTGGCCCGATGGCGGCCCGATCGACCAACGTCACACGTGCGATGGCGACGACATCTCGCCGGCCCTTCAATGGCAGAATGTGCCCGACGCAGCCGTTGAGCTGGCACTCGTGGTTCGCGACGAGGATGCCGACGGGTTCCTGCACTGGGTCGTCACGGGCATCGACCCATCCCTGAGCACGATCATCGAGAACACCGCGCCGGCGGGCGCCACGGAATGGCCGAACTCGTTCGGCGGTCGTGGCTGGTCGGGGCCGTGCCCGCCCCCTGGGGCGAATCACCTGTACCAGTTCGAAATTCTCGCGCTCAACCAGCCCACCGAGTTGGCCGATACAACTCCTGCTTCCGAAGTCGTCGCCGATCTCGGACAACGAACGATCGCAGCAACGGCCGTCACCGGGAACTTCACACGATGAATCCTTCGGCCAGAACCAGGATCCATGCCGAAGCCCGACCAACCACAACTGACAGGAGCGACCCGTTCGGACTCGTCACCGTCTGGTGACGTCGCGCTGAGCCACCCCGCGCAGTGGCCCGTGCTCGACGTGTTCGGTGCCATCGGCGCAATGCACGAGAAGTCCGAGATGGCCGTCTTCGTGATCGGGCTCGACAACACGGTCGCACACATCAACGAAGTCGGCCAGATTCTGCTCCATCTCACCGCTTCCGGAACTCGAACTGGTGAACGGGCGCCGGTCACGGTGCTCAAGATGCTGCTCGACCATCTTCCAAAGCGCCTCCTCACCGATCCGGAAGGTGGCCACTGGAGCGGCGATGTCGACATCAACCAGGACAACGGTGATGTCATCACGCTCGAGATGAACATCGTCGTACGTCACGACGTGCAGTCGCCCACCGGTGGGTTCATCGCCGGAATCGGCCGCGACGTGACCGACGAACGCGAGCGGCATGCCGATCTGTTCCGGCAGGTCGAACTCGACCCGACCACCGAACTCCTCAACCATGACGCGTTCATCGGAAAGACCACCCAGACGCTCGCGTCGGTACAGAACTCGCTGATGTTCGCCGCGCCTGGAATCCAGACCGAATCCGGTCCGGCGATCCTGGTCGTCGACATCGATGCGTTGGCCGACATCAGCGATGCGCTGGGCCACGACGTCGGCACCCACGTGCTCGTTGCGTGCGCCAATCGACTCGTGCGAGCAGTGCGGCCCAACGACGTCGTCGCTCGGCTCGGAGCGGGTAGGTTCGCCATGTTGTGCGCCGATGTGGCCGACGCGGCCATCGCGCTCGACCTCGCCAACCGGATCAGGCGTTCGCTCGCCGGACGCATCACGATTGCTGCGATCGAGCTCGATCTGTCCGTCAGCGTCGGCATCGCCGTCAGCGAGGTTGCTCACCTGACCGGCGACCATCGCTCCTCGGCGCTCGAATTGCTCGGCCAAGCCGACGCAGCCGAGCGCTGGGCGCGCCAGGGCGGTCGGGGCCGCACCGCCGTCTACAACGACGCGATGCGCGTGAAGGCGCGCATCCGCACCGAGTTCGCCGCGTCGCTCACGAGCGCCCTTCGCAACCACGAGTTCGCTGTCGACTACCAACCGATCTACTCCGCCGTGTCGGAGCGTGCCGTTGCCGCCGAAGCGCTGTTGCGATGGAACCACCCCACGTCGGGACGGCTCAACGCCTACGAGTTCCTCTCGATCGCCGAAGAAACCGGCGTGATCACTGCGATCGGCGACTGGGCGCTCCGCCAAGCCTGTTCCGATGCACGCCACTGGATCGATTCCGGTGTGGTCGACCGGAATTTCTCGGTGCACGTCAACGTCTCGAAAATCCAGCTCACCAACTCTGCGTTCGTGCCCTACGTCGTGCAGGTCCTGCGTGAGTACGACCTGCGTCCCGGCCAACTCGTGTTGGAGGCTCGCGAAGCCACCCTGTTGAGCGACACGCCATTGGGTGGCTACGAGCGCGACGACGATGTCACCCGCTCGGTCCGGGCGCTGCGCCGCGTGGGTGTGCGACTCGCCATCGACAATTTCGGCACCGGTACCAACGCGTTGTCGCTGCTGACCGACGTGGGCGCCGACGTGCTGAAACTCGACGGCGAGCTCGCGCTCCCGAGCGGCGCCAGCGAAGCCGACAACCGGGTCGTGCGTGCCCTGGTGCTGCTCGCACATGCACTCGACATGGAGGTCGTCGCAGAGCGCGTCACCGCACTCGAGCAGCTCCGGCGGCTCAGAGCGGCGGGCTGCGACTACGTGCAGGGCCACTTGCTCGGGCTGCCGGTGGGACCGGCGGAGTTTCACAGCCACACCAGTCCGTGAGCCGGATACCCTCGGCACCATGCGCGCCGCCGACATCGAGATCGAACGCGACACCGAGATGCGGATCACGTTCGACGACGGCGTCACCGCGGTCTATCCACTCGGGGCGCTGCGCGCGGCGTGTCCGTGCGCTGGCTGCCGGGGCCAACGCGAGCAAGGCAACGACATTGCGATCGATGGTTCGATCTCGGTCGTCGACGCCGAACTGACGGGAGCCTGGGGCGTTTCCATCCGCTGGTCGGACGGCCACGACACCGGAATCTATGCGTGGACCCATCTCCGCAAGTGGTGGGATGCCGGCCAAGTTCTCCCCTACCCTGAACGCTGATGTCGATTCCGCCTCCCCCGCCATCGGGTGCAATTCCGGCGCCGCCACCCGGAAGTACACCGGCAGGTGAAGCCTGCTACCGACATCCGAGCCGCGTCACCGGACGTCGGTGTACTCGATGCGGCAGGCCCGCATGTTCCGAGTGTCTCGTACAGGCCAACGTCGGCAGCCATTGCCTCGACTGCGTGAAGGCGGCCCGACCCGACGTCAAGACCCGCGCCAAGTTCTGGAGCGCCCAGCAGGACCTGCTCGTGACGATGTCGCTGATCGGCATCAACCTGGCCGTGTTCGTGTACGTCACCCTTCGCGACCCCGCCAGCCTGAGCGGTTCCGGGTCGATCGGCAGTGCTCAACTCGGCCTGACGCGTGCCGCGCTCGACAGCGGGCCGGTGGGCTTCGGTCTGCCCGGCAACGAGGTGTACGTGTCGGACGGGAGCGACTGGTACCGGCTGGTCACGTCGGGATTCCTCCACTTCGGCATCTTGCACCTCGCATTCAACCTGTACTTCCTCTACGTTCTGGGCCGCATCATCGAGCCACTCATCGGCCGGGTCAAGTTCTTGCTGGTGTACGTCGCATCGCTGCTCGCCGGTTCGGCCGGCGCCATCGTGCTCCAGCCCGAAGGCCTGCACGGCGGCGCGTCGGGCGCCGTCTTCGGTCTGCTCGGTCTGCTCTTCGTCGGGTACTACTTACGTGGCATCAACCCGTTCACCACCGGTATCGGCACGGTGTTGATCCTGAACCTCGTGATCACGTTCACCATCGGCGGAATTTCGATCGGTGGACACCTCGGTGGCGTGATCGCAGGTGGACTCTGCGCGCTCGTGGTGATCCCCAGGCGTCCCGGCTCGTTCCCGCCGTGGGCCGCCTACGCATGGCCGGTCGTGATCGGGCTGTTGAGCGTGGCCGTCACGATCTACGCCGTCCAGAACTCATGGCCGGCCTGAGGCCGGGAGTTCACCGAGGTCGAACCGGAATCGCGTCGGGCTCGGGGGCACTCATGCTGAGCCGCGGCAATGCAACCTGCACCACCGGTCCGATGCCGAACGCGAAGACCGCGGTGCCCACTCCTGCCTTGCCGCCGAGGACGATTCCGATGCCGAGCGCAGCGATCTCCACACCGGTTCGAGCAACCCGGATCGACCACCCTCGCTTGGCGAGTCCGGTCATCAACCCGTCGCGTGGCCCCGGACCCAGACCGGCACCGATGTACCAGCCGGAACCAATGCCGATCGACATGACACCGGCGAGTAGGTAGAGCACCCTGGACGCGACGCCGTCGGTCTCGGGGAGCCACGGCAACGTGAGTTCGACGAACACGCCGATCAACACGGCATTCATCACCGTGCCGATGCCCATCCGCTCACCCAACGGAATCCAGAGCAGGAGCAGCAGGACGCCGACGATGACGATGACCACGCCGAGGCCGATGCCGGTCTGCTCGGAGATGCCCTGGTGCAGCACGTCCCACGGCGCCAGACCGAGGTCGCCTCGAACGATGCCTGAGATTCCCAGACCGAACAAGAAGAGGCCGAACGTGCACCGAAGCAAGCGTTCGGCTGGTCGGTCGGTCAGCACCGAGAACATTCCGGCACGTTATCGATGTGCACACGGACCGACGATTCGGCGCATATCGGTCCAGACGGCGTCTCTCAGGAACTCCGCGACACCCCTCTGCGCATGATGCAACCATGATCACGACGAACCCGATCGACCACGAATCCCCCGAACAACTCACCCTGCTTCCCCCCTCGGCGGTTCCGCTCAGGTTTCGCCTCGACGAGGCCACCCGGAGGCGCGGCCGTCAGCACGTGGCCGAGATCCGCGAACTCCTCGCCGATCGCCAGGCCAAGCGCGCCGATGTCCACCAGTTTCCGGTGCGAGTACCCGTCCGCACACACGCAGACACGCACGCCGCCTGATTCAGATCGCCCCGATCAACCCTGGTCGGGTGCCAACGAGGCGATGGCATCCCAATGGCTGAGGTCGGGGTCGAAGGGCAGCACGGCGAGCGACGAGGTGGTCACGCCGTTGTCGAAATACTCCTGTATCCGCGCTCGGCATTGCGCAGCCGAGCCATGAACGATCAGGTCGTCCACGACTTCGTCGGGAATCGCCGCGAGCGCCGCCTTGCGGTCACCCGCCTGCCAGTTGTCCCACATCCCGCGAAACTGGTCGCCGCGCCCAAGCCATTCGTGGAATGCCGCGTACACCGGCACGTTCATGTAAGCCGCGATCGCATATCGAGCCGCCTCTCGCACCACGGCGCTGTTCTCACTCGGGCACACGAATATCCGAGCGACGACCTCTCGCTCTTCACCCTGAGCGGCCTCGTTCACGATGCCCACCACCTTCGGGACGTCGGCCGGCGACAACCAGTTGAGGATCACGCCATCGGCCTCGCGTCCGGCCAGTCGCAACATCCCTTCGCGCAGCGCTGCGACCAGAATCGGCGGAGTCTGCTCGGGACGAACACCGAGCCTGAAGCCCTGGACCTCGAAGGTGTCGTACTGTCTGGTGACCTTGTCGCCGGCGAACGCGTCACGAAGAAAACGCACCACGTCACGCACCTTCTTGTACGGCTCCTCGAACGGCACACCGTTCCACCGCTCGACGATCACATTCGACGACGAACCGATCCCGATCGCGAATCGTCCAGGAGCGGCGTCGGCCAGGCTGGCCACACACTGCGCCATGCATGCCGGTGCACGCGTGTAGGCCGGTACGATCGCCGTGCCGAGACGGAGCCGGGGCTCCCACGCCGCGGCCAGCGTCAACGGCGTGAATCCGTCGGCGCCATCCGATTCGGCGCTCCAGATGTCGGTGTACCCCATGTCGGCCAGCGCGTGCAGCTTCGCCTCGTGCGAGTGCAAAGGGCCCGGCAGCGGGACGGTCATTCCAGGTCGGGTCGGCAATGCCATGATCGCGACACTACCGGCGGCAACTCACCGCGGTCCGAGTCAGCCTTCACCGTCGGGTCGGCCGGGCGCGACGCTGCCCTGGGTTGTTGCCTAGTCTCGTCTCATGACAGCGCATGGCACGTTTCGGGCGAGGTCACACTCGTGAGCGATCGACCTTGGCAGGGCGACGCGTGCTCGCTGGTCGATGCGTTCCGGGCCGGCGAACACAGCCCACGCGAGGAACTCACGGCGACCCTCGCCGCGATCGACGCGAGCGAGCTCAACGCCTTCAGCCACATCGACGCAGATGCAGCACTCGACGCCGCCGACGCCGCCGATGTGTCGAAGCCGTTCGGCGGCGTCCCGATCGGGGTCAAAGAACTCGATCAGGTCGCCGGATGGCCCGACACGCACGCGAGCGTGCCGCTGCAACACCAGGTTGCGGGGCGCACGAGCACGATGATCGCCCGCATCCGAGACGCTGGGGGCGCCGTTCTGGTCGGGCAGACCACGGCGTCGGAGTTCGGCGGCGTCAACCTCACCCGAACCGTCTTGAACGGCACGACCCACAACCCGTGGCAGTTCGATCGAACACCTGGCGGGTCGTCGGGCGGTTCCGCAGCGGCCGTGGCCGGCGGGCTCGTCACTCTGGGAAGCGGCGGCGATGGAGGCGGGTCGATTCGTATTCCGGCCGGTTTCAGCAACCTGGTCGGTCTGAAGGCCACGTACGGACGCATTCCGCGTTCGCCCGGCGCCGACTATGGGCCGCTGACCGTCACCGTCGGCTGCCTGTCTCGGTCGGTTCGAGACACTGCGCGCTGGTTCGACGTCGCCAACGGTCACGACGCGAACGACCCACTGAGCTTGCAGCGCGTCGACGGATGGGAGCGCGAGCTCGGCGAGCACAGCGATGCGCTCCGTAAATGTCGAGTTGCGATCGTCGGCGACTGGGGCGGTGCCACAGTGTCGCCGATGATGTGGGAGCTCATCGAGGAGGCAGCCGGGCAGCTGATCGGCGCCTGCGACATGGTCCGGGTCGACGGACTCGACACGTCGCTGCCACGCATGGGGTCTGCCTGGTCGATCAGCAACATGATCGGCGTTCGCCATCAACTCGAGGGCCATTGGCCCGAGTGCGCCGACCAGCTCACGCCCGAGATCCGGTATGCCATGGAGCACACCGCCGGGCTCTACGACGCCGAGGCGAGGGCCAAGATCGAACAGCGCCGAACCGATGTGAACGAGGCGATGGCCCGCCTGTTCGACGTGCACGCGACCGGTGCCGATCGTGGCGTCGACTTCGTCATGACCGCCAGCAATCCCGACGTCGCATTCGACGCAGACGGGCCGTTGCCGTCGGTGTTCGGCGGCATCAAGGCCGGTGCCGGAGTCAACGGCCGTCTCACGTTTCCTGCGAACCTGCACGGCAACCCGGCGATCTCGATCCCGGCCGGGTTCGTCGACGGACTTCCCATCGGACTGCAGGTCGTGGGTCGACACTTCAGCGAACAACTCCTGCTCGAACTCGCGCTCACCGCCGAACGAAACTGCCCTTGGCCGCTCACCACTGAAGCGTGCACGACAGGTCCGGCATCGACATGATCGACACGAAGGGGAACCCAACATGAAACTCGGAGCATTCTCGATCAGCCTGACGGTGGCAGATCTCGCCGCGTCACGGGCATTCTACGAACAACTCGGATTCGAGGTCACCGGTGGCGACGCCACCGAGAACTGGTTGATCCTCCGCAACGAGCTCACGACGATCGGGTTGTTCCACGGCATGTTCGACGAGAACATCCTCACGTTCAACCCCGGAATGACCCAGGGCATGGGAAACACCACCGACTTCACCGACGTTCGGGACATCCAGGCCACACTCGAATCGGCAGGCATTCCGCCGGTCGAACGCGTCGACCCCGGTGGTACCGGACCCGCACACATCGTCGTGCACGATCCCGATGGCAACGTCGTGATGTTCGACCAGTTCGTCGAGCGCCAGAACTGACCTGCGGCTCAACTGCCGTCACCCTGGCCTGAGGCGACTAACTTTCGTCGCATGAAGGTTGCGCTGACCGTGAACGACTTCCTCCAGCGAGCGGAGCTGGTCTACCCGGATCGCATCGCCGTCGTCGACGAGCCCGACCAACCGGCACCGTCATGGGGGTCGATCGACTACCGCGAAATGGCGAGACGGGCGAAGGCCATGGCGGCGGGTCTCGATACCCTCGGTATCGCGCAGGGCGATCGGGTTGCGATGATCTCGCACAACTCGGCCCGGCTGCTCACCGCCCTCTTCGGCGTGTCGGGCTCGGGTCGCGTGCTCGTGCCGATCAACTTTCGACTGGTCGCCGAGGAAGTGAAGTACATCGTGGAACACTCCGGTGCACGGGTGCTGCTCGTCGATCCGGAGCTCGAGGAGGCAATGGCCTCGGTCGAGTGCGAGATGAAGTGGACGATCGGCACCGAGAGCGATGCCATCCTCATGAAGTTCGACACCGAACCTGCTGCGTGGGAGGCCGACGAGGACGCGACCGCCACCATCAACTACACGTCGGGCACCACGGCGCGTCCGAAGGGCGTGCAACTGACCCATCGCAATGTCTGGCTCAACGCGACAGTGTTCGGCCTGCACATGGGGGTGAATGATCGCGATGTGTACATGCACACGCTGCCGCAGTTCCACTGCAACGGGTGGGGGATGCTGTACGTCGTGACCGGGCTGGGTGGTCGACACGTCATTCAACGCAAGATCGACGGTGCCGAGATCCTGCGCCGCATCGAAGCAGAAGGCGTCACGCTGATGTGCGGCGCACCTGCCGTGCTCAACATGGTGCTCGACGCCGCCGCCCAGTGGAACGGGCCGATCCCAGGGAGCGGCAGGGTACGCATTGTCGTGGCAGGCGCGCCGCCGCCCACCGTGACCATCGAGCGCTGCGAACGCGAGCTGGGTTGGGAGTTCGTGCAGATCTACGGACTCACCGAGACCGCTCCCGTCCTCACGATGAACCGTATGCGGGCGGAATGGGACGAACTCTCACCGAGCGAGCGCGCCGTGAAGCTGAACCGCGCTGGTGCTCCGGCGCTCGGGTGTTCCATGGCCACCGACGAGACCGGCGAGGTGCTCGCCCGCGGCAACATGATCATGGAGGGTTACTGGGGTCAACCCGACGCGACAGCTGAGGCGATCCCCGACGGCTATTTCCGCACTGGCGACGGCGGCTGGAGCGACGATACGAGCTACCTGACGATCTCCGACCGCAAGAAGGACGTCATCATCACCGGTGGCGAGAACGTCAGCTCGATCGAGGTCGAAGACGCCGTGTTCCAGCATCCCGACGTGACCGAGGTCGCGGTGATCGGCATTCCCGACGAGAAATGGGGAGAGCTCGTGACCGCTTTGGTCGTCACGACCCCGGGGTCGTCGCTCACCGAGGCCGACGTGATCGCCTGGACCAAACAGAAACTCGCCGGATACAAATGCCCGAAGCGCGTCGAGTTCCGCGACGAGCTCGCCCGGACCGCCACCGGCAAACTACAGAAGTTCAAGCTTCGCGAGCCGTTCTGGGCGGGAGCCTCGAAGCAGATCAACTGAGCGCACTCGGGCACCGGCAGTGACCACGTCGCCGTGCAGCGCCACCAGGCAGGAGTGTCGGTGTTCGACTTCCGACCGCTGACACGCCGTGACTTTCCACTGCTGTCCACCTGGCTGGCCCGCCCGCACGTCCGCACGTGGTGGAATCACGACCCGTCGCCGGACGCGGTCGAGGACGACTTCGGTGATGGCGTCGACGGGGCCGACCCGGTCGAATACTCGATCGCTGCCGTCGACGGTGTCGACGTGGGATTCATCCAGCGCTACGAGATCGGAAAGGAGCAGGAGTGGATCGAAACGCTCGCGCCGATCGAACCCTTCATGACGGCGACATCGTTGTCGAGGTGTCTCGGCGTCGACTACTTCGTCGCCGATCCAGAACGAACCGGCCAGGGTCTCGGCACCGAGATGATCAGCGAGTACGTCGAACTGGCGTGGCAGCGCTACCCGAACGCTGAAATCGGTGATCGTCGACGTCGATCGGACCAACCGCGCGTCGTGGCGGGCGCTCGAACGAGTCGGTTTCAGACGGATCTGGTCGGGACGTCTGCCACCCGAGTTCCCCGGCGACACCGGGCTGGTCCATGTGTACGAGTTGCGTCGCCCTCCCGGCGCAGCCGGTCACTCGACGGTCGAGTAGCTGGTCGTACGGTCGGCGGCGGCGATGCCACGCACCTCGGCGGCGCACGCAGCCAGATCGCGCAGATATTGGTCGAGTACCTTCGTGTTGGAGTTGCTGACGGTCGAGTGGATCGAGTCGGGTGGGCTCTGTCGGTCGTGGTGCCAACCGCGTGCCTGCAACGCGTTGCCGACCGCGAACGCGTCGAGCGCGTCGGGCGATTCGGGATCGGACGCCATGGCGATCAGGTGGAACGTGCCGTCGCCGAGCACACGAAGGCCATCGATCGCGCCGATGGCCTCGCGCATCCGATCCGCGCTGTCGAGCACGTCCGCCGTGCGCTCCACGTATCCGTCGATTCCGAGATGTTGCATCACCGCCCACGCCGCCGCCATCGGCAGACCCGACCGCGTGCCCTGCAAGTTGGGAGAGCCGTAGAACCCGCCGAGCCATCCGTCGAACGTCCACGTCTGGTAGCGGCGGAGCTCGCGGTTGCGATGCAGGATCACCGAGACCCCCTTTGGCGCGTAGCCGAGTTTGTGCACGTCGGCCGAGATGGAATGAACGCCATCGACCCGGAAATCCCACGGCACGACGTCGTGCCCGAGCATTTCGACGAATGGCAGGACGAACCCGCCCATGCACGCATCGACGTGACAATTCGCGTCGACGGTCGCCGCCAGTTCGGCGATTGCCGGAATCGGATCGATGACTCCCTGCGGATACTGCGGAGCCGACCCGACGACGAGGACGGTCTCGTCGTTCACGACCTCGGCCATCGCATCGACATCGGCGGTCCAGTCGTCGCTGACCGGCGTGGTCATGATCGGCATGTCGAACATGTGCGCCGATTTGTGAAACGCGGCGTGAGCGCTCTCGGCGACCACGATGTTGCCGTTGCGAACGCCGCGCTCGGCGCGCCCTCGCTGGCGGGCGGCGAGCACCGCACACTGGATCGACTCGGTGCCTCCGCTGGTGAGGAATCCGGCGGCCGTCTCAGGGCCGTGCAGCAGCCTCGCGGTCCACTCCACCACTTCGTGCTGGATCTGGCCGAGCGATGGGAACGCCTGCGTATTGAGCGCGTTCTCGTGCAGATAGAGGCGGGCCGCCCGCTCGGCGACCTCGTGCACGGTGGGTCCACCGTCGTACACCAGACTGAACGCCTTGCCGTCCTGCCAGCGGACGTCGTTCGTTCGCTTCTCGACCAGATCGGCAATCACATCGTCGACCGGGCGGCCATGCTGCGGAAGATCCATCCCCTACCTTCCCATGTTCGTGCCACCGACTCACGTGCGGCCGGTTTCAGGCCGAGGTGATCTCAGCCCGAGATGATCTCAGCCCGATGTGGGGATCGCACCACCGAAGCCGGCGGCGAACGCATCGTCGAACACGTTCGACAGGGACGAGGAGTTCGACGGCACCGTGCCGTTCGCCAGAATCGCCCACGTCACGCCGTCGTTACGGGTCAGGGTCATCGCGTGGACCTCCTCGATGGTTCCGGTGTGTCCGTATCCGTGCGGGTACAGGATGAGGCCGAGCCCGTACTGATTCGGCTCGGGCACGGGTCCGAACGGCGGAACCCGCATCGACCCCAGCGTCTCGACTGACAATGGTTTCCAGCCGGGCGTATCGGGGTTGAGTGCGCCGAGGATCTTGACGATGTCGCGCGCCGTGGCCTTCCACGAACCGGCTCCACCGAGTGTCTCCATGTAGTTCCGGCCTGCTGTCGAGCGATATTCGACCTCGCCATCGATGGTGTCGAACGTTCCAGCGAGTCGCATGCCGGTGATTCCCAATGGTGTGAGCAGACGCTCGTAGGTGGCGAGCTCCAGCGACTGCCCCGTCACCGCCTCGATCAACATCCCGAGCACACAGAAGTTCATGTTGCTGTACTGATAGCTACCGGGAGCGCCGACTGCGCTGGTGAGTCCACGAACCGCCGCCTCGCGACACGAGTCGGCACCACGCCCGAAGAAGGTCGACTGGTACTTGCCGAAACCGGAGTTGTGACTGAGCAGATGGAGCGGCGTCAGCGCCAACGCGTTCGCGTCGGTGATCTCGATGCCCAGGTATTCCGACAGCGCCGGAGCAATCGGTGCACGGAGATCGAGTTCTCCTGCGTCGGCGAGTTGCAGCGTGACCGTCGCAGTGATCACCTTCGAGATGCTCGCAATCCTGAATCGGTCGGTGTCGAGCGCCGGCTCCCCTGATCCCCGCGCCCGTTCGCCGTAAGCGGCTGCGTGAAGGATCTCACCGTCGATCATCACGGCCACCGACGCGCTGACGTCGCCGCGTCCGACCAGACGGCTGTTGACGACCGCATCGAACGCCTCCCACCCGGTCGGTGGCACCGTGGCTTCGGCGGGCTCTTCGGTCGGTAGGGCGGGTTGTTCGCCGAGGGCGGCTTCGAACGCGATTCCGACCAAGGGTGGGCTTGCTGCATCGTCGACGATGACCGCAACGCTCGGCGCCGGCACGGGCGCTGCCGCTTGTCTCATCTGCGGCGTCGGCGGCCGAGCAGCTTGCGCGGGCGCACACGCAACACACAGCACAGCTGCGCCAGCCACCAGCACCCAACATCGTCGCACGGCCTCCATGATGGCAACGTTTGCCGGCGTCCGGACGGCATCGCGGCAAGAATCCGGGCGCGGCACCCCTGCGAGCAGGTCAGGACCGGGCGTTCGGCAACGTCTGTTCGACCGTCAGGACCGGCGCGAACAGGTCGCCGAGCTCGTCGGCCCGCGCCAGCACGTCGGGGGCGACGAAGCGGAGATCGATCGTGCCGGAGGCGCAGTCGGAGACCTCGTCCCACGTCACCGGTGTCGACGCCGTGGGTTCGGGGCGAGCCCGCAACGAATACGGCGCAATCGTCGTCTTGTGGTGCGCGTTCTGGCTCCAGTCGACGAAGATCTTCCCGGGGCGTTCTGCCTTCGCCATCACGGTAGTGACCCGCCCGGGAAGTTGGCGCTCGACGACCTGCCCGACGGCGAGGGCAAAGTCGGCGGCCCCGACGTGCGTCGCACCGGGCGTGTTCAGGGGCACGTACATCTGGAGGCCTTTCGACCCAGATGTCTTGCACCATCCACGCAGCCCGACGGCGTCGAGCACGCCCTGTGCGGCAAGCGCGACCTGGCAACATTCGACGATGGTTGCCGGTGCACCAGGGTCGAAGTCGAACACCAGCACGCGGGGCACTTCGAGGTCGGACGCGAGCGCCATCGGGGCGTGAAGTTCGAGTGCGGCCATGTTCGCGGCCCACACCAATGACGCGGTCTCGTCGATCCGGCAGTATTCGATACCGCCGGTGCGGTCGCCCGGCCCGAGTGCGACGCCGACCCATTCAGGGCGGTGACCTGGACAACGCTTCTCGAAGAATCCCGCCGTGTCAGATCCGTTCGGATACCGGCGGAACGTGAGGCAGCGGCCGGTCAAGTGCGGAACGGCGAACGGGGCGATCCGGGCGTAGTAGTCGATGACCTGCGCCTTCGTGAAACCCGACGGGTACAGCACCTTGTCGAGGTTCGACAGCGAGAGCTGACGCCCATCGACATCGATCTCGACACCGCTCACGCAGACTTCTTCGCCGCCGACTTCTTGGCCGGCTTCTTCGCAGCCACCCGAGCTGCCGGCTTCTTCGCTGCCGATTTCTTCTTGGCCGGAGAGCGCTTCGCCGCAGTCTTCACGACTGCGCCCGTCTTCGAGACCGGGTGACGACTCCGTGCCTCCTTGGCGGCGCTCACGCTCGCTTCGAGGGCCGCCATGAGATCGATCACGTTCGGCTTCTCCACCGGTGCCTCGGGCAGGACGAGTTCTTCGCCCGCAGCCTTCATCGCGATCAGGTCGAGCACCGATTCGCGGTACTCGTCGCGGTAGCGCTGCGGCTCGAACTCGGCCGCCAAGGACGCCACCAACGACTCGGCCATCGCGATTTCCTTCTTCGACACATCGATGTCGGCGAGACCGTGCAACTCCTCGATGTCGTCTGCTTCGACGACCTCGTCGGCGTAGGCCAATGTCGACATCACGAGTCTGCCGTCTTCGGCCCGAATCGCCGCGGTGTACTGCTTGTTGCGCATGACGAATCGTCCGATCGCGACCTTCCCGGACTCCTCCATCGCCCTCGCCAGCAGGACATAGGGCTTCGGATTGGCGCCGGGAGCCACGTGGTATGCGGTGTCGAAATACACGGGATCGATCTCATGGAGATCGACGAATTCCTCGAGATCGACCGTCTTGGTCGCCACCGGCACGAAGGGTTCGAGTTCGTCTGGGTCGACCACGACATAGCGGTCTTTGGCGACCTCGTAGCCCTTCACGATCTGATCGTCGGGCACTTCTTCGCCGTCGGCTGCCGACACCTTCTTGTACTTGATGCGCGCCATCGTTCGGTTGTCGAGCTGGTTGAACGACACGTGCTTACGTTTCACGGCGTGGTACAGCTTCACGGGTATGGCAACGAGGCCAAACGAGATCGTGCCAGTCCAGACGGGCCTTGCCATGGAGCCATTCTGCCCGAACAGGCGCGCGATGTCACACGTCGAGAACGGCTCGTGCCACCAAATCGGTACCGAACGCCGTCAGAATCGCCAGATACAGCAGACCGGTCGCCGCCATCACGGCGGCGTACTGCCGCTCTTTCAACGCCGCCTTGGTGACGAAGACGAGCACGATCGTGGTGATGGCGCAGGCGCCCCAGAACCATCCGAGCGTGCCGCCCCAGCCGTCGTCGACCGAACCGGACCACACGCTGAACATCCCCGTCGGCAGGAGGAGAGCGATCACCTCGATCGGCCAGATCCATCCGAGTGCCGTGACGATCTCGTCGAGCAATCGGCGGGGCAGACCCGGCTGCACGAGGTACCAATGGCCGAGCAGCATGGCGTCGCTGACACACCCGAGGAACGCCGCACCGACGAAGATCCGCAGGAGCGAAACCGCCAGGTTGCCGTTGTTGCCCGACACGGCATCGGTCGATGCGGCGATCAAACCGATCGATCCGGCCACGACCGGAACGAGGTCCCATGCCGGATTGAACTCGGCACCCCGATGAGCGGCGGGTGCGGCGTCGGCGACATCGCGGTCGATACCCGTCATCGCTGCAACCCGCTCGGAACGGCGATCGTGCTCGGCAGCCTGCCCGCGCACACCTGCGCCCCGCCGTACGAACGACAAGATCAGTCCGGTCAGACAGCCGAGCACCACTCCCATCGATGCGACTTCGCGGATCGGAAGGTTGCCGTAGCGCAATCCCACCACCACGGCACCGATCGCCAGCAGCAGGTACGTGCCGCGGAGCAGCCACCCGTATCCGAGCCCAACTTCTCGACGTCTGGTGGTGAACCAGCAGAACGCCATGCCGCCCGTCGCCCATTGCAGCAACACGGTGGCGGCGTCGAGGCGAATCACGGCGGTGCAGGGTAACCGCCTACGCTCAGTCATCCATGTGTCGCCCCAATCGCGTGACCGCACGCCTCGCATCCACTGTCCTGGCGGCTTCACTGCTGACCTCCTGCATGCTCGGTCAGCGGCCGTCACTCGTGGAGTCGGCGTCGGTCGCCGACCCGGCAATCGCTGCGGTGATCGACAGGCTGGAAATGGCCGAATCGGCAACCTTCACCGCCACGTACACGATCACGAGCAAGTTCGGCGGCAACACGGCCGAGGCGACCGTCACGGCCGACGGCGGTCGCCGGTCGATCACCGTCGGCGACGTCCGATTTCTCCTCGAAGGTGCGGCGTCGTACACGTGTGACCTCGAGAACGCCGGCTGTATCGCTCAGATCGAGGACGCCCGGGTCAGCGATCTGCAGATCACCCACCGGTTCTGGGGACGCAGCACAGCGCAGCGACTCCGGACCGACGCCAACCGGGCACTCGCGAATGGAGACGGCGCCACGATCGACATCGCCGAGTGGACCGCAACATGCGTCGAGGTCACGGTGCCGGGAGGGGTCAAGACGTACTGCGCGCTGGACTCCGGGGTTCTGGCGCGCTACGACGGTGCCGACGTCAACATCGAGCTCACGTCGTACTCACCCGAGGCCGACGAGGCGTTGTTCAGCCAGGAGCGTTGACGGCGATCAGGTGGTGATCGGAGTTGTTCACCGGGATGGGGCCCGACGCGCCGGCGACCACGATGTCTTCCAGTCGCATGCCCCACTTGCCTGGGATGTAGATGCCCGGCTCGATGCTGAACGCATGTCCGACCTCGAGCGGGAGCGAGTTGCCCTCGACGATGTAGGGATCCTCGTGGGCCTCCAGGCCGATGCCGTGACCGGTTCGGTGGATGAAGTACTCGCCGTACCCGGCCTCGGTGATGACTCGGCGTGCGGCTCGGTCGATCTCCTCGCACGGTGTTCCCACCACGGACGCCGCAACCGCCGTCTGCTGCGCCTCGAGGAGCACCGCATAGGCGTCGGCCACGTCGGACGCGATGTCCCCGGTGTACACGCAACGAGTGGTGTCCGAGCAGTATCCGTTCATCGTGCCGCCGAAATCGCACAACACGATCTCGTCTTCCCGAATGACCCGCGAGCCGGCATGATGATGCGGACTGGCGGCGTTCTCGCCCGCAGCCACGATCGCGAAGTTCACGACCTGGTGACCTTCGGCGACGATACGAGCTGAGAGATCGGCCGACACCTCGGCCTCGGAGCGGCCGACGAGCGAAATTGCGCCGGACTGCAGCTCCGCGGCGATGCGGTCGACGGCGGATCCGGCAGCGGCCAACGCGTCGAGCTCGGCCTGGTCCTTCATCATGCGAAGTGGCCCGACCACGTCGACAGCACGTCGGTACTTCGCGCTGGGAATCCGAGGCAAGAGCTCGACCAGGAATCTGGCCCACATCTGGTCACCGACCGCAACCGTCCGAGCGCTTCCGACCAGTGTGGCCACCAGTGCCGTCGGGTCGTCGGTCTCACCCCACGGCAACAGCTCGAACACACCCGGCTGTGGCTCGACTCGAGGTGCCTCCAACCCCGGAATGACCATCGTGGCATCACCGTCGGCGGGAACGACCAGCATGGTCAGGCGCTCGAGCGGCATCGCGTGATAGCCGGTCAGGTACGGCAGGTCGTGGCCGACCGAGAGCAGCAGCGTGTCGACACCCTGTTCCGCCATCGCGGCACGCACGCGGTCGAGTCGGTCGAGATAGATCTGGCTCACGCCTTCAGTCAATCATGCGTCCGGGCGAAAGATCATGCTCGACGCAGTGTGACGACCGGGCAGGACTCAGTCGGGCGCCGCCGTCGCCGCCGTGACATCCTCGACGACCTCGCCTTCCACGCCCACGTCGCCGTACCGCTCGTACCAGCTCGGCGGGAGGATTTCTTCCGCGTACGGTTCGCACGACGCGCCGGCGAGCCCCAGGTCGGCACAGATCACGGCCCGCGAGATCTGCCACACGCCGTTGTTGAGGTGAGCCGTTCCGTATCGACTGTTGAACAGTCCGTTCACCGTGTCGATGCTGTACCTGAACCACGCTTCCGTCGGGCTCGTGAAGACGAGTTCGTCGACGGAGTACGTCGCCGACGAAACGGACTCGCCGAAACCGCCTTCGCGTGCGGCAGCGATCGCTTCGTCGACACCGGTGTCGTCATCGAGGAGGTTGTCCGGCTTCTCGTCAGCCGGAATGGATTGGTCGACCAGCAACAAGAAGTTGGCACGAACTTCGGCCTCGGCCGCGGTCGCGTCGGCTGGTTGTTCGCC
Source organism: Ilumatobacteraceae bacterium (assembly GCA_037969115.1). Lineage (GTDB taxonomy): Bacteria > Actinomycetota > Acidimicrobiia > Acidimicrobiales > Ilumatobacteraceae > JBBKWQ01. Next base: position 18,251 of record JBBKWQ010000108.1, read on the forward strand.
CGCATCGGGCAGCGCCGGGGGTGGCGGCTCACAGGCCTGCCGATATTCCGGATTGCGGTAGCGGTCGAGTTCGGCACTCGTCAGGCTCTGTGTGCCACTCGGGCCAACGAGTTCGAGTGTGTATGGGGCCTGGTAGGCACCTGTGCCGGGCGAGCGCAGCACGGCGTAGCCGTTGAGCAGCGCCGTCTCGTCGGAGGCACCGTCGTCCCAGACGACCCGCGCTGAGGTGGGGTCACCGGTTGCCTGTACGAGCGCCACACGGAGCGGTTGCTGATCGGCCCAGCCCAGGTCGAACACCGACACGTTCACACCGTGGAACGGCGTCTCGAACCATTCGGCACCCGACACGTCGATCACGCCCGGACCGGCGAATCCGAGGCGCAACTCGCCGCTGCCGAAGCAGAAATCCGCAGGCTGCCAGTCCGGCACCTCTGGGTAGTAGCCGTGCTCCCGGGTATCCCAGTTCGTGCCCCGAGACACCCGAAAGTACGACCCGTCGTCGATCGTTCGCTCATACACGAGCTCGTACTGCGGGTAGTTCTCTCCGTCGGCGAAGTCGGTCGCGGGGACCGCATTGGCAGGAGTCGTCGCTGCCACGGTCGCGCCGGCGGCACGGTCAGCGGCTTCGGCCTCCGCCTGCGCCCGGTCCGCCGAGGCGGCGGCACTCGCCTCCGCTTCGGCGCGGGCTGCTGCCTCCACGTCGG
>JBBKWQ010000109.1:0-2936 GCA_037969115.1 Ilumatobacteraceae bacterium
GAGCGCTCGCGCTCGGGCGCAGCGCAGTCACACGCCTCGGGCACGGTCCGATGCGCGACGTGTTGCTCCAGACGCACTACGTGTCGGCCGCCGGAAAGCTGACCAAAGCGGGAGGTCCCACGGTGAAGAACGTGAGCGGCTTCGACCTGTGCCGTCTGTTCGTCGGGTCGCTCGGGACGCTCGGCTGTTTCGGTGACATGATCCTGCGCACCCGACCGGTCGCACGCAACAGTGGTTGGTTCACGAGCGACCGTGACCCTTCTGAGCTGCTGCGGGATCTCTACCGACCCGTGGCTCTGCTGTGGGACGGTGACGTCACCCACATCCGCCTCGACGGTGACGATGCCGACATCGGTCGCACGGTCGAGAAGTTCGGGCTCGACATTGTCGCCGGCCCACCGCCGCTGCCTGGCCCGTACCGCTGGTCTGTGGCCCCGTCGAAGGCGATGGGTGCCGCTCGTTCCGTCGACGGAACGTTCGTCGTCGAGTTGGGGGTTGGCGTCGTCCACCACACGTCGCCGCGAGAGCGCGGTCTGCCGGACGCCGCAACGCGCGGGCTGCACGACCGGATCAAGCAGCAATTCGACCCCACCGGTCGCTTGAACCCCGGCGTCGATCCGCTCTCGCCCCCGGCGGTCGGGTGAGCGACGTCAGGGCCTACGTCGACCAGCGTGTCGCCGATGTCGACGCCGCAGCCGCAGTGGCGGACATCGCCGCCGAGACGTGGGGACTCTCCCGTCCGGTTCTGCTGCGCCACGGGATGAACGTGATCTTCCGGAGTCGGGACGTCGTGATCAGGGTCGCATCACCGACCGTCGACGCCTCGTGTTCGATCCAGCTCGCCGAGGCACTCGCTGACCACAGCGTTCCCGTCGTCGCTCCCGCCCGTCCTGACGTCGTGCAAGAGGCGGGGCTATCCGCCACCGCCTGGAAATACGTCGCCTCATCGGGTGACCCGATCGACTGGCGAGCGGTCGGCGCGATCCTTCGCCAGGTGCACGACCTCGCACCGAGCGCCCTGCCGTCGACGGTGCCCCGACCCAGCCCAGCGGCATTCCCCTGGTGGAATTTTGATCGTCTACTCGGCGACGTGGACGACGTGCTGGACTCGGCTGCTCGCGATGGGATCTCGGCGGTGCTCGATCGCTGGTCCGGCTGGTCGGACTGGGATCCGGCGATCTCCGTCGTGTGCCACGGTGATGTGCATCCCGGCAACGTGATCATGACCAACGACGGGCCGATCGTCATCGACTGGGATCTGCTGTGCATCGCGCCTCCCGCGTGGGACCACGCGCCGCTGATGACGTGGACCGAACGGTGGGGCGGCGAACCAGGCATCTACGAATCGTTCGCCGAAGGAATCGGTGCTGCGATGCGCGGCGATGACCGCGCCGAAGCCCTTGCCGAACTGCGGTTGGTGGCAGCGACATTGATGCGTGTGAAAGCGGGTCTGTCCGATCCGGCCGCCCGGCCCGAGGCGAATCGACGCCTCGCGCACTGGCGTGGAGATCCGCACGCACCGATCTGGCGCGCGCAGTAGCGGACGGGCGCCGGGTGCGGTTGACTGAGTCGCCGTGCCTGCAGGTTTGGAAGTCAAGAAGTCACCCACCGGCGCCGGGCGTGGCGTGTTCGCCACTCGGTCGTTCAAGAAGGGCGAGGAGATCGAGCGCTGCCCGATGCTCGTCGCGGAAGAGGAACGCGGTGACGACCTCGAATCCGGCGCGGAGGGCTACGTCTTCGGATGGGGTGACGGGCGCACGGCGCTGGCGCTCGGTTACGGCTCGCTCTACAACCACCGATACGACTCCAACGCCACGACCACTGAAACCGGCGACGAGCTGATCATCAGTGCCACTCGCAAGATCGCAGTGGGCGAAGAGATCTACATCAACTACATGGGTACCGCTCTCGACGGCGTCTGGTTCGACGTCCTCTGAGTTTTCCGAAGGCTGCTGACCAACCTGATTCAGTGGGGTTGGCAGGTGGGGCAGTGGTAGCTGGTGCGATTCTGGATGTCGAGATGCTGGATCTCGGTCCCGCAGCGCAGGCAGGTGTCTCGCTTGTAGGCGTAGGTGGCCTTGCTGCGCGGGATCCGCTTGCCCCGCGGAACGCCCGATTCGGCTCGTGACACGGTGAGGATGCGTCCGTCCTTGACGCCCTGGCGGAGCATGCCCGTGATGGTGGCCCAGAGCGCTTCGAGTTCGGCTCGGTCCAGGTCGGTACCCGGACGCAGTGGGTGGATCCCGCAGACGAACAGGGCTTCGGCGCGATAGACGTTGCCGACGCCGGCCACGACCGACTGGTCCATCAGCAGGTCGCCGATGCCGCGCTTCGACTTGGAGATCTTGTCGAACATCTTCTGCGGGTTCTGGCGCGGCTTGATCGGGTCCGGACCGAGGCGGGCGAGAATTGCCTTGCGGACCGACGGATCATCGATTGTGCAGGCTGTCGGCCCGGCCAGGTCGATCGTCACCGAATCGATGTGGCCGGGTTCGGTGATCAGGCGCATCCGGCAGGCACCGCTCGGTTCGGGCGGCGAACCGCCCTGGTGCAGCTTGAACTTGCCGAACAGTCCGAGGTGCACGTGTCCGATGTCGCCGGTGTCCCAACGGTAGAACAGATGCTTTCCATGCGGCTCGATCTTGTCGAGAACGGCACCGTCCACCCGTGCGGCGTCGGCGGCGAAACGACCCTGCGGGCTCGAGACCCGGATCGGCTTGCCGACGAGCAGCTCGCCGTGGTCCTTGGCGATCCTGTGGATGGTGTGTCCCTCTGGCACGAGCGACGACCGTACCGGCGCCGCACGTAGAGTTCGACCCGTGCTCGACTCCGCCTTGAATCTCGACGCCGAGAAGCTGTCGGCATGCGTGTCGTGCGGCCTGTGCCTTCCGCACTGCCCGACGTTCCGGGTGACGGGGGAGGAGGCGTACTCGCCC
>JBBKWQ010000110.1:0-2630 GCA_037969115.1 Ilumatobacteraceae bacterium
GTGTTCACACTGACCACCCTTCACAAAGGATCCGCCATGATCAAGCGCAGCAAGCGATCAGCACAGCGAACGAACAAGGGCCTCAGCGCGGAAGCCATCGCGGAGCTCAACGGCCGCCCAAATTCGCTCGCCACGGCCCCGCCTGATCCCGACTCCGACAGCGCATGGATGGCCGAAGGCAACTGTCGCCTCCACCCGCCGGCCACGTTCTTCCCCAGCGACGGCGTCGGCGTGGACAAGGCCCGCAAGATCTGCCGCGACTGCCCGGTGATGGGACGCTGCCTCGAATACGCCCTCGAGGAGCGGATCGACCACGGCGTGTGGGGCGGATGCTCCGAACGCGAACGTCGACGGATCCTCAAGACGCGCCGCCAAACCGTCGCGACCTCCGCATCGCTCTGACTCGTCACCCGAGCGCGTAGACGCGACGAGCGGTTCCCTCAAACAACGCGGCCTGCTCGTCGTCTGTGAACCGGGCGGCCAACTTCTTCATGGCGTTCCAGTACGTGCCGTACGACAGCGAGAACCGGTCGACCGGGAAGTTGCTCTCGAACATGCACCGCTCCGGGCCGAAGCACTCGATGGCATGTTCGTACCAGCGGCGTTGCAGCGCGAGGAATTCGTCTGACGTGGGCGGCCGAGCGGCCTCGTGGAACCCGAACCCATTGTCCGGCATGGCGAGACCACCGAGCTTGGCCACCGTGTTCGGGCACGCCGCGATCTCGGCGATGTCATCGCGCCAGACCGCGAAGATCTCGTCGTGTCGACCGGCGTCGGAACCGATCGCGACCGGGCTGCCGAAGTGGTCGAGCACCATCGTCGTACCCGGCGCCGCCCGTGCGAGAGCGGCGAACTCGGCGTTCTGATAGTGGAAGTGCCAACTGTCGTAGGTGAGACCTCGCTCCCCCAACGTGGCGACGCCACGCCGGAACGCCGGGTCCTCGAACTTCCCGACGGCGGCCGTGGCTGGGATCGTGTGCGCCTCCGGCTCACGCGACCTCGCCAGAGCGTCGCGTACACCGCGAAACCGTCCGCCGGCGGCGTGCGTATGGGCATCGAGCACCTCGTCGAGACCGTCGAGCGTCAAGTCGACGCAGGAGACGATGCCGCTGATCGGAGCGGCGTCCGGGTGGCGTGCGTTGAGATCGTCGGCGCTGGCCGCGACGAACTCGGTCTCGCCGAGCGACCGCAACTCGGTCGGGCCCTCGGGACGGTACGACGCGTGGCATTCGATGAACACGGTGTCCACGATGCGGTGACCGGCGGTGGTGTCGCTGACGAGTTCCTCGACGCCGTAGGGCAACGGTCCGCCCACCGGCCACAGGTGATGGTGCGGATCGACGATCTCACGTTCGGGATCGATCGGCGTCTCGGTGACCTGCGCGAGCCATTCAGGAGACGAGGAATCCATGTCGCGAACGTAGCCAACGGCGCCCTTCGTCCCGAGACGCGAGCGTGCCCCCGTCCGCAGTGGAGCGAGGGCACGTCCGAGAAATCTCAGGTTGTTCGCATCCGTCGGATGCGCATGCGACTCAGGAGTCGGCGGAGGTCTTCTCGTCGTCGGTTTCCGCGTCGGCCTTGCCCTCGTCGAGCCCATCCTTGAACTCTTTTTGGGCCTTGCCGAGGTTGCGGGCGAGCTTGGGAACCTGCGCGGAGCCGAAGAGCAGCACGATCACGCCGAGAATGATGAACGGCTCGTAGCCGTTGAGAAATGCGATCATGTTCTGAGCCTACCCACATCGGCGGACCCAGTCCCCTCGCGTCGCCGCACATCGTCTTCGGCGTGGTTGGCAGCGTCATCGTTCAGCGCGTCGAGCCAGTCGGTCCAGAACAGCTTCCACCGATCGGCGTCGTCGTACAGCATCCGACGCAATCGAGCGGCGTCGATGCCGATGGTGCGCGACACGGCGGCCGTGAACGTGCCATCCGACATCTGGTTCACGAGACGCCGGCCGGTGATGCGTTCCCAACCGACGGTGATGCCCTGCCCCCACCAGCCCGTGACGTCGAACTCGTCCAGCAATCGGGCGGCGACCGCGGCGTGGCCCTGGTCGGCCTCCGGCCACGCGTCGATGATGTCGCACCACTCGTTCCAGCTTCTGCCGGTGTGGTCCATCACGGATTCGTCGGTCTGCTCGGGAGGGGACACCCAGGTGCGAGCACCGTCGTCGGCGTCATCGGCCCGATCGATGAGGACCCGGCGGGCGGCGCCGTAAGCGTTCGCCGGTCTTGGCCATCCGTGCACGGATGCGCTTCTTGAAGGAGGCGTGAGCGGTCATGGGATCAGCTTTCCGCGCGCCATCGCAACAGGACCCCGCAAAGGTGCGGGGTCGTCAAGCGCCGATGATGCTGCGGGCGACTTGCGCGCGCTGGCGACGGATGCGACGGCGCTCACGTTCGGAGAGTCCGCCCCAGATGCCGAACTTCTCGCCGTTCTGCAGCGCGAACTCGAGGCAGTCGTGTCGGACTTCGCAGCCGCGACACACTTCCTTCGCCTCACGCGTCGATGCGCCCCGCTCCGGGAAGAACAGATCGGGGTCGACGCCGAGGCAGTTGGCGCGATCGTGCCAGTCCGCTTCGGGTTCGACCGGTGTCGCACTGATCGTGATGCTCGATGTGGTGATGAATTG
>JBBKWQ010000111.1:0-5062 GCA_037969115.1 Ilumatobacteraceae bacterium
CGGTTTGCATTCGTTGATTGCTACCTCACTGCAACCTCAGGTCGGAATGGTGGGTGTCATGATCGAGAACGAGAGTCACGATGCGTTTGACCGCTGAAGTACTCGGGCCAGTTCGCCTCTTGGCGGACGACACGCCGATCGATCTGGGCGGACCACGTCAGCGCCGATTGCTCGGGGTGTTGGTCGTGCACCGTGGATCGGTTGTGTCCACAGATCGCCTGATCGACGCAGTGTTCGACGGCGAGCCTTCTGACGCGGCACAGTCGACGTTCCGGACCTATGTGGCGCGTCTGCGAAGAGCGTTGGAGGTGGCTGGTGTCGACGCCTCTCGTGTGCTCGTCACCGAGGCGAAGGGATACGTCCTTCCGGAGTCCACAATCGACCTCGACTCAGCACGGTTCGAGGAAGCACTCGCCGACGCCCAGGATCGGCTGACAGCGGGCGACGCAGACGGCGCCGTGCTCGGCCTCGATGAAGCACTGGCGCTGTGGTCAGGTCCCGCCTACGGCGAGTTCGCCGACGAGGAGTGGGCGAACGTCGAGGCGATCCGATTGACCGCGCTCAAGACGGTTGCCCGCGAACTCCGGGCCGAGGCCGTTCTCGAGTCCGGTCGCGACGCAGCCATCATCCCAGACATCGAGGCGTTGATGGAGGAGGAGCCGTTTCGCGAAGAACCGCGTCGACTGCTGATGCTCGCGCTCTACCGGTCGGGGCGGCATGCTGACGCGCTCCGGGCTGGTCGGGAGTATCGACGATTCCTCGCCGACGAGACCGGCCTCGAGCCGAGTCGGCAGCTCCACGAGCTCGAGCAACTCATCGTCGATCAGGATCCCCGACTCGAGGCGCGCCCGCACGGCCGAAAGCTGAGGGGCTATGTGCTCGGCCCGCCGATCGCCGAATCCGAGTTGGGCCTCACGTACCAGGCAACGCAACCGTCGGTCGGACGCGATGTCGCCATCACAGCGATCTCCTCCGAGCAGGCCGACGATCCTGCCTTCGTGCGGAGGTTCGAGGTCCACGCGCAGCGTATTGCCTCGATCGAGCACCCGAACGTCGTGCCGCTCTACGACTACTGGCGGGAACCCGGCGCCGCCTATCTGGTCACGAGATTCCTCCCATGCGGCTCGCTCGACCGCCGGCTCACTGAGCGATCACTGACCGACGACGAGCGAATCACCGTCGTCAGACAAATCGGCGCGGCACTCACAGCGGCACACGAGCGGGGCATCGTGCACGGTCAGATCGACCCGGCGCGCGTGCTCTTCGATGAGGTCGGCACCGCGTACCTCGCGGGATTCGGCCTCGATGCCGACCCCCGTTCCACGCTGATCGACATCGCGGCGTTCGGCCAACTCGCTGGTCAACTGTGGACGCAGGCGGGCGAGCGCTCCGGCCAGACACAGGCCGTGGCCGCCGTGGCCTCGCGTGTGCGAACGATCGTCGACCGCTGCTCGACCCCGAAAGGGGAGGTTCCGTTCGCGAGTATCGCCGACCTCGTGGCGTCGGTCGAGGCAGCCACAGCGGGACGCTCCGGTACGGCCACTCCGGCGCTTCCGACAATCGAGGGGCCAAACCCGTTCCGCGGCCTGTACCCCTTCGCCGAATCCGACGCCGCAGTGTTCTTCGGTCGGGAACAACTCGTCGAAGACCTCGCTACCGACCTGGCCGCTCACCCGTTTCTCGCCGTCGTCGGACCGTCAGGATCAGGCAAGTCCTCCTTGGTCCGCGCCGGCCTCCTCCCAAGCCTGCGCGCCGGCGGGGCGTTCATCGCGACGATGGTCCCCGGCGAGCATCCCATCGCCGAATTCGAAATCGCGCTCTCGCGGGTCGCCTCGACACCCGTCCCCGATCTCGCGGAAGCACTCGCCGACGACCAGGCCGCCCTCGGGGACATCCTGACCTCTGTACTCCCCGACTCGAGTCGTCAGCTGGTTCTCCTGATCGACCAATTCGAGGAAGCCTTCACACTGTCGGATCGGAACGAGCGGGACCTGTTGATGAGTGCGATCTTCGAGGCGCTCGATGATCAGGCGGGGCGACTGCGGGTCGTGGTCACCGCTCGGGCCGACTTCCTCAGCCCGATACTCGACCATCCGACCGTCGGGGCCGCCGTTCGCGATCACTCGCGCCTCGTGACACCGCTCGAGCCGGAGGAGCTGCACGTCGCCATCGTCGGCCCGGCCGAGACAGCGGGCGTTGCGGTCGAGGCAGCGTTGGCAACCGTGCTGGTCAGCGATGCGATGAACTCTCCCGGATCGCTGCCCCTGCTGCAATACTCGCTCACCGAGCTGTACGAGCACCGAACCGACGGCACGATGACGATCGACTCGTATCACCGCCTCGGAGGGATGGGCGCTGTCCTCTCACAACGAGCCGACGAGATCTACTCCGGTCTCGACCCTGCGGATCGAGACGCGAGCAGAAAGCTCTTCTCGAGGCTGATCATCCCTGGCGAAGGGGTCGAGGACACGCGCCGCAGGGCACGACAGTCGGAACTGGTCAGCGTCCCGACCGAGCTCCTGGCCCGGTACGGCGCAGCGCGCCTGATCGCCTTCGACCGAGACCCGGTCACCAGGGAGCCGACCGTCGAAGTCGCCCACGAGGCCCTGATCCGCCAGTGGCCACGGCTACGGCAGTGGATCGACGAGGATCGGGACGGATTGCGGATGCTCCACCATCTCACCGTCGCCGCCGCGTCGTGGGCAGAAGCAGGCCGGGACGACGGTGAACTTCTCCGAGGTGCACGTCTCGCGACGGCCGACGAATGGACCACCGACCACCCCGACCAGATGAGCGAGAACGAACTCGCCTTTCTGGACGCTGGCCGGGCGAAGCGAGACGCAGACATCGATGTCGAACGGCGGCGGATACGAAGACTCCGTTCGCTACTCGCTGCGACCGGCATTGTTGCCGTGCTGGCCCTCGTCGCCGGGCTCATCGCGTTCGGTCAGCGCCGACAAGCCAACGAGAATGCGGCGGAGGCCGAGCTACGACGAGTCGTGGCCGAGTCGGAACGTGCGGCCGCGGGCGAAAACCCCAGCCTGGGTCTACTCCTCGCGCTCGAGGCGCTTCGCCTGGAGCCCTCGAACGAGGGTCTCGGAGCGGTGCAACGAGCCGGAGTCAGCGTGCCGACGAACTGGCTCGGCAACGTCGAGAACGGTGCGAGCTATCGGCGCGTCGCCTACCTGCCGGACGGAACGCTGCTGGCCGCTCGCGACGAGGCCCTCGAGGTCTGGGACCTCGACGACCGCCTCGTCCTCCGCGACATCGCGTTGACGGCCGGTCCGGCGGACATCGACGTGAGCGCCGACGGTCGTACGGTCGTGGTCGGCGCCGAGGACGGGACCTGGCGCGCGTTCGACACCGCCGACTTCTCGGTGACGGCGAGTGGGACGTCAACGCTGACAGGCGATGGCGAGGCCCCATCGATCACCGTGACCCGGCTCGGCCCGGCCGGCCAAATCCTTGCCCTCGGTCTTGACGACGGGCGCGTCCAGTTGCACGGACTTGCCAATCCGGATCTCAATCGCGTCATCGCTCCGACCGACGCCGCGGGCGATCCGATCGAGGATTCGGTCAAGGACATCGCGTTTCGCGCCGACGGTCAAGTCCTCGCCGCGGCATGGGGGCTGGGTACCGATGTACAACAGTTCGAGACGACCACCGAATCCGAGCCGCTCCGGTTCACGGAGAGCTCGAATAGCTTCGTTCTCCTCTACGACGATGACGTGCTGCACACCGCCTCGAACACAGAGGTCTGGAGCTTCGATTCGACGACGGGCGCCTCAGCGGCACCGATCGCGGGGACGCGAGGTGTGAACCCTGGCGCCTCGCTCATCGCCGCCGGTCCGTCGCGTCTCATGCTGGTGAATGGTGCGTATCTCACCACCGTCGATCTGGCAGAAGGAACACTGTTGGCTGAGAGCCTTCCCATCGCAACCGGTGACCAGTCGGTGATCTCTCCCGACGGTCTGTCACTCACTGTCACCACCGGGACCGGTCTCTCGTTCTGGGCGATAGACGGCGCCGGCACCTTCGTCGACATGGTCATCCCCGAGGCGGAGACGAACGCCCAGTACCACGGGATTTCGTCCGACGGCAGCGTTGTCGTGCAGGGAGGCAACCAAGGTGACCAGGTGCCGATCGGGATCTGGCGGGTCGTCGGGCCCACGCCCGAGCTCGTGCACGAGTCGCCGGCTGGCTATGGCGTTCGGCAGTCCGGAACGGACGTCATCAGGTATCACGCCGAGGGGGACCCGTTCGATCGCGTCGAGCTCGACCGATGGAATCCCGAGACCAACGAGTTCGAGGCGGTGGCGACGGGCGACCTCGACAGTCGCGGAACGGTGATTCCCGTCTTCACGCCTGACGGAACCCAGTTCCTCCACACCTGGAACTCGAGTGACGGGATCGTCGACGTGTACGACGTCGCCACGCAGCAGTTCGTCGTCCGACTCGACGATGTCGAAGAAGCCTCACCGCAATCGGGTGACTGGCCCGGAGTTCCCTCATTCTCTGCGGCGGGGAACCTGCTCGTGGTCCCGACGTTCGAGGACTGGGTAGCTGTCTACGAGGTCGGCACCTGGGAGTTGGTCGATCTCCTGGAACCAACCGACGGGTTCCAGGAAATCGTGTTCACCTCTGACGGTCAGCGGGCGATCACCCTGTCGACGCGAGGCCTCGAGGTTCGCGACCCGGCCGACTTGCGGAAGGTGATCGAGGGGCCCGTGATCTCCAAGGGCGAATCCACGATTGGCCGCGTTCTCGAGATCACCACTGACAGCCGTTACCTCAAGGTCTCACGACTCCACGGCGCCCAGATCTGGGATGCTCAACGCCTGGAACCGATCGGAGCTCCCTTCCCCGACGACGCCGACACCTGGGCGGCGACCCTGGCCGCCGACACGAACCAAATCACCACCGTCGTCGATGGAGCAACACTCATCTGGAACAGCGACCTCAACACCTGGCCTGAGCTCGCCTGCTACGCGGCCGGCCGAAATCTCACCCGCGACGAGTGGGAGGAGTTCGGCCCCGGCGGCGACTACCACGCCACGTGCGA
>JBBKWQ010000112.1:0-4916 GCA_037969115.1 Ilumatobacteraceae bacterium
GCTGCTCGAACCGGTCACGATTCTGCTCGACGAGCACGACCTCGTGGCCCGAGGCGACGAGGTCGGCTGCGATGAAGGTGCCCACTTTGCCCGCCCCGACGACGATCACCCTCATCAGTGTGCTCCTCTGTTCGGTGTGGCGAGGATGTGGTCGAGGCCATCTAGTTGGTCGTGGGCAACCGCAAGGTAGAGGATGTCACCTTCCTGTAGGACCAGTTCACCGGTGGGAACGATTCCTGCGCCAAGGCGACGGACCACGACAACGCGGACGCTACGCGATCTCTCGAGGTCGCTGACGGGGCGCCCGACTGCATGTTGCGGGACCGCGTGCTCAACGACACACACGCGTGCGCTCGCCTCGATCCACTGGACGGCGTCGTGGTTTGGGAGTAGCCGACGAACGGCCATCTCGGTCGTGAGTTGCGACGATGCGACCGTCGGGATGCCGAGCCGCTCGTAGATTGCCGCTCGGCGAGGATCGAAGATGCGAGCGACGACGCGAGGCACTCGAAAGTGTTCGGCGGCCGTGCGGGCGACCACGATGTTGGAGTTGTCGCCGCTGGTGACTGCCGCAAGTGATTCTGCTTGTTCGACCCCGGCTTGGACCAGGGTGCTCCGATCAAAACCGACGCCGACGACACGGTCCACGTCCAGTACGCCGAGGCGGTGAAACGATCGTTTGTCGCGATCGACGACGGCGACGCTGTATCCCTCGTCGGTCAGGCGACGGGCGAGACTCGAGCCCACCCGTCCGCAACCGACGATGACGGCGTGATTCTCCCGTTCGCTCATGTGCGCACCGCGGTGTTCAGCTTCGACGGATTCATGGCTTGACCCGCTTCCTGTGTTCGTCCCAGACGGCTCGGTGTTCGCTGACCTGGACAGGGATCAACGTGATGGCGGTGTTTGGGCGCTGTCGCAATTTGGCACGCAACACGACGGCGCTCTGGTTGTGCAGCACCCTGTCCCACCAGTGTTCGACGACGAACTCCGGGATGACGACGGTGATCACGTCGTCGGGACGTTCGGCGTCGAGTTCGTCGATCACTTCCAAGACCGGCCCGGTGAGATCGCGGTACGGCGAGAAGATCGTTCGAAGTTCGACGGGGAGTTCGAATTCCTCCCAGGCATCGACGATGCGTTCTTCTTCTTCGGCCGACGCCACCACGCTGATGGCGACGAGCCGGTCGGGGCGCATCGACCGGGCGTAGGCGATCGCATGGAGCACGCCCCGATTCACCGTGCCGATGAGAACGACAACCGTGTGCGAATGCCGCGTCACCCTGTCTGCGGGCGTGACGGCGAGTGCGGTGGTGACCTTGTCGTAGTGACGCCTCACTGCTTTGAAGCCGACGACGATGACTGGGATCAAGATCACCGGGATCCATGCGCCCTTGCTGAACTTCGAGACCACGACGACGAGCAGGACGACGAACGTGGCAATCGCGCCGACGATGTTGACCACCTGGTTGCATTGCCAGCCTGCTTCTCGAACCCGACGGTGGTGCACGACCATCCCGAGCTGTGAGAGGGTGAAACCGCAGAACACGCCGACGGCATAGAGGGGAATCAGTCGGCTCGTATCGCCGCCGAACACGACGATCAGTCCGCCGGCGACAGCCGCCAGCGCGATGATGCCGTTCGAGAACACCAAGCGGTCACCGCGGTTGGAGAGTTGGCGAGGCAGGAAGCCGTCGGTGGCGAGGATCGAACTGACCCGCGGAAAGTCGGCGAGGGCGGTGTTGGCGGCGAGTATCAGGATCGAGAAGGTTGCGAACTGCAAGGTGTAGTACAGCACGCTGCCATCGCCCAGCACGGCGCGGCCCATGATCGACAGCAGCGTCTCATCCTCACTCACCGTCGGCTTGATCAAGTTCGCGAGTACCGACAGACCGAAGAAGAACCCGGCGAGAATCACACCCATCACGACGAGTGTCGACGCGGCATTGCGGGACTCGGGCTTCCGGAATGCCGGCACACCGTTCGAGATCGCCTCGATACCTGTCAACGCCACGGCACCGGACGAGAAAGCCCGTAGGAACAGCAACACCGTGACCCCGGTGAGCAGGGATCCGTTCTCGGTGAGCTCGTCGAGCGATTCGGTATTCGGAGCGAGCACGGCGAGGTGGCCGGCGTAGTAGCGCACGAGGCCAGCGACGATCAACAACAGGATCGAGAAGATGTAGATGTAGGTCGGCCCGGCGAACAGCCGGCCCGATTCCTTGAGCCCCCGCAGATTGGCGAACGTCATCAACGCAACGAAGCCGACGCACAGCAGCACCCGTTCCGGGCGCAGCGATGGAAACGCGGAGGTGATCGCGGCGACCCCGGCCGACACCGACACCGCCACCGTGAGGACGTAGTCGACGAGCAAGGATGCTCCCGACGCAGTGCACGCATTCGTGTACGGCGGCACCTCCGACACGCCAGAAAAAGCAACGCACCCGGCAAGGCACTTGAAAGGCGCGTCTCCAGCCCGGCGTAATGCTTGTCAGGCCGATTGGGCACGTCGAGATCGGCCACGCTGCGATCACCGGCGCTCGTAATCGCGGTCCGAAATGCCCACGACCGCGCCCGGCGTCCGGCGCAGTCCGGCTCACACCGTGCGGAGTGTCGAGCTCGCGTTGAATTCTCCGCTGCCTCGAACGAGGAAGGTGAGGCGAGCGGTCTCGACGAAGCCGAGCTTTCTTGCGACTCCGAGCGATGCGGTGTTCTCCGAGCTGGTTCCCCACACGGGTCGGAGGCCGTCATCCTGAATGGCTCGGCACACACCGGACGCGCAGGCAGTCGCCACTCCCTTGCCCCGATGTGCAGCCGTCACGTGTACGCCGACATCGGCGAACACACTGCTGGCGGCAAACGATCCTGCCTGGCCGACGATGACACCGTCGTCGACCGCACCGTAGACCCGGCCGACGTCAGCGGCCGCAGCGACGAGGCGCCGATCGGGAAGCAGATCGTCCTCCTCCGTCGAGAGCTCGAGCGCTTCGGTCGGTGTGAGCTGGCGTACGAGCGGGTGTTCATAGACGGCGACTGGCTCGTTGAGTTCGTGGATGATGTCGACGACGGACCGAGCCCGCCCCCAGCGCCGAGCGAAGTCTTCTCCGATCTGCTGGGCGAGACTGTCGTCGACCTCGACGCACGTCCACCGATCGGTATCGATGAGGAGTCCGAGCAGGGCTTGACCGTCGCCGAAACCCTGCGGCTCGCCTGGGACCAACAGCGACTCGACGAGCACGGCCGAAGGCGCGGAAGGGTCGCCATCGATTGAGATACGACCAGCACCGGACCGAAGTGCTGCCACGACAATCACCGTCTCGGGCCGTTCCCCGATCCAGTTGACAACGAGTCGACGCTGGTGGGCAGAGAGTTCGGAGATCGCCGCTCGCACCACGTCATCCTCGCACCTGTACCAACGTGATGCCCGAGAACGCCGACTCCTCGGAACGCGATTTCGTGGCACCGCATCCGGGCCGGGATGCCGCGCAGGCTGGACGGCAGGCTCGTGACTACGGGTGCGTGAAGTGTGCGGGCTCGTTAGGTCCCTGCGAGCCCGAGGAACACCACGAGGGCGCGCGACAGTCTGATCAGGTCGTCGTCGCTCAGTTGGCCGATCCGTTCTCCGAGCTTGGATCGCGGGATGGTGGTGATCTTGTCGACCATCAGCCGACTCGACTCTCGGATGCCGGTCACTTCGTCGGCCTCGATGAGCAGTCGGATCAGCGGTGCGTCGGTGGGATCCGTCGTGAACGCGCAGACGGTCACCGAGGCGGTGGCGTCGAAGCGGTCGTCTTGGACAATGACGACGGGTCGGGGCTTGCCGACGTACCCGCTGCCCGCCGAAGCGATCCAGATCTCGCCTCGGTTCACTCGTCGTAGGACAGCGCGTCGATGAAGGCCTCGTCGTCAGCTGCGTGTCGGCTCGACGCGACGGCGAGCGACTGTTGGTGTGCCTGCTCGGTGAACTGCGGGGACCTGACGTCGGGGACCCAGATCTGGATGGGTCGTAGCCCCTGCTCCCGGAGGCGTTGGCGGTGTGCGCGGACACGAATGGCGGTGGGTGACGAAGACTGTCGACGAGCCATGACCTCGAAGTTACATGTAACGCGAAGAAATATCACTCTTTCGGCGGCCTCCGGCGAGGTAGTGCCGCACGGAACCGCCTTCCCGAACATGCCCAAGGCGGTCAAGATGTCGCCGTGCACGCCGCGGCGGAGCGGATCGACATGACTCCCACGGGGAGGACTCGCTTGGCTCGTGGTCCGAGCCGACAATGGGCTGTACGGTGCCGGGCAATGACAGAGATCGGGACGGATTGGCGGGTGGTCGATGGCGTTGCGACGGCATGGTTTGACGCGCCGTCGCTGGTCGAGGGGGCTGCGCTGGCCGCGCGCGTCGTAGAGGTGTCGGCCGAGATCGTGGTCGACCTCCGTTCGACAGGCATGCGGGTGCGCCTCGACTCAGACGAGCACGCCGAGGCGGTGTCGGCGGCCGCGCGGGATCTCGGGCTGGCCGCGAACCCTGCCGTGCTGCAGCACCTGAGCGTCGTGTTCGAATCAACGAACCCGACTGTGGTGAGGCGGTTCTGGGAGCGCGTGCTCGACTACGCGCCTGGGGAGAACGGCGGTTTGGCGGATCCGTTGCGGCGCGACCCCGCGATACGGATCCGGCAGTCGACGGAGCCGCGGCCGCTTCGAAACCGCATCCACATCGACGTCGTGCGGCCGGCCGCGGCGGTCGAGCAGGCGAGTCTTGGTGAGGCATCGGGACCGTACGGGGTCTGTCACACCGACCCCGACGGCAACGAGGTCGACCTGGTGCCGGGCGACGCGCTCGGCGAGACGATCGCGACAGCCGACTGGCAGGTGGTGTTCAGCGCGATGGCGTGCTACCGCACCACCTCGCCGACGCAGCAG
>JBBKWQ010000113.1:0-23449 GCA_037969115.1 Ilumatobacteraceae bacterium
GCTCGTAGAAGAACGGCACGAAGGCAACGACCATCCACACCGCCACGCCGCACAACGCCAGATCGCGGCGAGGCAGAGCGAGAGCGCCGCGAGTGAACGAGCTCGTATGAGATCGGGGCGCCGTCAGGCTGTCAGTCATTTCGATGGGCGGAGACTAGTGGGACGATCGATCCGGCCCGCCGAACCGGGGCCGGGAACGCGAAGAACCCCACCCAGGTTGGGTGGGGTTCTTCAATGTACGAGTTTCGTACGGTGTTCAGGTCAGAGGACGACCGATGCGCAGTCGCCAGACTGAGCGATCGACGACGGGGTGGTCCCGGCGTTGATGGTGATGCCGCCTGTGGCGTCGTACGAACGGATCAGGCCAGCGGTCTCGAGCTCAGGGCCCGAGGGATCGTTGGCGTTGCCGTACTGTGCGTAGTAGGCCTCGATGGCCACTTCGTAGGTCTTGGCCGTGGCCTTGCAGGCGTTGTCCTGACCCTGGTCGGTGATGCCACGTACGGCAAAGACCACAATGGTGGCCAGGATGCCGAGAATGACGATCACGATGAGCAGTTCGACGAGGGTGAAGCCCTCATCCTTACGGTTCTTAATCATGGTTATGTTTCCTTTGGTTCCTTCCGCCCGGATTGGGCAGCCGAGTCTCACGTTGGATACGCCCCGTGAGAATGGCCTCCCGGTTGCGTACTGAGTGTTTCGGCAGTGGTCGAACACAACTTTAGAGGATCATGGGCGAAATTCCAGCAGAACTTTGCATGCTCAAGAAGACCTCTGGTTGTGCCGATAACAGGGGACAGACCGGTACGCGAGCGATTCCGTGCCAGCCGACACCGCCAGACGCTTCAGGAGTTCCCCATGTTCGTTCGATCAAAAACCGATGACACGCAGGCACAACACGGAATCTTCGGAGACGAGGAAGCCGCCGAACTGCGAGCCACCCTGTCTGCTCTCACCGAACAGGTTGACGAGTTGCAGGCCCAGATGCGGTCGCAGTTCACCGCAACGGCAACACACGCGTCCATTGCACAAGAACAGGCAGACTTTGTAAAGCGGGAGGCTCGCTCCGAATTGGAGCAGACCCGCAGCACGCTGATCGGCCTCATCGAACAGGTGCGTGCCGAGGTTCGATCCGATTCTGATTCCGTCGACCAGTTCCCGGCGCCCAGCGGCGCCCAGCGACCGCTCGCTTCACAGCCGGCGGCCTCTGGTCGAGACCACGAGAAGATCGTGAACCGACTCGACGTCGTCGAACAGGCCGTCAGTCACTGCTTCGCCCGTCAGCAAGAGCTGGTCGACACCATGTCGGCGGTGCTCGACACCGTGACAGCCGCACAGCATGACGCACCCGTTCGCGGTCTGTCGCTCGCCTGATCGACCCACACGTTTGAACTCGGTCCGATCGGCTCGACGGACCCTGCACACCATGCCGCTGTCGAGGCGATTGGACGCGCCGACGCCCGGCGGGGTCAACGCACGAGTTCTTGGCGGATGCCCTGCGAATCCCAGATCGGATCGATCGGGAGCCGCGTGATGGCCCTGCCCGAGGCACGACGTGCGGTCCAGAGCATCGCCGCCGCCTCGTACATGTGAATCTGTCCGGCACCGTCGGGTGGCACCCGAGTGACCGGATCGTCGACACCGGGGAGCTTCGAACGGATGAGCTCGAGACGCTCCAATCGACCCTCTTCATGATACGGCGACGTCTTGAGTGGCTCATCCAGGTTCATGCTCTGGAACGACAGGTCAGAGTTGCCTCCATAGAAAGAGCGGGAATGGAACGGCTGGATCTCGATCATCGCTTCGCGCATCCAGCGGAACCGACGAAAGTCGCTGCGCGTCAGCCACGGGTCGTACTTCAGCGCTTCCTCACGACTTGGCGCTTCCAGCGCCTGACGTGAGGGGACGCGCTTGATACCGACCACTCGTGGCCATCCGATCAACTCACGCGCATCGTGATCGCAGTTTCGAAACACCTGATTGGCCAGGTCGGGGTAGCCGACCGGGATGTTCAGACCACCGAACTCGAACTTGGGCCGATAGTCGAGCACCTGTTGGAGGTTGGGCAGCACGAATGCCTCCTCGGCCACGACGGTGACGCCGGCGAGACGCGCCGGCAACACCAGCCATCCACCGGGACAGGGAGTGATCCCCGCGATCGTCTTGAACGGATTGGCCGTTGGCGGCATACGAACAGGATGCCAGAACTATTTGGTCGGTGCAGGCTGTGGCGGCGGCGGTGCCGATGCGCTCGACGAACTCGCGCCACCGTTGGAACCGTTGGAACCGTTCGCACCCGAGGGCTGCGCGGAACCCGATGTGCCGACCTGACCCGCCGCACTCGTCGCGGCCGCCTGGGCCTGCGAACGCAGCGTCGCCACCTGGGACTGGATCTCACCCGGGTAGGCCGAGATCGACTGGGCGACTTCCATCGACACCAGACCTGCCGACACGAGCCGGGCGAGGTCCATCTCGATGGTCTGCATGCCGTCGCCGGCGCCGGTCGCAACAACGTTGCGGAGCTGGCGTGACTTGCCCTCACGGATGAGGTTGCGAACCGCCTCGTTGCCCATCAACACTTCGTAGCCGGCAACGCGGCCGCCTGAGATGGCTGGAACGAGACGCTGTGACACGACGCCCTGGAGCGAACCGGCGAGCATCGTCTGGATCTGGTCGCGTTTGTCGGACGGGAACACGTCGATGATGCGGTCGAGCGCCTGAGACGCGTCGTTGGTGTGCAACGTCGCGAACACGAGGTGGCCGGTCTCGGCCAGCGACAGCGCGATCTGAATCGACTCGAGGTCGCGCATTTCGCCGAGGAGCACCACGTCGGGGTCTTCACGAAGCGCAGAACGCAGACCTTCGGGGAACGAAACCACATCGGTCCCGACCTCGCGCTGGTTGATCATCGCGACCTTGTGGTGGTGTAGGTACTCCACGGGATCCTCGATGGTGAGGATGTGCACCGGCTTGGTGGCGTTGATCCGGTCGATCATCGCGGCGAGCGTGGTGGACTTACCGGAACCCGTCGGGCCCACGACGAGCACGATGCCGTACGGTCGGTTCAGCAGGCTGTTGCAAGCCTTGGGAGCACCGAGCTCTTCGAGCGAGCGCACACGGAACGGAACGACGCGCAGCGCAAGTGCGAGCGAGCCTCGCTGGTTGAACGCGTTGGCTCGGAATCGGCCGAGGCCGGAGATGCCGAACGAGAAGTCGACCTGCTTGCGCTCTTCGAGCTCCGCGGCGTTGTCGTCGCTGAGCAACGAGTACACCATTCGTTCGGTGTCGTCGCCGTCGAGCACCTTCACGTTCTCGAACGACACCAAGGTGCCGTCGCGGCGAGCCGTGGGGGCGCGGCCGGTCGTGAGGTGGAGGTCGGACGCGCCACTGTTCACCGTGGCCGTCAACAATGCGACCAAAGTCGGGTCTGGATCTTGCATGGGGGTTATCCTTCCGCTCGGGCCATTGTGGGCCCGGTATTCAAACGATGGAAACAACCCTTGTGATCTCGGCCTGCGTGGTCTTCGGCCTGTTGATCGGGTCGTTTCTGACTGTGGTAGCCGACCGCGTTCCTCGCGGGGGCTCGATTGTGCAGCCACCGAGCGCTTGTGGAGCCTGCGGAACCCGCCTGGGTCCGCTCGATCTGGTTCCGGTGTTCAGTTGGCTGGCGTTGCGTGGCAAATGTCGCCATTGCCAGAACCCAATCGGCATCGAGCCGATCGTTCTTGAACTCGCAACCGCGACGATCTTCGTATTGTTCGGAATCAAGTTCGGTGCCGACGCCGCTCTTCCCGCCTACTGGATTCTCGGCGCGGCGTTGGTCGTGCTGACATGGATCGACCTGCACACGCAGCGGCTGCCCCGCGAGATCAGCTACTCCGCGTTCGGGCTCGGTGTCGTCGCCCTCACCATTGCAGCACTCGCGAACGATGAACCCGAGCGCATCTGGCAGATGTTCTTCGGCGCCGGCATCGCGTTCGTGCTGCTGGGTGGCATCTACGTGGCAAGTCGTGGCGGACTCGGCGACGGTGACGTGCGCCTGGCACCGCTGCTCGGGTTGTACCTCGGATGGTTGAACCCCGGCATCGTTCCCGTTGGCATCTTCTACGGATTCATCATGGGTGCCGTGGTCGGCGTTGCGATGATGGCGCGAGGCAGTGCAGACCGACGCACGATGATCCCGTTCGGACCATTCCTTGCGGCAGGAACCGTGCTCGGCATCTTCGCCGGCCAGTGGTTCGTCGATCTGATCTGGCACGCCTGATCAGACTCCTGCGTCGCTCTGAACGCCGTCGAGGACGCCGTACATGGCAGACACGAGCGCGACTGCGACGAAGCCGACGACCACACCGACGAACACGATCATGATCGGTTCGAACATGGTGGTGAAGGCCTTGATACGAGCTTCGAGCTCTCGGTCGAAGTACTCGGACGCCACTTCGAGCTGCTGGTCCAACGTACCGGTCTCTTCGCCGACCTTGAACATCTGTTTGGCCGCGCCGGGGAACAACTCGGTGTCGATCAGTGGCTGAGTGAAGCCGGAGCCCTCCAGCATCTGCTGACGGGCGATGTCGAGTTGCTCGCGGTAGACGATGTTGGCGGTGGCCTCGGTGGTGGTCTGCATGGCGGACGGCACCGCAACGCCGGAGCGCAACATCGTGCCGAGGATCCGGCAGAAGCGTTCGAGGATCGAGTACTCGACGATGCCCTTGATGATCGGGATCTTGAGCACCAATCGGTCGCGGATGTCGTTGCCGGTGGGGTGCATGATCAGGAACGACAGCACCGCGGTGATGGTGAGAAAGAAGCCGGCCGTGACGAACCAGAGGTCGCCGAAGAATCTGGCGAAGAACAGCATCATCCGGGTCGGGAGCGGCAGCTCGGCGTTGAGCTCCTCGAAGAGGGGTTTGAACTGCGGGAGCACATAGCCGGCCAACACGAGCACCGTGAAGAACGCCATGATCATGACGACGCCGGGGTAGGCCAACGCTCCGACGACCTTCGAGCGCGTCTCGATCTCGCGTGAGAGGTAGTCGGACAGGCTTTCGAGCGCCGTGTCGAGACGACCGGTGAGCTCGGCCGATTGCAGGATGCCGACGTAGTAGTTGGGGAACACACCAGGGAACTGGGCGGCCGCCGACGAGAACAGCCCGCCGTTGCGCAGATCGTCCGTCATGTTCACGAGCGCACGCCGGAGTGCAACGTCGGTGGTCTCGTCGCCGATCGTGGTGAGCGCGTCGGTGATCGGGATACCGGCCTTCACGAACACCGCCAGCTGGCGAGTGAAGTTCATGAGGTTCTTCTTCTTGACCTTCTCCTTGGTGAGCTCGAAGTCGAGCAGACCACGACTCTCCTCGATACGGATCGGGAAGAGGTTCTGCTCGATCAGGTACGACCGAGCCGAGCCGATGGTGTCGGCTTTGTAGGTACCTTCGATCTCGGCGCCGGCCGGATCGATGGCGGAGTAGGCGAACTTTGGCATGGGGGCTCCTGAGCGGAATGACTAAGTGGCGAAGAGTGTCTTGACGACTTCGGGGACGGTGGTGACGTCGTCTTCGACGAGTTGCATGGCTTCGCGCAGCATCGTGCGCATGCCCTGTGCAACCGCGAGACGGCGGAGTTCTTCGGTCGTGGCCCAACCGACAATGAGTCGGCGAAGCTCCGGGGTGATGCGGAGCAACTCGTAGACGCCGATACGCCCGTGATACCCGGTATTCGAGCAGTAGCTACAGCCCTTGCCGCGAAAGAACGTCATCTTGTCGGAGCCGCCGCTGTGTTGCTTGAACACGGCGATCACGTCGGCAGTCGGGACGTACTCCTCTTTGCAGTTGTCGCAAATTCGGCGGAGCAGACGCTGTGACACGACGGCGACGACCGCGGACGCGACGAGGAAGGCCTCGATGCCCATGTCGAGCAGACGGTGCACCGCGGCGACGCTGTCGTTGCCGTGCAACGACGAGAGCACGAAGTGACCGGTGAGCGCCGACTGCACGGCGATGCGGGCGGTGTCGACGTCTCGAACCTCACCAACGAGGATGACGTCGGGGTCCTGTCGCAGGAGAGCCTTGAGACCCGTGGCGAAGGTGAGGCCGGCACGATCATTGGTGCCGACCTGGTTGATACCGGGGAACACGTACTCGACGGGGTCCTCGATGGTGGTGACGTTCTTGCCGGTCGAGTTGATCTCGAGCAGGGTGGCGTACAACGTGGTGGTCTTACCCGCACCGGTCGGTCCGGCACAGATGACCATGCCGAACGGGGCGTGGACGATCTTGGAGTACGTGTTGTAGGTCTCGCGAGGCATGCCGAGTTCGTTGAGGCCGACCATCGACTTGCTCTTGTCGAGCAGACGCATGACGACCTTCTCGCCGAACACGGTGGCCACGGTGGACACACGCACATCGAGGGGGCGACCGTCGACGGACGTCGAGAACTGTCCGTCCTGCGGGGCACGCTTCTCGACGATGTTCATGTTGCTCATGATCTTCAGTCGGCTGACGAGCGGGTTGTGTGCGGTGAGCGGCAGCTGAACCGCTTCGACCAGCTGGCCGTCGATACGGAACCGGACACGAACGCCCTTGTCGAGCGGTTCGATGTGGATGTCGGACGCGCGGTCACGCAACGCCTGGCCGACGATGCGACTGACGAGCTGCACGACGGGTGCCTGATCGTCGAGGCTGACCTCGTTGACCTCTTCGGCCGCGAGCAACTGAGCGTCGGACGCTTCGAACGCCGACACGAGTCGGCCGATGTCGGCGTCGGCGCGCCAGAGCTGCTCGAGGAACGACGACACGGTCTTGGGGTCGGTGGCGAGCCACTCGAACTTCTTGCCGGCCGCGGTCTCGGCGCCGTCACGACGAATCTTCGAGCAGTCTGCGCTGAGCACGGTGACCTTGCCACCGGCTTCGCTGATCGGCACGAAGTAGAAGTTTCGGGCGATCGACTCCTCGACCTGTGTGGACATCTCGGTATCGAGCTCGACGTTGCGGGCGTCGCCCGCCGGAATTCCACAAGCCTTCGAGAGTGCCGTCACGTAGTCGGTGCGAGCGACGCTGTGCCGTGACAACAGCACCTCGCCGAGTTGCCACAGATCTCCATTGGCACCGGTGAGCAGCGCAGCGATCTGGTCGCCCTGGAGCTGTCCGCCCTCGACGAGGGACTGGCAGATCGCAACGCACTCCTGGACGCTGGGTCCCGGCTCCTTCTCGGCGGTCGCGGCAGACCCTGCCTCTCGCTTTGCTGGTTCGTTCTTGGACCTGCGTAGTGCCATCAGTGTTCCTCGATCTGACTCATTGGCGCCGAACCGTCAGTCGGTTGCAGCGTGGGGGTCGGCCATCCAGTCGGCGCCGCGTCCCCTGTGTCACTGCCAGTTTCATCGACCGGTGTTGACGCGTTCTTGACTGAAAAGTCGACGCCGAACTTCTCGGGGTCGAGTTCGATCACGGCCCGTTCCAGTTCTTCGAGCCGGTCGAGCTGGACAGCAGTGTTGACGTCCATCGTGGCGTCGGCCAGCTGGCTCTCGACTTCGGTGACGCGCACCGCGATGACGTCGGTCCGCTCACTCACGGTCTTCTCGAGGCGCTCCATCTCGATTCGGACGAGCATCGCCTCACCGATGGCGGTCGACATTTTCTCTTTGAGCTCGTCGATCGCTTCGGAGTCGAACCCCTTGGTTGCCTCCTCGACCGTGGCGAGTTCGGCCGACAGTTCGTCGAAGCGCTGATCTTGAGCCGCGAGCCGGTCGTTCAGCACCGCGATGGTGTCATCGAGGCCGGCGGTGACCTTGCCGACGTGTGCATCGATGTTCGCGATGCGCTGGCCGTTCTCTTCCTTCATCCGCGTCTCGGTGGCGAGGAGTCGCTGATTGAGGCGGTCCTCACTCTCCGCGAGGCGGGCGGAGGTGGACTGGCTGATGTCGGACTGCGACTTACGGACCAACGACTCGTTCTCTTCGACGCGCTGCACGATGGCCTCGACGCGACCGATCACATCGGTGCGCAGCTCGTTGGTGACCGAGTCGAGTTTGGTCTCGGTGGCCTCGGTACTCGATGTGAAGTAGGCGACCATTCGGGCGGCCTGTTCGTCGAACTTGCGGAGGTTGGTGTCGAGCGCCTCGACACGACGGGCGAGATCATCGCTCTCGTCACGCAAGGTGGCGACAACCGGTCGAACGGCACCTGTAGCGAGACCTTCGATCCCGCTCTGTACGTCGTCGATACGGCGAGCGCTTCGTGCCTCGCTCTCGGCGGCGCGAGCTTCGATCTGCTCGGTCAGCTGGTTGTGTGATTGCTCAGCCTGCGCATGGGACTGCTCGACAGCGGTCGCCAAAGCGACCAGCTGCTCGTTGAACGCCGCACGCATGGCTTCGCGCTCCTGCGTCGATGCCTGGCGGAGCTTGTCCACTTCGGCGACGACCGCGCCGGCGTGACGTTCCAACTCGGCCTGGACGGCCGCGATGAGACTCGCGCGCATTTCCTCGATTTCGGATGTCATAACCTTCGCGGGTCCTCCCGAACGTCGGACCGCCACGGGGTCGTGGCGGCGATCCCCTAACTGAATCGCAGTGGATCTATCGGCGGCCGTCGAACGAACTTGAGGATGTGCAGAATCTTGTGCGACGGAATTGCCACGCAACCTCAGCGGCCCTCGAGATCTCGGTCGTTACCAGCGCTAGATCGAGCGCGTTTCGTACCTCATATATATCGAGACACCACATTGTTCGGCCCGAACTCGGACCCATCGCCGCAATGCTTCGATCGTTCTTTTCGTTGTTCCTCGTCAATCCGGTATGAGTCCGCGCCCACCTCTGGTGCCGGAAACCCGGCAGTTCGAACTACACGCGGGTAGTTAGCAATGTGTTCGTATTCACTCAAGATACTCCACGCGAGGCCCGATAGATCGACGAGTCACTCTTGCTCGAAGGGATCCGAGAATGCGCCGCCTATCACTCGCAACCAAGCTTTTCGTTGCCGCGTTGCCATTGGTGATGGCGGTCGGGCTCTTGATTGCGCTCTCCGTGGGCAACGACCTCGACAACATCTCCGAGGCCGAGCGCGGTGCCACGCTCGGTTCGGTCTGGCAACCACTGGTCACCGCGATCAACTCGGTCGAGAACGAACTGCTCTCCAGCACCATCGGGACGGACGAACTCGATCCGGCACGACAGGCGACCGACCAGTCGTTGACCGACCTCCAGACGTCGATCGAACAGATCGAGGGTTCGGACGCGATGCAGCTGCGCATCGGAGCGATCCGGACCGAGCTCGGTGCCGCTCGCCTGCAGGTCGACGGCGTTGCCGTCGGCCAGCCACTCGATTCGCCGACCTTGTTCGCCCAGGCCGAGCGCGAACTCATCGGAATCGGCGGTCTCCTGCCCGCCGAAGCCGGCGACCCCGAACTCGGCCGGAGGCTGCTTGCCGTGTCCGCTCTCGCCACCGCAGAGCAGGCGTCGAATCAACTCGTCGCGAACACCGAGCTCTGGGGTTCGAGCCGTTCACGGCAGCGGCTCCTGGAAGCGCAGCTGCTCGGCGCGACGATCAACGATTCACTCGAGGAGTTCTCCGCGATCGCTCCCGACCAGTGGCAGGACACGTTCCGCGAGCAACGCTTCTCTCGTCGGATCAAAGAACAGCTTCGCGAACTCGACCAGCTGGTCGTCGACAGCGACACCCTGATCTCGCTCGACTTCGATGCCACCGAGATGAACGCGACGATCGCCGACATCGGCGCATTCCGAGACGAACTGGCCGACCAGATCGTCACCGATGCGCAGCAGTCCGCAGCGTCGATCCGCAATGAGGTCCTGGTCCGGTCGACGATCGCATTTGCTGCGGTGATCGCCGCGATCGGTCTGGCGGCACTGCTGGCCCGATCGATCACCAGGCGCGTTCGCGCCGTCGCCGACAACGCCCACCTCGTTGCAACGACTCAACTCCCGGCCCTGGTGGAAGCGCTTCGGGACCCACGAGCTCAGGGTGCGCTGCCGGAGATTCTCCCCATCTTCGATCCCGGGCATGATGAGATCGGCGAACTCGCGGCCGCGTTCAACCAGGTTCAGGCAACGTTGATCGACGTGGCGAACCAGCAGGTCGAAGTGCTTCGCCGCGGCGTCTCCGACATCTTCGTGACGATGGCACGACGCAACCGGTCTCTCATCGACCGGCAGTTGTCGTTGCTCGACAAGTTCGAGTCCGATGTCGACGATCACACCGTGCTGGGGAACTACTACCAACTCGACCATCTCGCCACTCGAATGCGGCGCAACTCCGAATCTCTGCTCGTGCTGGCCAACGCCGAGGCGAGGCGCCGTCGAGTGGGCGCGACCGATATCGACGACGTCGTTCGTGCGTCGATCGGTGAGGTCGAGGACTACCGCCGAATCGATGTGAGCGAGCTCGAGACACTGCGAGTTCGCGGCAGCGTCGTCGCCGACGTCTCGCACCTACTCGCCGAACTGCTCGACAACGCCACGTCGTTCTCGCCGCCCGAGTCGAAGGTGATCATCGGGGGCCGCCACTCGGGCGAGGCAAGCGCCTACTACCGGATTCGAATTCGTGACAGTGGTGTCGGTATTGCCGCTGCTCGCCTGAGTGAGCTCAACGATCTGTTGGAGAACCCGCCTGTCGTCGGTCTCTCGGTCGAGCCGACCCTGGGAATGTCGGTGGTGTCGCTGCTCGCCAACAAACACGGCATCGCGGTCAAGTTGATCCCGGGCAACCCCGGGCTGACGGTCGATGTGATGCTGCCGGAAGCGATTTGCGAGAGCCTTCCCGCGACCGTCTCGAACGCCCCGAGTTCGCCGGCGCCCCCCGTCGATCGCAGGGTCAGTGGCCCGATCGATCGCCGCCGTCATGTCGACGAGGAAGATCGCCGTGTTCGCGCCGATGCGGGCCATTCCGTTCCCGACGTCGTCGAGCCGGCGCACATTCCGAAGCCGATGCGGGCTCCGGAGCACGCACCTGCGTTCCAGGTCGATCAGCCGCCTGCGTTCGAGACGCACCCGGCAGCCAGCGCGCCCGCTGCGACCGAACCCACCGACCTGTTCCCTCCGCCCGCGCCGACGCCGTCCGGAGAGTTCGATCGCCTGCCGGCTCCTCCGCGATTCGGCACCACCGCAACCCGTCCGGTCACCCCCGACGACGCACTCCCGGTTCCTCCGGTTCGCGAACCGGCGGCGCCGGCAACCGCCACCAACTCGACCGGATTGCCCGTCAGGACTCGCGGCATCGGCCCCCAGGACGGCCCCGACCGCCTGGCTGGGAGCACCACCTCAAACGCCGGCGCACCCAGTGCGCTCCAAGCGGCGCTGGCAGCATTCGACGCGGGCACGTCCAGTGGACACGCGGCCTCACAGACCGACCCACCGGCTTCGCTGCCCGTTCGCCAACGCTCTGACGCCGTCGACGACTACGCCGACGAGGCCCCGACGTCGCGCGCCCCCCTCGATCCGAACGCGCTTCGCCAACGACTGCGGTCGTTCCAATCCGAGTTCCGGACTGGAAGCGACGCATCGAACACCACCCCTGAAACCGCCACAACCGGACGTTCTGGCCCCGGCCACGATGACCTCGGAGGAGAACGCTGATGAATGCTGCTGCTGACAACCTGAACTGGCTCGTTGCCCGGTTCGTCGAGCAGGTCACGGCCGTTCGACAAGCCGTCGTGGTGTCCTCAGATGGCCTCCCACTTGCGGTCTCCGCCGCTGTCGATCGGGAAAGCGCCGAACGACTCGCCGCCGTTGCCTCCGGGATGATCGGGCTTGCATACGGATCGGCGGGCCGGTTCGGTGCCGGTGCCGTGTCGAACGTGATCGTGGAGATGGAGAACGGCTGGATGTTCGTCACCGGTATTCGCGACGGCTCACTGATGTGCGTCGTGACAGCGAAGGATGCCGACATCGGCACGATCGGTTACGAGATCGCGGTGTTCGCCGACCGTGCCGGCGACGTGCTGACCCCAGCACTTCGCGAGGAGCTGAAGTCCTTGATGTTGTCGAGGGGCTGACATGGTCGATGACGAACCAGAGATCCTCGAGGACAACCCGGATGCGACCGGCCGCCTGATTCGCCCCTACGCGATCACAGGCGGCCGTACCGATGTCAACAAGGTCGTCCAGCTCGAGACCACGATTCAGGCCACACCCAGCAGGACGATCGACCCCGGTCGGTACCGCTGGGAGGCAGCTCAGTTGATCGAACTCGTCGTGACGCCGATGGCGCTCATCGAGGTGTCCGCTCGGCTCGGCGTACCCATTGGCGTCACGAAGGTGCTCGTCGCCGACTTGTTAGAAGACGGAGTGGTGATGACCCACGTTCCCACGATGAAGAAATCCTTTACCAGCTTGCTCGAGGAGGTGCTCGACGGTGTCCGCAATCTCTGATCCCCATCCCGAGCCACGCGGAAAGATTCCAGTCAAGATCGTCGTGGCAGGCGGCTTCGGCGTCGGTAAGAGCACATTCGTGGGCTCGATCTCCGAGATCGAACCACTGCGTTCGGAAGCAACGATGACATCGGCGTCGTCCGAGGTCGACGACCTCCAACACACCGCGACCAAGAC
Source organism: Ilumatobacteraceae bacterium (assembly GCA_037969115.1). Lineage (GTDB taxonomy): Bacteria > Actinomycetota > Acidimicrobiia > Acidimicrobiales > Ilumatobacteraceae > JBBKWQ01. The sequence continues at coordinate 12,554 of JBBKWQ010000113.1, forward strand.
GACGACCACGGTTGCGATGGACTTCGGCCGAGTCAGCCTGACCGACGACATCGTGCTGTACCTGTTCGGTACTCCCGGCCAGGAACGTTTCCACTTCATGTGGAACGAGCTCAGCCGTGGCGCCATCGGCGCGGTCGTGCTGGCCGATTCGCGCCGGCTGTCCGACTGCTTCGTCGCCGTCGACTACTTCGAGGCGCGCAACCTGCCGTTCATCGTGGCGATCAATCCATTCGACGGAAGACGAACTCATTCGCTCGAAGCCATTCGCGATGCTGTGCAGCTCGACGAGTCGGTTCCGATGTTGTACTGCGACGCGCGGCATCGCGGCGACGTGAAGAACGCGCTCGTCGCCGTCGTACAGGAAGCGCTGCTCCGGGAGCAATCGAAGGCGTCGGTGCAACTGGCCTAGCTCGGGCCGAAGCGTGACACGTGGTCGTCGAGCGACGAGTACGGTCGCGACGGTGAAGGTACATCTGGTCGACGGCACGTACGAACTCTTTCGTCAGCACTTCGGCAACGCGAACCGTCGCCGAGACGACGGGCGTGATCCGGGACCGAACGACGCGACGATCGGCGTGTTGACGTCGACGCTGCAACTGTTCGAAGAAGGGGCCACGCACGTCGGCGTGGCGAGCGATCACGTGATCGAGAGCTTTCGCAACGACCTGTGGGACGGCTACAAGACCAGCGAGGGAATGTTGCCCGAACTGCTCCAGCAGATCCCCCTCATGGAGGACGCACTCGTCGCCATGGGTGTCACGACGTGGCCGATGGTGGAGTGGGAGGCCGACGACGCACTGGGCGCGGCAGCTGCGGTGGCAGCCGCCGATGACCGGGTCGAACAGGTACTGATCATCACTCCCGACAAAGATCTCGGCCAGTGCGTGTCGGGCACACGCGTGGTCCAGTACGACCGTCGCAAACGCGAGGTCATCGACGAAGACGGGGTCATCGCGAAGTTCGGCGTGGGACCCGCGTCGATTCCCGACTACCTGGGGCTGGTCGGTGACACCGCCGACGGTTTCCCGGGACTCCCCGGATGGGGTGCCAAGAGCGCCTCGTTGGTGCTGGCTCGGTACCGTCACCTCGAGAGCATTCCCGCTCAGGCGTCGCTGTGGGACGTCGCCGGACTGCGCGGTGCGGCCAAGCTGTCGGCCACGTTGCAGGCGCAGATGGACCATGCCCTGCTGTTTCGCACGATCGCCACGGTCGACCGCGAAGTGCCGGTCGGCACCGTCGACGCCTGGCGCTGGGTCGGGCCCACCGCTGCGTTCGACGAGATCGCTGCGAATCTCGGAGCGCCGGCGTTGGCGCGCCGAGCCGCCGAGCTCACGCCGACGCGATAGTCACGCCGCAATCGCGCGGCGCGCCGCTCGTGCGGACGTGAACGACGTGCTCGTGCGGATGCGCCGTTCAACCGGGGAATGAGGTGGTGGCCAGGCGATCTGCGGCACACGAGCGATGCCGATGAAGGCTGCTCCATTCCTGGCCTGACCTGGTTCACGGGCGTCCGTTGCACAGGACCCGACCACCACCTCACTCCCCGGGAACCTGGGGAAACACCGTATGACATTGCTGCAAACCCGGTGCGCTTCGGTGGCGTCAGGCTAGCCGTCCGGTACCCTTTTCGGCCACCCAGTCGTCGACCACCACCGATCGGGATCAACACCTGGAGGGGTGCGAGAGCGGCCGAATCGGCACGCTTGGAAAGCGTGTGAAGGGCAACCTTCCGTGGGTTCGAATCCCACCCTCTCCGCTCATCACGGGGTTCGGCCGGTTGCGGGTTCGGAATGACCTGCAAGACTTCCGCCCATGACACACGCTGCCGCTCAGCTCGACAGCTGGATGACACGTGCGATCGAGGAGGCAACGGCCGCGATCGAACACGGCGACGTGCCCGTCGGCGCGATCGTGGTCAGGAACGGCGAGGTGATCGCCGCGCGGCACAACGAACGAGAGCTCACCGGAGACCCCACCGCACACGCCGAAGTCTTGGCGATCCGCGATGCGTCGCGTCACATCGGCCACTGGCGACTCGACGACTGCACGCTCGTCGTCACTTTGGAGCCATGCGCGATGTGCGCCGGAGCATTGGTCAACGCTCGGCTCGGCCATCTCGTGTACGGGGCAACCGACTCCAAGGCGGGCGCCGCCGGCAGCTGCTTCGACCTGGTCGACGACGACCGGTTGAATCACCGCGTGCCACGCACCACCGGCATCCGAGCCGACGAGTGTGGGGCGTTGCTGGTCAACTTCTTCGCGAGTAAACGACGTTCGTCAACGGCGGCGGAGACTGCCGATCAGCCGTCGTAGTGCGCCTGGCCGCGCAGCGACCGGCGGTGTCTCGACGTCGACTGCGGTCGCCGGCGTCGTCTCGTCGTCGACACTGAGCTCGGCGGGATACGAGTCGACGGTGACGGGCGCTTCAGCCGGAACGTCGGGTAGAGCCTCTGCCACGGGCGCCGGCGGCGGAACCGTCGGCGGCGCGAACGACGGACTGGGAACCACCGGTGTCGGGCTGGCGAATTGCGGAACGGCAGTCGACGGACGTGCCGGTTGAGCGCTCGGGCTCACACCGTGCGAGATCGACTCGACGGCTCGCCGAACCGCCATGATCACGTCGTCGGACACTTCGGCGGTCGGCGCTCGATCGGCAACCTGATCGGCCATCGAAGTCGTCGGCCGGGTGAACCAGAATCCGTCGTCGTGAGCGGACAGGGCCGATGATCGGCCGCTGTGCCCGCGAGCCCGTTGCCGCCCGCGAGACCGTGCGGAATCGTCGCCGAGATCGATCGATGACGGCTCTGCCCACTCGATCCGGATGCCGAGGTCGTTGTCGAATTCGGTCGGTGGTGTGGTCGACGGCTCCACCGGGCGTTCGGTACGAACCTTCGCAACGACCATCCGGTCGTTGCCGGTTCGCAACGCCGACGGCGGCGGCAGCGACGTCATACGGTCACTTGCTCGTGGTGGCGGAAACGCTAAGGCGACGGTCGGGGCCGTCGGCGGAACGGTTTCCGACGGAGCGACGTACCAATGGTGGATACCGGCCGAGTGGTACCGATAGGCGGCCGCGTCGACGCCGCCGACACGGCGCGACTCGATCCAGCTGATCGTTTCGTTGGTCATCACCTCGGTCATGGTCATCACCATGACGCGATCGACGGTGGGGACACGATCGAACAAACGGCCGAGGTAGATGGCGCCTTCGACCTGGAGCGAGCCGATGTCGAGATCGGCGCGACTGAGTGCCCTGGCCGCGACGAGCCGCTCTTCGATCGGTACGTCGTTCACCCGTTCGGCCACGTACACCTTGCCCCGATCGAGGTACACGCGAACGGCCGGTTCGGAATCGAACACGACTTCACCGGTGAACTCGCTTTCGCGGGCGCTGTTCAGCACCATCCAGCCCGGTCGTGGCCACACGCCATCGACGTCGAGTAGACGCTGGAGCGAGGCCGCGTTCGACGGAACCTCACGTGTTGTCGTGCCGGCTGTGTGACCCTGGGCGGGCGTATGGTCCATGGCCGTCATCACTCCACGATCGCGAATCTCGGCTCCCACGTCGAATCCGACCGCTCAGGGCGCAACCATGAGCACGCGTGGCGCGGGCCGACGATGGCCTTGCGATTGCTCCATTGTGTCGAGCAGGGCCAGCAGGGCTTCGACGACCACGTCCCGGCCGGACTCCGGATCGATGAGCTGACAGGGCACGACGGCTTCGCTCGACAGCGCTCCGAGCGATCGGGCGAGCGCATTGGCGTCGTCTTGGTCGTCACAACGATTGACCGCGACCACAAGAGGCACCCGCAGATCGCGGAGCAGCTCGCGCATGGCCGCACCGGCTTCGCTGTGCGACCCGTCTGCGGTGGCGTCGACGACGTACACGACCACGTCGACATCACCTTTCAAGATGTCGGTCATGAACCAGAACCGCTCCTGGCCGGGCGTACCGAACATGAGCAGTTGAACGTCGCCCTCTTCGAGCGTGAAGGTGCCGAAGTCCATCGCGACGGTCGTCTCGGCCTTGACCCCGGATTCGTCGCCGCTGGTGAGCACGTCGGTCGCCACCACTGGCGTCTGCGACACCGACTGGATGAGCGAGGTCTTGCCCGCCGCGAACGGTCCGGTGACCAGGATCTTGAACACGTGATGGGTCGATGACTCCTCGTCGACAGCATCGTTGTTGGCAGTGTGATCGACAGGCCGGCCGGTGTCGGGCATGGCAGAGGTGGCGTTCGTGGCGCCATTTGCGGCTATGTCCATCAACGTCATGTCGTACTCCACACGATTACTTCGTTTCGACGCCCTCTACTCAAGGCTCACGCCATATCGGTCTATCGACGTTTCTTCACCACAACTTGAGCTTGACTGATGCTGCGTGTCTCGGATTGACCGCCGCCGGGTCGCTCCGTCTGATCTTCCGCTAACCTCGCTCGACGGAAGGCTGCCAGAGCGGACGAATGGGACGGCCTCGAAAGCCGTTGAGGTCCTTTGGGTCTCCGTGGGTTCGAATCCCACGCCTTCCGCCAAGAACCGGACGCGAACATACAGGAATCCGTTTCGCGAAACCAGTCGTGAGGAATGGTCCGTCAGCTTCGGCTGGCGGACCATCTTCGTCTTCGGAGGCCTGCTACGAGACGTTCGAGCTCGAAGAACGGGGCGAACGCGACGAGGAAGATCGGGTACGGGAACCCGACCAGCATCAGGCCGAAGATCGTCATGTGCATCAGCCACACGCCCGCCACCCACACGTTCCGGTACCACGAGCCGAGGAGGGCGATCGGCGCGACGAGTTCGAACAGCACTGATCCGGCGGCCATCGGAGGCAACATCCACCCGTGCGACACCGCTCCGGAAGCGAGTGGTGAGGCCGACGCTCCCAGTAGCTCGAGACGCACGGCCGAGTACGCGATGTGGTTTCGGAGCGTGTCGCCGAGCATCCACTCGATGCCGCCGTAGCGGAGCTTGGCAACACCGGCGATGAAGTAGGTGCTCACCACCACCACACAGGCCAGCTGGATCGGCCAGCCGTATGACGTGGGACCACGGCGGCGTGGGCCGAGCCGCCGGGCATCGAGCGACCACACGTCGGCCGATGGTGCGAGCCCGACGATCAGGGCATGCAGGACGACCAGATTCTCGAAATGGAGGAGTTGGCCCCACGAAGACCGGTACGAGGTCAGCACGAGGAGCAGCACACCGAAGAGCGGACCGCTGACACGGAATCGGAATCCGGCCGTGAAACACAGCCCGGAAATGACCGCTGCGACGACGACCGTGACGATCAGCCAGCTCGACATCGGTCGCCCGACGAGGGCGAAGATGCCGGCACCGTCGAACGACTCCGGCAGGCGGTTCCTGAGTTCGAGGAAGACCGGCAGCCGGATCAGCAGGTACCCGAGCGCGAACGAGCCGACCGCCATGCGGAGCGCAGCAAGACGCTCCGGTGGCGCCTCTGCGTCGACCACGCGGGCGTGCGTGATCACACGCGCTCCTCCACATCGCAGCGGGCATGGACCGTGAGCGACACCAGACTGGCGTCACCGGCTACTCGGTTGATCACGTCGTGACGTTCGGCGACCACCTCGATAACAATTGCAGCGGAGCCCGAATCATCCTGCGTGGCGGCCACGCGCTCGGCGATCTCAGCACACCGCGCATCGGCACGACCAGCGCGGATCGCGGCGCGGAGCTCACCGGCCACGATGAGCGGATCATCGCTGGCGCCGATGGTCTCCAGTGAGAGCGTGTGGCGACGACCGGCAGCGTCGACGCCGTACGCCGACACGAAGCTGACGACCTCGGACCGCGTCCGCGAATACATTGGGTACGTCGACAGCGGGAAGCCGTCGTGGTCGGCAAGGACCGGTGCGAACAGCAGTGCGACGACACCAACCGTGATGACGACCCGGGCACGGCGATCCATGTGACACCGCGCCCGATCCTGGTCGCCTCAGGTGCACTCGCTCGTGGCGGGCGGGGGATCCAGATCGACCAGATAGTCGTTGACGAGGTCGACGATGCAGCGGTTCACGCCGTAGCCCCCGTGTCGGTTCGCGTCCACGACCACCAATCGCCCGTCTTCGAGCGTGTCGGCCATGGCCCTCGTCGCTTTCAACGGCGTCGTCGGGTCGCCGGTCGTACCGATCACCACGATCGGACCGGCACCGGCGCCCGTGATCGCGATACGTGGATCGCGTGCGGGGGGTAGATAGTTGCAGAAGTAGTTGACGGTGCCGGTGGGTGCGAACCGCGACGCGATCTTCGAGAGCGCGGCCGACTCGGCATCGGACTCGTCGGGCGAAAGACGTTCCTCGCGGTCGGCGCAGTAGATCACTGGGAAGGCTTCGAGGAAGTTCGAGTAGGAGCCGTCCGCAGATCTGAGGTAGTACGCGTCGTGGAACGCCAGCAGACCGGACCCGTCACCGAACTGCGCCTCGGCGAGGGCCCGCGCGAGACCGTCCCACGACGAATCGGAGTACATCGCCCGCGTGACCCCGTTGAGTGCGACGTCACGGTTCACCGGCGGCCGGCCGGCCGCCCCTGCGATCGGCTCGTCGTCGAGTGCAGCCATCAGCTCGTCGAACGCTCCCTCGGCGTCACCGTCGTTGTGGAACTCACACCCGGAATCGTCACTACACCGTTCCAGAAACGTCGACAGCGCGGTTTCGAATCCCTCGAGCTGGAGGGCTGACGAGTCGAAGGAGTCGGCGGTCGGGTCGCTGGCCCCGTCGAACACCACGGCACGCACCGTCTCGGGATACATCGTCGCCCAGGTTGCGCCCAACTCACTGCCGTAGCTGATCCCGAAGTACGAGATCGTCTGCTCGTCGATCGCCCGGCGAATCGTGTCGATGTCTCGGGCCGAGTTGTTCGTGCCGACGAATTCGAGGATGTCGCCGTTGCGCTCCTCGCACAGATCGGCGAACTGCTCGGCCAGCCCGCGAACCGCTTCGAGCTCGTCATCGGAGTCGGGCGTGGAGTCGGGCTCGGTGAAGTACGGATCGTAATCGTCGACGCAATCGATCGCCGGCGTGCTCGCCCCGGTGCCGCGTGGGTCCCACGCGATGATGTCGAACCGATCGGTGATGGCGGAGTCCCAGCGGTCTTCGGCGCCGAACGCGAGACTGCTGCCCTCACGTCCGGGTCCGCCGGGGTTCACGAACAGCGCGCCGATGCGCTGACCGGAGTCGGACGCGCGTCGTCGCGCCACGAACAGATCGAATGTCGGTCCGCCGGGATCGTCGTAGTCGACCGGCACCCGCACCACGGCGGTGTCGACGTCACGCGTGCTCTCGACCCACTCGACGGGCGACGGAGTGAATCCGTCGTCATCGACGTCGCCAGTCGATGCCTCCGTCTCGTTCGCGGAAGTCGTTTGCTGATCGGGATCGGGCGAGTTGCCGGTCGTGTCGGACGTGGGGGTGGAAGAATCAGCCGAGTCGCCTGCGTCGGGGGACGACACGGACGTAGTGGAGTCACTCGCCGCTGCCGTGACGTCGGCACCATCGTTGCCGCTGCACGCTGGAACGAAGAGCACTGCGACGACAGCCATGACGCCACGCCCTCGTCGTCTTGAGATGGCCGTGCCCATGCCCGTCAGCGTACGCGGCAGGATCGGGCATTTTCGTTCGTAACCTCACCTCATGCGAATGGGACCGCACCACATGATGCCGCGTGACGCCGAGGCGTCGAAGGGTGCCACGCTGGGCCGCGACACCCTGCGTCGGGTCTGGACCTTTGCGAGGCCCTACCGCGGCACCATCGCCATCTTCCTGGTCGCAATCCTCGTCGCAGCCCTGCTGGCACTCGTTCCACCGCTGGTGACCATGGCGATTCTCGACACGGCGATTCCCGACGAGAACAAGTCGCTGATCGTCTGGCTGGCCGGGGCAGCAGTCGCTGCGGCGCTCATCGACGGCGCCCTCCAGATCTTGCAGCGATGGTGTGCCGCTCGCGTCGGGGAGGGCTTGATCGCCGATCTCCGCCAGACCTTGTTCGCCAAGGTGCAGCGGCTCCCGATCGCATTCTTCACGCGCACGCCCACTGGCGCGATCACGAGCAGGCTCAACAACGACGTGATCGGAGCTCAGTCGGCGCTCACGAGCACGCTCGGAAGCGTGGTGAGCAACATCATCGTGCTCGTGACGACGCTGATCACCATGCTCGCGCTGGAGTGGCGGCTCACGCTGCTCGCGCTCGTGGTGATGCCCCTGTTCATCATCCCTGCCAAGCGAGTGGGCAGGCGCCTCCAGGACATCTCACGCGAACAGATGCAATACAACGCCGCGATGAACACCCAGATGACCGAACGGTTCAACGTGTCGGGGGCGATGCTGGTGAAGTTGTTCGGCGACCAACGGCGTGAGAATGCGACCTTCGGCAAACGCGCAACGGCGGTGCGCGACGCAGGGGTCCGCTCGGCGATGCTCGGACGGGTGTTCTTCGTGGCACTCGGCCTCGTGGCCGCCATCGGGACCGCTGCGATCTACGGCGTTGGCGCGCTGCTCGCCGTCGACGGTCAGATCTCACCGGGCAAGCTCGTCGCCCTCGCTGCCTTGGTGACCCGTGTGTACCAACCACTCACCGGGCTCACGAACGCACGGGTCGACCTGATGACGTCGATGGTGAGTTTCGAGCGGGTGTTCGAAGTGCTCGACGCACCCGAGGCGATCTCTGAACGACCCGGCGCCGTCGACCTCGTCGACCCCCGCGGCCACGTCGAGCTCGATCGGGTGGTGTTCCGATACCCGCCGGCCATCGACTCGGCCATCCCGTCGCTGGAGCAGCAGGCCATCCCCGGCGCCGACCCAGACCGTGACGTGTTGTCGGGGCTGTCGCTCACACTCGAACCGGGTGAGACCGTGGCGCTCGTCGGCGCTTCAGGGGCGGGTAAGAGCACCCTTGCATCACTGATCCCGCGCCTGTACGACGTCACCGACGGCACGGTGCGGGTCGACGGCATCGACGTGCGCGATCTCACTCTCGATTCGTTGCGGAGCGCGATCGGCGTGGTCTCGCAGGACCCCCATCTGTTCCACGAATCGATCGGCGACAACCTGCGGTACGCCAAACCCGACGCATCGTTCGACGAGGTGGTCGCCGCCTGCCGGGCGGCGCGCATCCACGACACGATCACGGCGCTGCCCGACGGCTACGACACGGTGGCCGGTGAACGTGGCTATCGGTTCAGCGGCGGCGAGAAGCAGCGAATCGCGATCGCTCGTCTGCTGCTGAAGAACCCCGCCGTGATGATTCTCGACGAGGCGACCAGCCACCTCGACAACGACAACGAAGCCCATGTGCAGGCAGCGCTCGAGGCAGCGCTGAGCGGTCGCACCGCGTTGGTGATCGCCCACCGGTTGTCGACCGTTCGTTCGGCCGACCGCATCGCGGTGCTGAACGACGGACGGATCGTCGAGGTCGGCACGCACGACGAACTCGTCGATCTCGATGGAGTCTATGCGCTGCAACTCCGGGCCGGAGAGCTGCTCTCGGCCCCGTGACCCGCCCGGCTGGGCCGACGGTCGGCTACTGCGTGACCCAGGCCTTCACGGCCGACGCACCGGTGGCATTCACCTGCACCACTGCGGTGGACACGGCATTGCCGGCGGTGCTCTCGATCTTGATCGTGCGCTGGGCGACCGGGTTCTCGATGTCGAGCTTGAACGTGCTCGGCGGGTCGAACGGCACGAAGCGTCCGGCGACCAGGCCACCACGGAACCGCACGTCGGACCCGGAGGGATCACCGACGTTGGTGCGGATCTCGACCTGGCCCTGTGGCACGGCGACGTAGCTGAAGACCTCGAAATCGACGGTGTGGCCGCCGGTGAGGTCGAACTCGATGATGGGTTCGGGCTTGATCGGGTCAGGGATCGGGTTCGGTGTGGGCGGTGGCGTCGGGCCGCTGGCCGCGGTCGGCGTCGCCGGCGGCGAGTCAGCCGACTCCAGCGACGACCCGAACCCGTTGAACGCGTGACCAACGACGATGTAGGGCTCGTTGTTGTTCAGCCCGTAGACGATGCAACTGTCGGCCGTTGGGTTGGTGACGACATCGATCCAGCAGGTTCCGCGCACCACGCCGCCGGCGTCGAGCGCGTCGGCGCGATATCCCAGGATGGGGGAACCACCGTCGAATGCCGAGGCCACGCCGCGGGCACGGATCGCTCCGTCGAGCGGGTCGGGCGCGGTGGCAACGGGTGGATCGGGAACCGCGCTCGGAAGGGTGACGTTGGGTGTGACGGTGATGGGTGCAGAGGGGACCGAGTCGCCGGCCGCGGTGGTGGTGACCACGGTGAACGTGTACGGCGTGCCGTTCGTGAGGCCGTCGATGGCACACGACCGGAACGTCTGACCCGGATTGGTCAGCTCGGGGTCACACGCGCCGCCGCTGTTGGCCTCGACGAGGTAGCTGTCGATCGGGAGGCCACCCCAGGTACTGATGGGTGGTGCCTCCCACGTGATCACCACGGCGCCGTTGTGGGCCACACCGCTCACATTGATGGGCGGAGCAGGCGGTTCGGGCTTGGGGTTGTGGATGTTCGCCGCGTACCCGCCGTCGTGAGCGGGCTCTTCCGGCGTGACCCCACCGACGAAGGAGAACGGGACGCCGATGACGTTCGGCACGTCAAGATCAGCAGACACACCACTCGGGCCGTCATCGGCTTCGTCGTCGCCGTTCACCGACATGATCGACACGCCGGCGGTCGGTAGCGCCGCTTCCTCCAACGGGTCGACGTAGCGCCGGTTGAACGTGACGTTGAACGGGCCCGTACTGCCATTCGTGTTGTCGACCACGATCCTGGCGTTCTCGCCGAGGATGAACGTGGCGCCTTGACCACTGATGTTGACCGGAGGCACGGGGTCGCCGGGACCGGGAGCCGGCCACTGCTG
>JBBKWQ010000114.1:0-20957 GCA_037969115.1 Ilumatobacteraceae bacterium
TCGTCACACTGCTCGCCAAGGACATGCTCGGCTCCGACCGGCTCGCGGGGCTCGGCAGCTCGGTCTTCACGCTCGGGGCCGCCGTCAGTTCGATTCCGCTCGCCGCTCACATGCGCAGACACGGGCGCCGACCAGGTCTGGTGATCGCGCTGGCGGTGGGCGCCGTCGGTGCACTCATCGCGGCCACCGGCGGCCAGCTGCGCGTGTTCCCGATCTTCCTCGTCGGCATGGCCTGTTTCGGAGCCGGTCAGGCAGCGACGCTGCAGGCGCGCTACGTCGCGGCCGACCTCGCCACCGCGTCCGACCGCTCGATGGCGATCGGTGCGATCGTGTGGATCGGCACGTTGGGAGCGGTGTTCGGTCCGGTCTTCACGCCGTGGCAGAACGATCTCGGTGAATGGCTCGGCCTCGACGAATACATCGGGCCGTACCTGATTGCTTCGGTGCTCTTCACACTCGGAGCGCTCGTCTACTGGCGCAAGCTGCGGCCCGACCCGCTGGCCGTGGTCGGTGGCATCGACCCGACCGCTGAGCGACGTCGCCCGATCGCCCAACTCATGGCTTCGTACGGCGAGATCCGCAAGTCGCCGGGCGCGATGCTCGGCATCGTCGCCATGGCCGGATCACAGGCCGCGATGGTGGGCGTGATGACGATGACGCCACCTCATATGAAAGATCACGATCACGCCGACCTCTCCGCGTTCGTGATCGCCGTCCACATTCTGGGCATGTTCGGACTCGCACCATTGGTCGGCCGATACGTCGACCGGGTCGGCGCCGTCCGGGCGATCCAGTTGGGGGCCGTGATCCTCGGGTCGGGAGCGGTGGCTGCCGTCGTTGCGGGGTACGTTCCGGCGCTGATCTTCGCCGGGCTGTTCCTGCTCGGTTTGGGCTGGAGTCTCGGCCTCATCGCCGGAACCACATTGCTCACGACCGCCGTGCCCGATCATGCACGGGTCGAGGCACAGGGCACCGGCGATCTCACGTTGAGTCTGTGCGGTGCCCTCGCCGCACTCGGGTCGGGGTTCGTGAAACAAGCCGCCGGCTACCACGTCCTCGCCAACATGGCTGCGGCGCTCGCCGCGGCCATGTTGATCTATGCCTGGTCGGTGCAGAGCCGGATCGGCAGGTCAGCGTCGGCATCGGCGTAGCGGCACGTCATCGATGCCGCAGTCACGTGAGTGATGCAGATCAACGCAGGCGCTTCGACAGATCGTTGAGGCGGCGCTTCTCGTCGGTGGTGAGGGAGTCGATGCCCTCCGCCGAGATCTTGTCGAGCAACTCGTCGAGTTCGTGCTGGGCGGCGACGGCATCCGGAGACGGCGGTCGGGGGATGGTGGTGGTCGTGGTCGAGACCCAGGGACCATCGACCACCGTGGCACCGGACCCTCGCCGCTTCTTCTTCGTTTTCGGCACCGAGCGCCGACCCGAACCCGTACCGACGAACTGCGGGATGAAGCTGAGGCGGTCGACGAAACCCCACTGGCGGACCACGACGAGAGCGCACGAGATGGCGACCAGCATCAACGTGAGCGTGCCCCAGTATCGATTCCCGGTGTACTGGAGGACGTCGATGCCGACGAACACCGCCGCGACCACCCATGCCGGGATCCCGAAGAAGAACGGTGTCGACGGGTACTGCGCCGCGTAGATGACGAGCATTGCCGACCCGAGCAGGCCGAGACCGGCGGCCGGGACGGTGGAAGCCTGGAAACTGCCGATCAGGCTCACGAAGATCGCCGGCACGATCGCTGTGATGGCGATGAGCAACGCGTAGCGATTGCGACCCACCATCTCTTCGACGTAATGGCCGAAGATCCAGAAGAAGAACAGCGTGATGACCACCCAGATGCGAGTGGGTGGGTTGGCGATCGGCCAGGTGGCCACCCGCCAAATCTCGCCGCCACGTACCAGGTCGGGTGCGAACACGAGTTTGCTGAACAGCACCGTGCTGATGGCGTAGAGGAACATCGAAGCCACGCCGGCGATCACGAGCAATGCGGTGGTGGTGATGTCGAGGTTGCCGACGCGGAACCACCCGTGGCGAGGGCGGGGGTCGGGAAGTGCGAAGGAGAAGCGGTCAGCCACGAAGTACCACGGTACCCGCCGAACGGCCCGTAGCCTGAGCACAGCCATGGTGACTCGACCACCCGCCGGCACGATTCCCGACGAGCCCGGTTCCTACCAGTTCAAGGACGCGCACGGTCGCGTGATCTACGTGGGCAAAGCCTCGAGCCTGCGGCAACGCCTGTCGAACTACTTCCAGTCGCCGCACAATCTTCATCCGCGCACGCGCCAGATGGTCGAGACCGCCGAGACGGTCGAGTGGACGATCGTCCGCAACGAGGTCGAGGCATTGATGCTCGAATACTCGCTGATCAAGCAGCACCGGCCTCGTTTCAATGTGCGGCTGCTCGACGACAAGTCGTACCCGTTCCTGGCGATCACCGTCGACGACCAGTGGCCGCGGGCCATGGTGATGCGTGGACGCAAGCGCAAAGGCACCCGCTACTTCGGTCCGTATGCCCACGCCTACGCAATTCGTGACACGCTCGACCTGTTGCTTCGCAGTTTCCCGGTTCGCACGTGCAGCGAGTCGAAGTTCAACCAGCACGAGCGCCTCGGCAAGCCGTGCCTGCTCTACCACATCGAGAAGTGCTCGGGCCCGTGCGTGGGTGAGATCGAAGAGATGCCGTACCGCCAGCTGGTGGTCGAGATGTGTGACTTCCTCGACGGCGATACCGATGCGATTCTCGATCGGCTCGAAGCCGAGATGCGAGGCTCCGCCGACGAACTCGACTACGAACGGGCTGCCCGACTCCGCGACCGGCTGATCGCCGTCCGCAAGGCGGTCGAGAAGCAGCAGATGGTCGCTGACAAGAGTGAAGACGTTGACGTCATCGGCGTGGCCGACGACGAGCTCGAAGCGTCGGTGCAGGTGTTCTACGTCCGAAAAGGGCGTGTCGTCGGTCGAAAGGGGTTCGTGCTCGACAAGGTCGAGGAACTCACGCCGGGCCGGTTGATCGACCGCATCCTCGAGGCGATGTACGGCGACGACCCGCCGACGGGTGTCCCGAAACTGGTCTTGGTTCCCTGGGAACCCGATGACCTCCACACGTACGAGGAGTGGCTCACCCACGGACGTGAATCCAAGGTCGAGATCCGGGTGCCGCAGCGCGGCGATCGCAAGGCGCTGCTCGACACGGTCACGCACAATGCCAACGAGGCGTTCATCCGGCACCGGCTCCGCCGCGCGAGCGACCACAACACCCGCAGCCGGGCGCTCACCGAACTGCAGGACCACCTCGAGCTTCCCGAGGCGCCCTTGCGCATCGAGTGTTACGACATGGCGCACCTCCAGGGCACCGACTATGTCGGGTCGATGGTGGTGCTCGAGGACGGGCTTCCCAACAAGCGTGAGTACCGCCGGTTCAAGGTGAACATCGACGGGAACGACGACTACGCAGCGATGGAAGAGGTGCTCACGCGTCGCTTGCAGGCGTACGTCGACGAGCGTGACAAGCCGGTGAACGAACGCGGTGACAAGCCCGGCAAGTTCGCCTATCCGCCTCAACTGCTGGTCGTCGATGGCGGTAAGGGCCAGCTGGGCGTTGCGCAGCGGGTCGTCGAGTCACTCGGGCTGACCGAAGAGATACCGGTCGCCGGCCTGGCGAAGCGCTTCGAGGAGGTCTTCGTGCCGGGTCGTTCGGCGGCGGTACAGATCCCTCGGGGCAGCGAGGCGTTGTTCATGCTCCAGCGAATCCGTGACGAAGCGCACCGGTTCGCGAACACGTTCCACCGTGAGCGGCGTTCGAAGCGCATGACGGCGAGCTCGCTCGACGGCATCCCGGGGCTCGGCGAGGTCCGCAAGAAGAAGCTGTTGAAGGCGATGGGCGGCGTGAACGCGGTGAAACGTGCCGACCTGGAGTCACTCGAAGCGCTGACGTTCCTCCCCGACGCCGTTGCACGATCCATTCACGCCAAGTTCCACCCCTGATGGGTCGAGCACTCGGGGATTTTCGTGCGGGTCGGCACTGTTGCCTCGCCGATCGGAATGCGTGGCGGACCGAAAGTGCTACGGGAGCTGGACTGCGACCTCGGTCTGGAAGCGCCGAAACGCGTCGACACGTTCGGCGGCGGTCTCACCGAGCGTGAAGTCGGGAACCATGAGTTCGTCGAACCCCAGTGCCGCGTATTGGCCGATGGCGTCGACGAGTTGATCGGTCGACCCGGCAATGGACCGCGACGCCATGTCGCCGCTCAGCACCCGCTTCGTGGCGGCGTCGTTGTCGGTCATGAAGACCAGGGCCTGCACCGATCGGGCCAACGTGCTCGGATCGCGATCGACCGTTTCACAAGCGGCCGCGAGCAGGCCGGAGCGTTCGCCGGCCATTTCGGGCGCGCCCCACGTGTTCCACTCGTCTGCATAGCGCGCGGTGATACGAAGCATCCGGGGACTACCGGTGCCCACGAGGAGGGGAAGCGGCGACTGAATGGGTTTCGGATCCGCGGGAGCGTCGAGAATCCGGTAGCAGTCGCCCTCGAACGTGGTGCGCTCGTCTGCGAGCAGTGATCGGATGATCTGGATTGCTTCGTCGAACCGGGTCACGCGAGCGCCTGCAGGCTCCAAATCGATGCCGTAGGCGTGGTGCTCGTTGATCTGCCAGCCAGCACCGAGACCCAACACCATGCGGCCGTTCGAGATATGGTCGATCGTTGCGGCTCGGTTGGCGAGCACAGCCGGATGATGCACCGAGGTCGGCGCGACGAGTGACCCGACGCGGATCCGCCCGGTGACGGCGGCGATCGCCGGCAGCATGGCCCAGCACTCGTGAGTGTCGCCCGGTTCGATCGTTTCGCTGCCGGTGTTGGGCATGTAGTGGTCGGCGTACCAGAACCCGTGCCAGCCTTCGGTGTCGGCAATGCGTGCGAGATCGAGCACTTCTGCCGTCGGTCGGTTCATGTTCGGCCACATCGAGAACTTCATCTGCCCGACCCTACGGTCCGCCTCGACTCAGACCGACGTCTGGATGCTCCACAGGCGAACGGTGCCGTCGAGCGACGCGGTGACCAGCTGCGTACCGTCGGGAGAGAAGGCCAGGTCGGTCACCGAGCTGGTGTGCCCGGTCAGCGTGGCCAGCAGGTTGCCGTTGCCGGCCGACCAGACCGACACCGTGGCGTCGTTGCCGCCGGCGGCGATCAACCGTCCGTCGGGCGACACGGCGATCGAACTCGCACCGCGCACCGGTTCCGACAACTCCCGCTCGACCGACCCTGTGGTGGAGTCGATGAGCCGAACCGTCCCGACGACGTCGACGGTGGCAAGCGTGGTGTCGTCGGGAAGGAAGGCGATCGCCCAGTACCCGCCCATCGCGGACGGGAACTCGGCCTCGAGGCTGTAGTCGGACGTATTCCAGATTCGCACGAAGGAATCCTCGCCCGATGTGACGAGGACGTCGTCTTGCGTCGAGTAGGCGAGGTCGAGCACCGTGCTGGGCGTGCGTACCACGTAAGCGGGCGCACCGGTTGCGGCCTCGACGATTTGGACGGTGTAGTCGTGCGACGGAACGGCGAACCGGTCGCGAATGCTCGTGAATCGAATGCGATTCTGGAAGTTCGAGCACCCTGCGACCGACTCGGCTTCTCCGCCGAGCGTGGCGATCTGTGAGCTGTCGCCGGTATTCCAGATTGCGACGGTGTCGTCGAAGGTGGTCGGGCCGAGACGTTCTGCCACGGCGCTCACGACGCGTTCCCCGGTCTCGTCGAATGCGACGCCGTCGACCTTGCCGTGCTGCTGGTCGACCGACCACGTGAGCTCGGAGAGATCGTTCGAGACGACCGACACCCGGCCGACGCTGTTCCCGATCGCAATGACGTCACCGGTCTCGTCGAAGCCGACCGATGAAGCGGATCCCACGGCGAACCGAAGCTCGTCCGACACGATCTCGCCGGTCGCCAGGTCGAAACGCGTGACCCGCCCGTCGAAGTCGACGGCCGTGACCGTGGGTGCCACGCCGTCTACCGGTGCGTCGACCGAGACGTCGACCAGAGCGATGTTGCCCGGGAGCAGCGGCCTGCGGTTGGTGGCGTCGTGATTCCACGAATCGAGTGTGCCGTCTGCGTGGAGCGACACGAATCCGGTCGGAGTGGCTATCAGCCTGAAGATGGGGCTGTCGGAGCTCACATCGAGCTTGCCGGCCGGCTCGCCTGCGAGGTCGAACGCCGCCAGGCCGGACGGCTGCGCGATGACCACTCGCGAGTCGGTGACCACCCACTGCTCACGGGCCAGCGAAGCGCCGGCGGGGATACTGGCCGATTGCTCCATCGAAGTGCTGTCGAGCACCTGGACGTTGCCTTCGAAATCGGATCGGTCGGTGGCGACGCTGACGGCGATGACTGAACGGTCAGGCGAGATATTGACACCGATCACCTGCCCGTTCTCGCCGACCGATACGGGGAACGTGGTCGCCTGCGCTGCTGCTGCGCGCCGAACAGCGATCGTCGAATCGCTGGTGACGGGCACGACGATCGTCCCGTCGTCGTCGAGTATCGCCGGGATGCCCAGCTCGCCCGTGCCGACGTCGAGTGGAGTCGCCGTGGGCACGCCCGATCCGATGTCCCAGACCGTGACGGCATGCCGGCTGCCGACCATGAGGTCGGTACCGCCGTTGGCGAAGCCGATCTCCTGCACCAGATCGTCGGCGTCGAGCTCGAACTGGATGACGCTCTTCTCCGTCGACAGGTCCCAGACGTTGACGACAGCAGTGTTGGACCGAGCGATCGCGAGATAACGCGCATCGGCCGACAGCACCATGCTGCGGATCTGCGTGAGATCACCGAGATCGATCGTGAGTTCACGCGGCGGTTCGCCCGCCCCACCCGACAGGTACAACCCGGTCGTGGTCGCGACGACGTTGACCGATCCGTCGCCGGCCGAACGCGCGACGAGCGCGCGCCCCTGACCCCATGTGGAGATCAACGATGCATTCACCATCGACGCCATCGGCGGGCTGCCATCGGCCTCGGGCCGGAACGGTTCGTCATTGCCCGAACACGACGCGAGCACGGTCGCCGCGACGACCGAGAATCGCATCGCTGTGGTCCGCCGGCGACGGGCGGCTGCACGATTTCCGAAGTGGCGGGAATTCACCTGGACGATGGTATCCAAGGCCTTGCCCTGAGTGTCGGCGGCATTGACGATGGGCACGGCGGCGATCGACGGCGTGGACGACACCCTTCTGCGACCACGATCTTCGCTCCGCTCGGGTCGTATCGTCACGTGTCGTGAGTGGAGCCGAGATCCGAGATCCGTCCCGGGATCTGTGGGAGACCCATGCCGATTGGTGGATCAACGGGTTCACCGACGGTGCCGACCCCGAGTATGAAGAGCAGATCCTGCCGATCGCCGCGGCCGAGCTGGGCAACGCTCGCACAATTCTCGACATCGGTTGTGGCGATGGGCAGATCAGCCGGATGATGGCAGCCGTCGGCGCCGACGTGGTGGGAATCGACCCGACGTGGAACCAGATCCGGATCGCACACGAGCGTGGCGGCGGCCCGGCCTACGTGCGAGCGACCGCCGACGATCTGCCGTTTCCCGATCGTCTCTTCGATGCAGCCGTGGCATGCCTGGTGTTCGAGCACATCGATGCACTCGACGCTGCGATCGGTGAGGTCGCTCGAGTGTTGAAACCGGGTGCGCGCTTCTGCTTTTTCCTGAACCATCCGCTGTTGCAGACACCGGGCAGTGGCTGGATCGACGACCACATGGTCGATCCACCCGAGCAGTACTGGCGGATCGGCCCGTACCTGGAAGAGTCCGAGACCATCGAGCAGGTCGAACTCGGCGTGTTCATCCGATTCATCCATCGACCGCTGTCGCGCTATCTCAACACGGCGTTCGAGCACGGGCTCACCCTGGAGCGGATGGTCGAGCCGGCCCCGCCGCCCGGCTTCCTCGAGCGTGCGCCTGAGTATTTGGAAGCTGCGACGGTCCCGCGCCTGCTCTACCTGCGGCTCCGTGCGGGCGATGGATAGGGTGCACCCATGGCGGAAGTCGTACTGATCACGGGGCTTTCAGGTGCAGGTCGGTCGGGCGCGGCGGCGGTGTTGGAAGACCTGGGCTACTACGTGGTCGACAACCTGCCCACGTCGCTCGTGCCGACCATCGTCGAGCTCGCGTCGAAGCCCGGGGGTGGGATCGAGCGACTTGCTCTCGTGTCGGGCCGTCAACACACCGACGTGCTCCCGCACGTCGGGGCGATGCGCACTGAGGGCCACCACGTCACGATCCTGTTCCTCGACGCGACGACGCCCGAGATCGTTCGCCGCTACGACGCGACGCGCCGTCGGCACCCGCTCGCCGACGAGACCGACGGACTGCTCGAGTCGATCGAGCTCGAACGAAACCGTCTGCAGTCGCTGCGCGACAGCGCCGACCTGGTGATCGACACGACCGAGCTCAACGTGCACCAGTTGAAGGAACGCCTCGTGGGTGCGTTCGCCCAGGGGAGTTCCACCCAGATGCAGGTGGCCGTCGAGAGTTTCGGGTTCAAACACGGGCTGCCGCTCGATGCCGACATCGTGATCGATGTGCGGTTCCTGCCGAACCCGCACTGGGACGAGGCGCTCCGACCGCTCACCGGGCACGACCCCGCCGTTCGAGACTTCGTGCTCGAGCGCGGCATCACCGCCGACTTCCTCGACCGTTTCGACGACTTGTTGGCGAGCCTGCTGCCGTCGTATCAGGCCGAGGGTCGCAGCTACCTCACCGTGGCGATCGGCTGTACCGGCGGGCGACACCGTTCGGTAGCGGTGACCGAGGAGCTGGCGAGGCGATTCCGCGAGCGCGGGATCGCCGTGCGCGCGACCCACCGTGACGTGGGTGGCGGATCGTGACCGAGCGCTCGTCGGCGACGCTGTCGCGGGGCCGCTTACATACCGTCAAGGAACGGTGCGACTAATGTGTGACCTGAGTACACCGTGTACTGCCAGGTCGATCACCACCCTCGACTACTTTGGCGAAGCGGGATCACACATCGATGATCCAGCGAGACCTCCCGAAAGGACACCCCGAACAACATGAGCGTGCGAGTAGGCATCAATGGCTTCGGCCGAATCGGCCGCAACTTCTTCCGGGCCGCCAAACAACGCGGGGCCGACATCGACTTCGTCGCCGTGAACGATCTCGGATCGCTCGACACGATGGCGCACCTGTTGAAGTACGACTCCGTGCTCGGCACGCTGCCGCAGAGCATCCGTGCGACCAAGACGGGCATCCGTGTCGGCAACGACACGCTCCGCGTGCTGTCGGAGCGCGATCCGAAGGCGTTGCCGTGGGGCGACCTCGATGTCGATGTCGTGATCGAGTCGACCGGCATCTTCAACTCGCGTGACAAGGCCGGAATGCACCTCGACGGCGGTGCGCCCCTCGTCATCGTCTCGGCTCCTTGCTCGAACGCCGACGACACGTTCGTCTACGGCGTCAACCACACCAACTTCAATCCGAAGAAGCACAAGGTCATCTCCAACGCCAGCTGCACCACCAACTGCTTCGTACCGCTCGTGAAGGTGCTCGACGAGTCGTTCGGTGTCGTCAACGGGATGATGACCACGGTGCACGCCTACACGGGCGACCAGTCGCTCGTCGACGGCCCGCACAGCGACCTGCGCCGAGCCCGTGGCGCCGCGATCAACATCATCCCCACGAGCACTGGCGCCGCACGTGCGACGAGCCTCGTGATGGAGTCGATGAAGGGCAAGCTCGACGGCACCGCGTTGCGCGTGCCGGTGCCCACCGGCTCACTCACCGACTTCACGGCGAACCTGCGCAAGAAGGCGTCGGTCGAGGAAATCAACGCGGCATTCAAGGCTGCGGCGTCCAAGGGTGACCTCAAGGGCATCTTGAGGTACACCGAAGACCCGATCGTGTCCAGCGACATCGTGGGTGACCCGCACTCTTCGGTGTTCGATGCCGGCCTCACCATGAGCATGGGCAAGATGGTGAAGGTCAACGGCTGGTACGACAACGAGTGGGGGTACTCGAACCGTCTGGTCGATCTCACGCTCTACGCCGCCAAGAAGCGCTGAGCCTTCGTCGACGATGACCTCCAGCATTCCTCGTCTCGAGGACCTCGGCGACGTGTCGGGCAAGCGCGTGTTGGTTCGCACCGATTTCAACGTGCCCTTGCAGTACGCCGACGACGGTTCGGCGACGATCACCGACGACTTCCGCATCCGTGCCGCGTTGCCCACCATCAGTTGGCTGGTCGGTCGGGGTGCGTCGGTGGTCACGGCGAGTCATCTCGGTCGACCGAAGGGTGAGCCGAATCCGAAGTACTCGATGGACCCGGTCCGCGCCCGGTTGGAGGAACTCGCACCCGGCGTCGAGCTGCTCGAGAACCTCCGGTTCGACTCGGGGGAGGAGGCGAACAGCGACGAGTTCGTCGCTCGGCTGATCGACGGCGTCGATCTGTACGTGAACGACGCGTTCGGTGCGTCGCATCGCGCCCATGCGTCGATCGTCGGCCCGCCGAAGTCGTTGCGGTCGGCGATGGGTCGGCTGCTCGAGAAGGAGGTCGATGTGCTCCTCGGCCTGCGCGACGATCCAAAACGGCCGTTCGTCGCGGTGCTCGGAGGTGCGAAGATCTCCGACAAGCTCGGCGTGGTCGAGGCGTTGCTGGAAGTGGTCGACTCGCTGGTGATCGGTGGCGCGATGTGTTTCACGTTCTTCGCCGCGAAGGGACTCCCGATCGGTGATTCGTTGTTCGAGCCCGATCAGGTCGAGACGTGCCGCCGAATCCTCGAAGCGAGCGCCGACAAGATCCATCTGCCCGAAGACATCGTGGGTGTCGATGCGTCTGGTGCGTTCGCCACCTTTGGGGTGCGCCTGCCCGACGGCTCGAAGGGCTTCGACATCGGACCCGGCTCGGCCGCGGCGTTCAGCGACGTGATCATGGATGCACGGACGGTGTTCTGGAACGGTCCGATGGGGATGTTCGAGGACGACCGGTTCGCCGCCGGCACACGCACCGTCGCCCAGGCCATGGCCGACACCAAGGCGTTCACGGTGGTCGGTGGCGGCGATTCGGCCGCAGCCCTGGCGCAGTTCCATCTCGACGACGAGGTCAGCCACGTATCCACCGGTGGCGGGGCGAGCCTCGAACTGCTCGAAATCGGTGACCTGCCCGGTCTGGACGCGCTGCGTTCGGCCCCCAACGCGTCAGGAGCTCGCACATGACGAACTCGCACATGCCAAGAAAGCCGCTCATCTCTGGCAACTGGAAGATGAACCTCAATCACTTCGAGGCGATCCAGACGGTGCAGAAGCTGCACTATTCGATCCCGAGGGAGACGTTCGAACTCGTCGACGTGAGCGTGCACCCACCGTTCACCGACATTCGCAGCGTGCAGACCGTGATCGAGGCCGACGGTCTCGAACTGTTGCTGGGGGCCCAGCATTGTCATTGGGAAGCGAAGGGTGCGTTCACGGGCGAGGTGTCGCCGCTGTTCCTGTCGAAGCTCGACGTGAAGTACGTGGTGTGCGGCCACAGCGAACGCCGTGAGCTGTTCGGTGAGACCGACGACATGGTGGCGAACAAGGTGACCGCGATCCTGAAGCACTCGATGCTCCCCATCATGTGTGTGGGGGAAACGCTCGACGAGCGTGAAGCCGGTGAGACCGAGGCGAAGGTGTTGGGGCAGGTCACCGCCGGGCTGAACGGCCGCAAGCCCGACGAGGTTGCGTCACTCGTGATCGCGTACGAACCGATCTGGGCGATCGGCACCGGGAAGACCGCCACGGCCGACGACGCCCAATCCATGTGTGCCGCGATTCGGAACACCGTGGCAGCCAACTGGGGGGCCGACGCCGCCGCATCGGTGCGCGTCCAATACGGCGGCTCGGTGAAAGCCGGCACGACCGAGGAGCTCATGGCACAGCCCGACGTCGACGGTGCTCTCGTGGGTGGCGCAAGCCTCGATCCCGACGAGTTCGCGCGCATCGTGCAGCTCGCAGCACCCTGAGCACCGGAACATTCACTCCACTCCGTCGCTGATCTGAAACGAAGGTGCTACCTCTCTCGCTGTACCCGCTGCTAAGGTTGTCCCAGCCGATTTGATCGGGGAGGACAAATCGAGCGTTTGCCAAGGTCGAACGAAGGAATCAAGCAGTCATCAGCCGGCGGACCTCGTCCGTTGTCGTCGAATGTTCGAGCCCCTCAGCTTTCCTTGGCATCTACTACCTCCCTCCATCAATCCTTTGAGGAGGAACCTTCGTGAAGACGACCCGCAGGAGTACAAAGCTTCTTGCGTCGGTTGCCGCAGCGTCACTCATCTTCGCCGCCTGTGGCGGTAGTGATGACGACGCCGAGACATCCGACACCACTGGTGATACCACCGCCACCGAGACCACGGACGAAACGACCGAGGACACGGTTGCGACCGAGACCACGGACGAAATGACCGAGACCACCGAGGCCCCGACCGAGGGCGCCGCCGGCGGCACGCTGATCTGGGCACACGAGCAGGAGCCGCCCGACCTGCACCTCGACGATCCCGAGAACAACCTGTCGATCACGTCGTGGATCCGCTCCGCGCTGATCGAGGGTCTGCATGGCATCTCCGGCAGTACCGAGTACTACCCCGAGCTGCTGGCCCAGGACGTCGACATGGTCGACAACGGCGACGGCACGTTCACCGGGAGCTACGTCCTGCGCGACGGCCTCGTCTGGAGCGACGGCGACGACCTCACGGCCGACGACGTGAAGTGGACCTTCGAGTCCTTCATGGCCGCCGACGGCGAAGATGAAGAGGGCAACCCCAACTACATCTACCTCCTCGGCGATCGCACCGGCTACGACACCATCACCGACATCGCCGTGGCGAGCCCGACAGAGTTCGCCATCACGTGGTCGGCCTTCTACGCCGGTTACCAGGGTGTGCTCAACGAGGTCTACCCGATGCACGTCTTCCCCGCAGATCCGGCCGAAGCCGCCGCTGCGTTGAACACCGCATTGCGTGACTGGATGGTCGATGGCGCCGTCATCCCGTCCTCCGGATCGATGACGTTCGATTCGTGGGAAAAGGGTGTGCAGCTCAACATGGTGCGCAACGACAGCTACAACGGCTCGAACAGCCCCGATTCCCAGAACAAGGGTGTTGCGTCGGTCGATGGCGTGCAGATCAACTTCGTCACCGAC
Organism: Ilumatobacteraceae bacterium; assembly: GCA_037969115.1. GTDB lineage: Bacteria > Actinomycetota > Acidimicrobiia > Acidimicrobiales > Ilumatobacteraceae > JBBKWQ01. Next base: position 13,200 of record JBBKWQ010000114.1, read on the forward strand.
ACCGATGCGCAGATCAACGCGCTGCTCGCCAGCGAGGCGCAGATCGTCATGACCCAGCCGCAGCTCGCATTCGAGCAGCTCGCCGACAGCGCCGACTTCACGGTCGCATCGTCGGCCGGCCCGGTCTTCGAGCACTGGGGTCTCAACCTCAACAACGCCCACCTCGGCAAGCCCGAGGTTCGTGAGGCACTCGCCTTCGCCATGGACAAGTCCGAAGTGATGGCTGGCCTCTACACACCCCTGTTCGGCGATTCACTGCCGGCCGAGGGTCTGGGCAACACCTACTGGTTGTCGAACCAGTCGACCTACGAGAACCATGCCGGCGACGCCGGATATGGCGCAGGCGACGCCGACAGCGCGATGGCTTCCCTCGAGGCTGCCGGTTACACCCAAAACGCCGATGGCATCTACGAGCACCCTGAAGACGGCGTGCTCACGTTGCGGGTCGGTACCACTGGTGGCAACCGTCTCCGCGAGATCCAGCAGGAGCTGATCCAGGCTCAGATGCTCAAGGCCGGCATCGACATCCAGATCGACAATGTCGAGGGTGGCGCCTACTTCGGTGAGGTTCCGTTCTCCGCCGACGCCATCGCTTGTGCCACCAGTGGTGGTGCAGAAGGCAACTGCGATATCTGGGACATCACCCAGTTCGCATGGGTCGGTGGACCGTGGCCCGGCGGCCAGACCGCTTCGTACCGCGGTGGCGGCGAGAACAACCCGTACGGTTACAACAACCCGGAGTTCGACGCCAAGGCTGACGAGTGCGACGCAACCGTCGACAACGACGAGCGCGCCGCTTGCTACAACACGCTCGACACGTACGTGACGACCCTCACGGTCGACCCGAACGGTCTGTTCATGTTGCCGCTCACCCAGAAGCCTTCGTTCTACGGCTTCACCTCGGCTCTGGCATCCGCCGGCGTCGCTCCCGACGCTCAGGGCGCAGGTCCGTTGACCAACGCCGTCGACTTCTCGTTCGTCGGCTGAGTACCACGTTGATCAGCTGATCAACCAGCACTAATCGAGAATGGCCCCGGCGTGATGCGCCGGGGCCATTCTCGTTTGTTCGCTCCGAAGGGATCGATCGTCTAAGGTGACCGGCAGTGTTCGCCTACATCGTCCGTCGCATCCTCGCAACGATTCCGTTGCTGTTTCTGGCGCTGTACCTCGTACATGTCGGTGTGTCGGCCACCAACGATCCGCGATCCGAGTTCTACCTCTGCCTGCCGCGCTGCCAAGAGGGCTTCGATCGCATCACCGAGGTCTACAACCTCGACACGAGCATCTGGCTGCGTCCGTTCCTGTGGTTCCAGGACGCCATCGGCGGCGACCTCGGTCAGTCGAACACCATCGGCGAGCCGGTGAGCGAGATCCTGATCACCCGCGGCTGGAACACGGCGCTGATCGCGATTCCGGCGTTCTTGATCGGTGCGCTGTTCGCGCTCCTGCTGTCCGTGTACTCCGCCAGCCGCCAGTACAGCAAGGGCGACTATTTCTTCACCGGGCTCAGCTTCCTAGGCCTCGCGATGCCGTCGTTCGTGCTGGCTTTGGTGATTCAGAACATCTTCGCCGTCCAGTTCGAGAACTGGTTCGGTGTCAAACCATTCAACACCGGACGCAAGACCGGCGACAACTTCTTCGGGTTGCTGCGAGACATCGCGTTGCCCGTGATGTCGTTGGCGATCCTGGGAATCGCGGCCGATTCCCGGTTCGGGCGGGCATCGATGCTCGAGACGTTGAACCAGGACTACATCCGTACCGCGCGCGCCAAAGGGCTGCCCGAACGGACCGTGGTGTGGCGACACGCACTGCGCAACGCGCTGATTCCACTCGTCACGCTGTGGGCACTGGGGTTCTCTGTGCTGCTCGGCGGTTCGGTGGTGACCGAATCGATCTTCTCGTGGCCGGGTCTCGGCCCCGCCTTCATCCGAGCCTTGCCGAAATCCGACCTCGACATGATTCTCGGCATCGTGATCTTCACCGGCGTGATCACCGTGGTCTTCAATCTCATCGCCGACATCATGTACGGCATCCTCGATCCGCGGATCAGATTCGACTGAGGCGATCATGGCAGACCTGACCATCCCACCGTCCGACCCGCCGGATACCGACGAGTCGACTCCCGGCGCGGACCTCACGGAAACGTCTGGGCGAACGGCCACGTCTGACGGCGAGCGTTCGGCTGCAGCGCTCGCCGCGGCCGCCGAACTCGAGGGACTCTCCGAGACACCCAAGTCGTTCGGCAGGCTCGCGTGGGAGCGTTTCATCAGGCACCGGCTCGCCGTGGCCGGCCTCATCGGTCTCGTCCTGATCGTGGCCGCTTTCGTCGTCGGCCCGATGATCACCCAGTACGAGGTCGGGCAGACGAACGTCCCCGATCGCTCGCTCGGACCGTCGCTCGACCATTGGTTCGGCACCGACGAGCTGGGGCGCGACCTCTTCGTGCGCACCGCCCAGGGCGGTCGATACTCGATGCGCATCGGTCTGCTCGGCGCGCTCCTGGCCACCACGTTGGGTGCCCTGCTCGGGGCGGTGGCCGGCTACTTCGGCGGCGGCGTCGACAGCTTGATCGCACAGCTCATCAACCTGCTGCTCGTGGTGCCCGGCCTGATCGTGCTCTCGGTGTTCGCACTGAAGTTCGGTGCGACCTGGTGGAAACTCGCACTCGTGCTTTCTGCGCTGCTCTGGACACGAATAGCCCGCGTGGTGCGAGGGGTCGTCCTCGGCATCAAGGAGCAGGAGTATGTCATGGCCGCGCGGGCATCCGGCGCGTCGCACCCGCGCATCATCTTCCGACACATCTTGCCGAACGTGGTGGGCGCGATCGCAGTCGAGGTCACGCTGCTGGTCGGTGGGGTGATCGTGCTCGAGAGCACGCTGTCGTTCCTCGGCTTCGGCGTCAAGCCCCCTGACTCGTCGCTCGGCACACTGGTTGCCGACGCGAAGAGCAAGATCGACGACGATCCCCTGCGAGTGCTCACTCCAGGCATCTTGATCGTGCTGATCGTGTTGTGTGTGAACTTCCTCGGTGACGGTCTGCGCGACGCTCTCGATCCGAAGACCCGGACCGAGAAGGGCTGAGCGTGGCGGAACCTCTGTTGAAGGTAGAAGGCCTGACCGTCGGGTTTCCGTCGAAGGCCGGCGTGGTCCAGGCAGTCACCGATGTCGGGTTCGAGATCTACCCCGGTGAGGTGCTGTCGGTCGTGGGCGAGTCGGGATCCGGCAAGTCGGTCACGGCGTTGGCGCTCATGCGGCTGCACCCCGCGTCGACGAGGATCACCGGCTCGGTGATGTTCGACGGACGAGATCTCCTCGAGATTCCCGAGGCCGAGATGCGGTCCATCCGTGGCGACGAGATCGCCATGATCTTCCAAGACCCGATGACCGCGCTGAATCCGGTGTTCACGGTCGGCACCCAGATCGTCGAGGCGATTCGCATTCACAATTCGGTGTCGAAGCAGGCCGCGTGGAAGCAGGCCGTCGATCTGCTCGACCTGGTCGGTGTTCCCGAACCCAAGCGACGAGCCTCGCAGTATCCGCACGAGTATTCCGGCGGCATGCGTCAGCGGGCGATGATCGCCATGGCGATCTCGAACGATCCGAAGTTGCTCATCGCCGACGAACCGACCACGGCGCTCGACGTCACCGTGCAGGCGCAGGTGATGGAGGTGTTGCATGACGTGCAGCAGGCGACCGGCTCAGCAATCATGCTGATCACCCACGACCTCGGTCTGGTGGCCGGCACGGCCGATCGAGTGCAGGTGATGTACGCGAGCCGCCTCATGGAGACGGGAACGATCGACGAGATCTTCTACCGGTCGCGCAATCCGTACACCCGAGCGCTGCTCGATTCGATTCCCGATCTCGAAACCGTGAAGGACATGCTCGAACCGATTCCCGGCAACCCGCCGAGCTTGTTGAATCCGCCGTCGGGGTGTCCGTTCCGGCCTCGATGCACGATGGCCGTCGACCTGTGCGCAGAGCAGGAACCCCAGTTCGTCCGGATCGATTCGACGCATGCGAGTCGCTGCCATCGTGTCGCCGACATCGAGGCGTTGGAGGCCGCGATCGCATGAGCGACGTCACGATCGACAGCACCGCACCTTCGGCTGCGGGATCCTCCGTCAACAGTGGTTCGAGTTTCTCGGTCACCCCGTTGTTACGGGTCGAACATCTGGTGAAGGAGTTCCCGATTCACGCTGGTGTCTTCCGGCGGGAGGTCGGCGCCGTCCAGGCCGTCAGCGATGTCAGCTTCGAGTTGTATCCCGAGGAGACCCTCGGTGTGGTCGGCGAGTCGGGTTGCGGGAAGAGCACGCTCGGACGGTCGTTGTTGCGCTTGATCGAGCCGACGTCCGGCCGCGTCATGTACGGCGACGAAGACGTCACGCAGGCGTCCAAGGGCCGGTTGCGCGAGCTTCGCCGCCATTTGCAGATGGTGTTCCAGGACCCGTATGCGTCGTTGAACCCGCGTCTGCCGATTCGCGACATCGTGGGCGAGCCGATGCGTATTCACGGCGTGGCCAAGAAGGAGGCTGCCGATCGTGTGGGTGATCTGCTGAAGCGGGTCGGTCTGTTGCCCGAGCACGGGAACCGGTATCCGCACGAGTTCTCCGGCGGTCAGCGTCAGCGCATCGGGATCGCCCGTTCGCTTGCCCTCCGACCGGCGGTGATCGTGCTCGACGAGCCGGTGTCGGCGCTCGACGTGAGCATCCAGGCGCAGGTGTTGAACCTGCTCGACGAGGTGCAGGAGGAGTTCAACCTGAGCTTCATCTTCATCGCCCACGACCTGTCGGTGGTACGCCATGCGAGCGATCGTGTTGCCGTGATGTATCTCGGCAAGATCGTCGAGGTGGCGAGCCGAGACGCACTCTATGAGGCGCCCGGGCACCCGTACAGCCACTCGCTGTTATCCGCAGTTCCGGTGGCCGACCCGCACCGTGAGCGGGCACGGAAAAGGATCATCCTCCAGGGCGATGTACCGAGCCCGGCCAACCCTCCGCCAGGGTGCCGGTTCAACACGCGTTGCCCGATTGCGCAGGATATTTGCCGGGCCGAGGAGCCGCCGCTACAGAGTGTCAGTCAGGGCCATAACGTGGCCTGCCACTTCACGCTGCTCCAGGGCGAATCGTTGCTCGATCGGGTTGAAGCGTTGGGCCGCACTGCCGACGTCGTCTCCACCTGATCAGTCGGGGAGCGGTGGGTCGTCGTCGTGTCGCCGCACGTGGACCGCACCGATGGGGACTCGTTGACGATCCATTCGTCATGGCGTGGCATCATCACTGCGCTACTCGCCGGCGTTGTGGTGAGCGTGGCGGGGGGTCTGGGCGTATTGAATGCCGGGTGGCGGATCGTGCCGTCGATCATCCTCATCGTGGGTCTGGTGCTACTGGCAATCACGATGTTCGACTTCCCGGTGTCTGCCCGGTTCGATCGTCGTGGCGTTCTTCGCCGGATGATGTTGCGGTCGCAATACATCTCGTGGGACAAAGCGAGACAGTTCACGCGCACGCGCCCGTCGCTGTCGTTCGCCAAGTTCGAGCGGAACCTGGTTCCTGGTGGGCTGGCACTGGTGGTGGGTCGTCGGAAGTATCTGCTCGTCGACCAGCTGGAGAGTTCCGAGGAATTCGATGCGCTCGACGAGTTGTTGGGGGATCTGGGCGAGGACCTGGGGATGTTCGAGATGCTGCGGCCTGGCGAGAGTGTGGCGCCGACGTGGCTGTATCGGCGTAGGCGCTGGCATCCCGAATCGAGTCGTACCCGGTAGGCTTGTCGACCGTGCGTGACGTGGTTCTGTACATCATGGTGGTCATCAACCTCGGGTCGATCATCGGCCTGATCTCGGGCATCCTGCTCCACAGTGGACGTGGCGGCGGTCTGTCCGACATGTTCGGTGGCGGCGGTGGCGCGGCCCTCGGTTCGTCGGCCGCTGAGCGCAACCTGAACCGCATCACGTTCGTGTTCTCATTGCTCTGGATCTTCTCGGTGGTCGCGCTCAGCTTCCTGCTGGTCAGCTACTGAGATCGCTGTTGGAGCATCCATCGTCGCGGCGGTAACGTCGAGACACCACGTCGGAGTGGCGGAATGGCAGACGCGCTAGCTTGAGGTGCTAGTGCCCTATTTATGGGCGTGGGGGTTCAAGTCCCCCCTCCGACACCACATCTTCTCATCACCCGGGGAGTCGCCAGTTGTCGGTTCGAGAAGGTGCAGGTAGGTCAGCCGATGTCCGCGAATCTCATCGGGTTCACTCGTGCTGAGATATCGCCGGGATGTCTAGGGCGCGATCCGCCGAGATCGACAAGATGCGGGAGGTGTTTCTGACGAGTGCGCCGAAGCCAAAGAGTATGGCTGCCACCGCTACTAGACCCAGTACTGCCCCGCCCGTTGTGAGGGCGACCAGGACACGTTCATCTGCGGTCAACGTCTCGTTGGAGTCTCCCGCGAAGATTGCTACAACGACAACGACGAGTGTTGCGAGCGTGCTGACGAGGTAGCCGAAGAAGTCGAGGGTTCCGGCCCTGGACTCTCCCCGACGCGCGATTCTCTTCGAGACCAGCATGTAGTTCTCGCGGTCGAAGTCGCGGGGTGGGACTGCTGGGTTCGTGTCCGTCGACGACGCTGTGTGAGGGGTCGGCGCCGCTTCGGCTGACCTCTTGGGCGGCGCAGCATCGAGAAGTTCGGCGCCCTGCTGAGCGCTTCGAACCAGCAAGAGCACGCCCAGCAACGCGATCAGCCCCGCAGGAATGAGATAGATCATGCCCAACTATCTCAAAAAGTGGAAGCCCTTGGCGTGGAGGATCGAATCTGGCGAGCCGGACACCCACGGTTGGTCTCATTACGCGAGTCGGGTTTTTGCGTTCTTGGGGTGGTTTCCCGGAGTTCCCGGTTGGGTGGTAGTTGCGTGTTGGGTCGACGGTGAGGTGGCGGAGCAACTCGCCGATGGTGGTGTGCCTGGTACCGATGGCGAGGTTGTTTGGATGAGCAACGCGATGGGTTGGCCGGGTGTCGGCGCGGCCAATGTCGATGTGGTGGAGTCGGCCGTTGTGGCGCAGGGTGGCGCGTCCGGTGGCGTCGACGCGGTCGGTGCGTTCGCGCCGGTGTCGCTGCGGTTGGTGGGGTGGCGCTCCATGCCTGGACCGACATCACGCCACTGGCCCGGAACGAGTTCATCTGCTGGGTCGAAGACGCCAAGCAGCAGACAACTCGAGAACGCCGCATTCGCCGGACCCAGGAGAACTCTAGGAAGGCCCGCGTCGGCCCTGCTGCTGGCCACGGTGCAAGCACCAGTGCGCATAGACAATCAGTGATAGGGTCTGGTTGTGACTTCTGGGACGTTGATACGTGAGGCTCGCCAGCGGGCTGGACTGTCGCAGACGGAGTTGGCGCGTCGAGCGGCGGTAGCGCAATCCGTAATCAGTGCCTATGAGACGGATCGACGCGAGCCCGGGCTGGCGATGTTGACCAAGCTCGTCGAGGCGGCCGGCCACGACCTCGTGGTGGAAGTGCGGCCTTCGGCGACCCTCCGGCGGGGGCTTCCCGACACATCACTCGGACGACGCCTTCGCCGGCACCGTCGGGCGGTGATTGAGGCTGCTGCTCGGCGTGGTGCAACCAACGTGCGGGTTTTCGGGAGCGTGGCGCGCGGTGAGGACACGGAGCAGAGTGATGTCGACCTGCTCGTCGACCTGAGCAACGACGTTGGTTTGGTCGGCCTGGCGGGCCTTGCCCGCGAGATCGGTGAGATCGTCGGCGTCGATGTGG
>JBBKWQ010000115.1:0-18200 GCA_037969115.1 Ilumatobacteraceae bacterium
ACCAGGCGTTCGAGCACCTCCATGCCGTCGTCGGTGTGGAACCCGAGCCCGTCCGCGAGTGCGAGGAGCGGAGCAACGTGCGCACCACCGTTCGAGGTGTCGGGTTCGAGAGTGATGCCGAGTGCGGACGGGTCGTCGATGGGATGCAGCTGCAATCCGTCGATACGCAACGTGATCTCACCCGACTGGGTGAGCAGGTCGATGTCGACGCGGAGAACGTCGTCCGTCGAGCTGTGTTGGCGCCGTGCGTGTACGACGCATTCGGCTGGTACGGGTCGGTGCAACGTCACCTGGTCGTACCCGATCGGCACCGCCAGTTTGCCGATGGCATTGCCGCTGGCGAGGACGACGCCGAACGCCGTCGCGACGTCGACCAACCCGGGATGTGCTGACCAGGCCTCGGCCTCGGAGGGCTGTGTCATGCGCAGGTGACCCGCCGACTCGGTGTCGCTCCGGCGCGCGTCGACCAGGCAGTCCCAACGGTCTCCCAAGAGGAGGTGGCTGCGTGGCGTCTCGAGCGGGTCGATGTCGTCGAGCTCGAGTCGCGACATCAACGCATCGATGTCGGTGTCGGGCACGTCGTCGGCGGCCGCGCTCACCGAAGCTTCGCTGTGCGTGGTCCATACCCGCCGGTTGCCACCGTCGCTGTCGAGGCGGATGGATCGATCGTTGCCATCGGCCGTACCGACGACCACGCGTATGGTGACGGGGCGATCATCGGGAACCACGAGCGGTTCGAGCAACGTGACGTTGCTGAGCCTTGCCGGTGACAGACCGGCCAGCCCGGCGGCGTCGAGCAGGAGCTGCAGATGTCCGGTTCCCGGAAGCACGGCGATGCCGGCTTCGCTGCGATGTTGATCGACGATCCACTGATGGTCGGTCGACAGCCGGCCGTTGAGCTCGATCTCGCCATGACGGGTAGTAGCGAGCTCGCTGAACACGGGATGGTCGATCGGTGTGCCATCGGAGAGGGCCAAGTGTTGACGTCGGGCGACATCGGCCGCGATACCGACCCCGGCCCACACGCCGTAGTTGAGCGTTGCGATGCGCAGTTGCTCACGCTGACCGGCGAGCGAGTCGAGCACGGCGTTGGCCGCGACGTATGAGGTCTGACCTCCGGGAGCGAGGTAGGTACTCGTCGACGAGATGAGTACCAGGAGTTGTGCGCCGCGCCGCTGGAGTTCGTCGGCCAGGATGAGCGCGCCACGCGCCTTCGGCGCGATCACGTACTCGTGGTCGTCGAACGTGGCGGTTTCGAGGAGCCGGTCGCGCAGCCGGCCGGCAGCGTGAACGGCCCCCGTGAGAGGACCCACTTGGCGTTCGGCATCATCGAGAGCTGCACGAATCCGATCGGGATCAGCGGTGTCTGCCGCGACCACGACGACCTTGACGCCGAGTTGCTCGAGCTTCTCGACGTGCCGAATCCGCCGGCACGTCGGGTCGTCGTAGCTGTGATGTTGCAGGTATCGCTCACGTTCTTCGCCGCTCGGCACGGACTGCGACGCGATCAGCACCAGATTCGCCTGGTATTCGGTCGCGAGATGGGTGGCGATCTCGTAGCCGATGCCGCCGAGTCCGCCGGTGACCATGTACGTGCCGCCCTGCTCGAAGCCGGTTGCCGCGGCAGCAGCCATCGGGGTGCGTGCGAGATCGTTCGTGAGACGGTCGTCACCTCGGCGGGCGACGACGCCGGAAGCGCCGAGCAGTTCGTCGACCAGATCTGATGGCGTCGTCGGCAGGTTCGGGTCGAGATCGACGAGCGCGGTCTGGATGCTCGGATACTCGCCGGGAGCAGTGAGGACCGCGCCCAGCGCCAAAGCATCGTTCGGCCGTGTCGCCGTGCCTGCGACGGCAAGCGCCCCGCGGGTGACGGCGACGACGCGGCCACCATCGTTGGTGGATGCCAACGCTCTGATGGCAGACGGCGCGTCTCCGAGCCAGCGACGCAGCGAAGACTCGTACGGCTGGCCGATCGGCGACGTGGACGTGGACGAGCCGAAGACGACTGCGGTGGTGGGTCGGTCGTCGAGCACGGATCCGTCCTCCGGCCACGCCGGAACCCGAACGACGTCGAGGCCGCGGCTCGTCAGCTCGGCGAGTGCCGACTGTGCGAGCTCATCGTCGCCGATGAGCACCCAGCGGCGAGTCTCGGTGGTGGCCACGAGGGGCGCAGCCGGAACCCACGTCGGTGTCCAGATCATGTCGTCGATCGACTCGATCCGCACCGGCCCGGTCGCAGCAGCAGCCACAGCGAGTCCGGACGAAACGGAGGCACCCGGTGCGGTGATTGCGAGCCTCTCTCCGGGCTCGATGAAGAATCGCTCGCGCTGGAATGCGTACGTGGGCAGCCGAAGGCGTCGCCGGTTCTCACCCGTGAAGCGGGCGAGGTCGATGTCGATGCCGTGTGTCCAGAGTCGTGCGAACGCATTCAACGTGAACGCGGTGTCGTCGACATCGTCGTTCGGGTGACGCAAAGCCGAGATCGCTCCGTCGGCACGAGCGGTGCGACGTACGTACGACGAGAGTGACTGGCCCGGCCCGAGTTCGACGAACACCGTCGCGCCCTCGTCGAGCACCGCCGACACGCAGTCGTTGAATCTGACCGTGTGACGGAGGTGCTGCACCCAATACTTGGGATCGGTGGCCTGCTCGGCGGTGATCCAGGTGCCGCTGAGGTTCGAGAGATAACGACGATCGGGAGGATTGAGCGTCACGGACTCGACGGTCGTCAGAAACGCATCGAGAATCGGGTCGAGCATCGAGCTGTGACCAGCGGCAGCGATGGGAATCAGGGTGGCGACCACGCCTGCTTCCGCAAGCGCGGTATTGAACTCGGTGACCACAGCTGCCGGGCCGGCGACCACGCACTCGTCGTCTGCGTTCACCGTGGCGAGCGACAGTGCTGCTGGCAGTCGGGCAACCACATCGGACTCGGCAAGCGGCACCACGAGCATCGCCGCGTCGTCGCCGGACACGTTCTCGATGAGGATGCTGCGGTTGATGACGAGGGCGAGTGCGTCTTCGAACGAAAGCACGCCGGCGAGATGGGCGGCGACGTACTCACCGAGGCTGTGTCCGATCATCGAATCGGGCTCGACACCCCAGGCCATCCACTGACGAGCGAGGGCCACCGAGGTGATGAACACTGCCGGCAGCGATGCGGTCGCCTGACGAAGCGCTTCGTCGTCCGCGTCGACACCGAAGAGTTCATCGAGATCGGGTCCGCCCGCATCGCGGACGATCGCTGCACCCTCGGAACGGATCTGGTGGAAGACCTCGAATCGTTCGTCGAGGCCGGCTCCCATCCCGACGTACTGGGCGCCTCCGCCCGGAAACATGAACGTGATGTTGGGCCTGTCGTCGGACACCTCGGCCGTGTAGGTCCGTCGGCGGTCGTTCGAACGCAGCGCCTCGGCGGCCTCGCCGAGATCGCGCGCTGTGACGACACGGCGCCACTGCATCGCGCGCCGCCCGGTCAAGAGGGTGTGTGCGACGTCGGCGAGGTTCGTGTCGGGCTCGGCATCGAGGAAACTCGCGAGTCGTTGCGAACCGTCCTTCACCGCGTCGCGGCTCTGCCCCGACAGCACGAGCAACTGCTCGCCCTGTGCGTCGGGTGTGGGCGCATAGGCCGGCGCTTCCTCGACGATGACGTGTGCATTCGTGCCGCCGACGCCCAGCGAGCTGATGCCGGCCCGACGTGGACCGGTCGACTCCCAAGGCGCCTCGCTTCCTGACACCACGAACGGCGTGGTCTCGATGCCCATGAGCGGACTCGGCGCCGTGTGGTTCGCCAACGGGGGCAGGATTCGATGTCGCAATGCCTGCACGACCTTGATGACGCTGGCCGTACCGGCGGCCGTGTCGAGATGGCCGATGTTCGGCTTGGTCGACACCAGACGACAGAAGCCGTTGTCTTGGGTGCCCGAGCGAAACGCCTCGGTCAACGCCGCGACCTCGATGGGATCACCGACGGCAGTGCCCGTGCCATGTGCCTCGATCAGCCCGATCGTCCGCGGATCGATTCCAGAGACGGCGAGTGCCTCCTTCACCACGTCGGCGTGCCCGTCGACGCTCGGCGCGAGGTAGCCCACCTTGCGAGCGCCATCGTTGTTGATCGCCGATCCCTTGACCACCGCAAGGATCGGGTCGCCGTCGGCGTACGCATCGGTGAGGCGACGCAATGCCACCACCGCCACACCTCCCGTGAGCACGGTGCCGCCAGACTGCTCGTCGAAGGCACGGCAGTGACCGTCGGGCGACAGCACCTCGCCTTCTCGATACTCGTAGCCGACGCCGTGCGGAAATTCCAGTGTGACGCCGCCGGCGAGCGCCATGTCGCACTCGAACGACAGCAGGCTCTGTGCGGCGAGGTGGAGAGCGACCAACGATGTGGAGCACGCCGTTTGCACGTTGACCGACGGGCCGTGGAGACCGAGACGGTACGACGCGGTGGTCGTCAGGAAGTCCTTGTCGTTGCTCGTATGACGGAGCAGGAACCAGCCGAGCTGCTCGAGGATGTTCGGGTTCGTGAGCAGGTTGTTCAGGAGGTACGTGTTCATGCCCGATCCGCCGAACAGGCCGATCGATCCGCCGAACCCCTCGGGTGTGTGGGCCGACGATTCGAGCGCCTCCCAGACGCACTCCATGAAGAGACGATGCTGCGGGTCCATGATCGCGGCATCTCGCTTGCCGATCCCGAAGAAGCCCGGATCGAACATGTCGACCGCCTCGACGATGCCGGTGCGACGGACATAGTCGGGTGACGACACGGTCGCCGCCGGTACGCCCTTGGAGATCAATTCATCGGCATCGAGGTCGACGAGACAGTCGTCGCCGTTCCGCACCCGGGTCCACAGTTCCTCTGCGTCGAAAGCGCCAGGGAACCGACCCGCCATGCCGACGATGGCGATGTCGGTCTCGAGCAGGTCGTCCGGATCCGGAACGATGGGTGGTTCGTTGGTCATGAAGGGTCGCCGCCTAGTAATCGATCAGATTATCCGTGGTTCAGTTGCCGCTCCGCCGAGCCATGGCCCGCCGTCGGCGCTCGCCGCGGTCGAGACCGCTCGGAACTTCGGTCTGCCCGCCGGCATCGGATACTCCGTCGCGGGCGCCTCCGCCCTGCCCGTTCGATGTGGACAGGTGTGCTGCGAATGTGCGAATCGTCGGGTACCGGAACACGTCGGTCAACGCGAGTGATGCGCCGCTCGCCGTCGTGATCTTGCGGAACACGCTGACCGCGAGCAAGGAGTTGCCGCCGATCTCGAAGAAGTTGTCGTCGCGCCCGACACCCCGTCGCAGCTCGGCCGACCAGATGTCGGCCACCATCTGCTCGGTGTCGTCGTCGAGGTCGGCGGTGGGCCCGGCCGATGCGTTGCTGTAGCGGTCGACGTCGTTGAGCAGCGCCGTGCGGTCGATCTTGCCGTTCGGGGTGAGCGGGAAGGCGTCGAGTCGGATGAACCGGCTCGGCACCATCGCATCGGGCAGGGTCGCGCTCACCAGCGCCCGCGCCGACGACTCGTCGAGATCGACGTGGTCGCGGTTGAGCACGAACGCGACCAGCAGCGGATCGCCGGCGGTCGACGGTTGAGCGATCACCACGGACTGGACGATGTCGGTGTGCCGGTCGAGCACCGACTCGATCTCGCCCAGCTCGATGCGGTGCCCGCGGATCTTCACCTGGTGGTCCGCGCGACCGGCGAACTCGACGACGCCGTCGGCCCGGACACGAACCACATCACCGGTTGCGTACATCACGCCATGGTCCTCGCGTTCGACGAAGCGGTCCTTCGTGAGCTCGGGACGATCGTGGTAGCCACGGGCGACACCATCGCCGCCGATGTGGAGTTCACCGAACACACCCACGGGCACCCGTTCGCCCTGCTCGTCGAGGACGAATATCGTGTTGTTCCCGATCGCCTTACCGATGGGAACCGACCCGGTCGGAGCCGAGTCGATCTCGTGGACGAGCGACCAGATGGTGGTCTCGGTCGGACCGTACATGTTCGTGAGCCGACCGGCGAGCAGCGTGGTGAGTTCTGCCGCCATCGCGGTCGGCAGCGCCTCGCCGCCGAGCATCAGGTGACGAACGTCGGCCAGAGCAATGCGGTCGGCAGGGTCGGCCAGCAACATCGTGGCCAGCGACGGTGTGCACTGCACATGGGTCGGGCTATAACGAGCGGCGAGCTCCGCGAACGACGCGTCGCTCGCCAATTCGTCGACCGGCTCGATGCTCGTGTCGGAGTCGGCGATACGCGCCTCGTCGAGCCGGGTCTTCACCTCCGCGAGCAGATCGAGGGAGTTGAGCACGAGGTCGGTGTCGACACCGAAGTCGATCAGGCAGGCGATCTCGTCGGCCCCCGCAGTCGAGCAGTCCTCGATGAGATCGACTGCCCCGTCGGGATTCCCGAACAGACCGCTCGTCTCGAGATATCGCGTCGCTGCCATCTCGAGCAGCTGATCCATCTCGTCGGACGTGAGCGACTTGAACGCCTCGTCGGCATCCTTGCCGCCACCTGCCAGTGTGGGGAACGACGATGCCATGTTCTTGAGCAGACCCACGGCGGTGCTGAGATACCCCTTCATCGGCTCGTGAGCAGTCTGCTTCGCGACTGCGGTGTCACGGTCGAGGTAGGTGTGCAACATCAGCGTGACGCGACCCTCGCCCTCGTGTCCGGCGGCCGTCCAGGCGGACCGATACCGGCCGATGTTCTCGGTGAGCTGTTCGATCGATTGGCCGAGCAGGTGCGTGAGCACATTGACGCCCAGCGTTCCGGCCCGCTCGAAGGTGGCGGGCGAACCTGCAGAGGTGAGCCAGACCGGCAAGCTCGGCTGAACCGGCCGGGGCAGTGTGCGGACGTCGACCGGTTCGCCGTCGTGACCCGGCATCTGGATGGTTTCGCCGCGCCAGAGCCGCTCGACGGTGTCGATGATCTCCGGCAGCGATTCGCGGGCGTTGGCGTAGGCGCCAGGGTTCAGGACGAAGTCGTTCGGCTGCCATCCGGCCGCGAACGAGATGCCCACGCGGCCTCCGGAGATGTTGTCGACGACAGCCCACTCCTCGGCGATTCGCGCCGGAGAGTGCAGTGGCGCAACCACGCTGCCGGCCCGGATGTGCACGTGGTCGGTGATTGCCGCGAGCGCGGCGCCTGTGACGCTCGGGTTGGGGTACGACCCGCCGAACGCGTGGAAGTGCCGCTCGGGTGTCCAGACCGCTTCGAAGCCGTGGCGGTCGGCGAACCGGGCACTGTCCAACAAGAGGCGATAGCCGTCTCCCGCCTGGTCCTCGCCGGCGGCGAAGTAGAACATGCTCATCGACACCGGGCGACGGGGCCCGCGCCTCGCCTTGACAGCCGTCTTGGTTCCCTTCAGGCCGCTGTCCGCCTTCAGCACGACGTGGAACCCACGGGTGAAGGTCCACAGCAGCTCGAGAACCGAGATGTCGAACGAGAGGCTGGTCAGTGCCAGCCAGACGCCAGGCGGATCGTGGTCGATGACGTCGTCCATCGCCGCGAAGAAGTTCACGACGTTGCGGTGCTCCAACATCACGCCCTTCGGCGTGCCGGTCGAGCCCGACGTGTAGATGACGTACGCCAGGTCGTCCGACGAGTGCGCCGCGGCGACGCGTTCCGTCGGCGCCTGCGCCTCGGTCTGCCCGTCGGCGAACGGGTGAACGACGGTGACTCCCGTGACGTCGTCGAGGATCGTTGCTCCGGGCTCGGCCACGACCGTACGGAGTCCGCTGTCGCTGATCATGAACGCCAGGCGGTCGGCGGGATACGTGGGGTCGAGCGGCACGTATGCGGCGCCGCACTGGTGTGTGGCGAGGACGGCGACGACCATGTCGATCCCGCGGTCGACCGCGATGCCGACGAGGTCACCCGACGCAACTCCGGCGTCGCGCAGCCGCTGCGCGAACGCGGTCGATGCGTCATGCAGCTCGCGATAGGTGAGGGTATGGCTACCCGACGACAACGCAGGTGCGTTCGGCGCCAGAGCGACCCTGGCGTCGAACAACGAATCGATCGTGGCCGACCGGTCGTAGTCCATCGAGGTGGCATTGATCGCGTCGAGTGCCTCGGTTTCGGCCGGGCCCATGATTCGGAGTGCGCTGATCGGCGTTTCGGGCGCAGCGAGTCCGCCGACCAGTACGGCGTCGATCTGGGCGGCGATGCGCGCCAGACCCGCAGTGTCGATGTGGGACGAACGGAGCACGAGTCGTGCGGAGTCCTGGCACATCGAGATGACCAGCACGGTCGAAGGGTCGGTGAATGACGGGGCCGGCGAATCGTGGTCGTTGTCGAGCTCGAGCCGAACCGGCGCAACGGCTGCGCGTCCGTGGAGCTCGGGGTCGCGTCCGGCAAGGTCACGAAGGAAGGGTCCGAGCGTCGTCGTGGTCTCGAGCTCGGCATCGGCGAGCGCGACGAGATCGTCGAAGGTGGTGGTCTCTCCGAGTTCGAACACTGCCAGTGGATGCTCGAGCAGCGCGCCGATCTCGTCGACGCGTTGGCGGTCGAATTGATTCGACACGTGGAAGACCGAATGGGTGTTCCGAGCGATGCGGCGATGCCACGCGGCGACCGCGGCCACCACATGGTTCGGCGCAACGCCGTCGGCAAGTTCGATGGTGGCTTCGCTCACGTCGGCGGCATCGCTGGCGTACGCGTCGAACACCGATGGGGTGACGATTTCGACGCCGGCGAGTCGCTCGCGCCACATCTGTTCGCTTCGGGCGAGGCTCTGATCGAGTTCGGCGAACCGTGCGATGAGACCGCTCTCGGGCCCGCTGCAGACCTGTCCGACACTGAGGTCGAGATGGGCCGCGGCTTCGGCAGGCGACATCGGAACGCCGCTGCCCGTGGAGCATGCGGAGATCACCACGTCGCCGTCGACGGTGGCGATGATCAGGTTCGGTTCGACGGATACGACGGTGCCGGCAGCGCTGCCAGAGCCGGGTTGAACTCCGACCTCGTCGACGATGACCTGCCTCGTTCCGACAACGAGGTGGGAGGCGCCCATCGTGTTGCGCATGCGATGACCGAGTGCGACCGAGCGGGTGGCTCGGGCGAACGTGGACGCATCCTGCGTCGGGTCGAACACCACGATCGGACGCTCGTACCGCCGGAAGACCCGCCGCTCGTCGTCGGGCTGCGGTTCGGGCGACAGGGTGTTGTCGACGATGCTCTGGACGATTGCCGGAAACGACCCCAGTGCCGCCTCGTAGCAGCGGGCATTCAACGAGAACGCAGTGTCGTCGGGCTGGATGGCGAACCGTTCGACGGCGATGACCTGGCCGCCGTCGACGTCACTGGTCATGACATGCCAGGTGATGGCGTGTTCGGTCTCGCCCGCCAGGAGCGCCCAGGTGGTGACGTTCAACCCGGAGTACCCGGGTAGCGGTCCATCGTGGAAGTTGATCGCCACCGCGGCACGGTCGACGATCGCATCGGAGAGCACGCGGAGGTTGGCGACGCTCAAGAGCACGTCGTATGCATGAACGGACAACGATTCGTCGAGACCCTGTGCCGAGCGAACGTGTGGAATGGAGTGCTGCTCGGCGTATTCGCGGACCTGCGGGTGTTCCGACGCGATGACGACGACCTCGAGCCCGGCCTCGCGGGCGATGTCCGCGCACTGGGCCACCAGCAGCTCGTCGCCGACGAAAGCGCATCGACGACCGAGGCCGCTCACCGGATCGTTGTCGTCGTCGGGCGAGTTATTTTCGATTGGCATGTCGTATTCGCTGACCCTTCTTCGTTGCGCGACCCGGACCATCGTGCTATCGGCCCGGCCTGAAGACTTCTTGAACCGGGCGGTCGCTTCCGCCCAGTCAGGGCGAATTTGCCCGCATCCAGCAGTCTAGGCAACCACTCTTTCCCAAGTTTGAGGCCTGAGCTGCGCCGTTCCGGGATTTTCCAACTGGCGGAATTCGCTGAGGTGAGCTGCTGGGGCATCGATCACGGGCTGGTGACCAAGATCGCTCGTCGTCGCGTCGGCGCCCGCTGGAGCGACGAGAGCGAAGACGAGCAGTGCGAATGGTCCGAGGAGCAACGGACCGGAACCTGCTGACATGACGTACCTCCACTCGACGTGACTGTTGCCGATCAGAGCCGCCGCCGGGCCACCTGATACGAATTGCCGGCGGCGCCGGCGGATTTCGCCTTCGTTCAGGTGTTGTCGAGTGGACGCCGGTGAACATGGACGGCGTAGTTGCCGCCCTCGTAGGGGTCACCGTCCCACGTGGCATACCGTTCGACCGGTTGCAGGCCGGCGGCCACGCCATCGGCATCGAACTCGTCGGCGTGGTCGCTGTCGCGGAGCTGGAATCCTGCAACCAGCACGCCGCCGCGGCGCACATGACGCGCAAGATTCGCCACGGCCGCGGTTTCGGTGCCCGGCCGCAGAAAGATCATGACGTTGCCGGGTAACGCGACCACGTCGAACGTTCGGGCGAGATTCACGGTGACGATGTCGTCGGTGTGCCATGCCAGATCGGGTGCCTTCGAGCGTGCCTCGCCGATCATGGCCTCGTCGAGGTCGACGCCCACGACTTCGATCCCTCGGCGGGCGAGCTCGATCGCCACGCGGCCGGTGCCGCAACCGGCGTCCAGCACCGACGTCGGTAGGAACCGGCAGACGAAATCTGCCTCACCATGGACCGGCTCGCCGGCGTCCGCCAAGGCGCGCCACCGCCGGTCGTAGTCGGCGCCGCGTTGCACATCCCGGCGCGAAGCCCAACGCGATCCCTCGTTCGTCATGTGAGCCCCCGACTACATGAGCGAGGCGAGCTGCTCGCCGATGTCTTCCGGTGTGACCGGCGGGGCCCATCGGGCCACCACGGTGCCATCACCGTTCACCAGGAATTTCTCGAAGTTCCACGTGATGTCGGACGTCTCGCCGCTGCCGGGCTGAGCCGCTTTGAGCATGGCGTAGAGCGCCGCTTGGTTGGCGCCGTTGACCTCGATCTTGGAGAACATCGGGAAGTCGGCGTCGTATTTCGACGTTGCGAACTCGAGGATCTCGGCGTCGGTGCCCGGCTCCTGTCCGGCGAACTGGTTGCAGGGAAATGCGAGGACCTGGAGGCCGTCGACGTCGTGGAGAAGCGTACGCAGACCTGCGTACTGGGGAGTGAGGCCTCAAGCGCTCGCGACGTTGACGATCAAGCACGCGTGACCGACGAAACGGTCGAACTTCACCTGCTCCCCGGTGATGGATGTCATTTCCAGGTCGTGGAATGCGGACATGTGACCTCTCTCTGTCGGACCAGCCGTCGAACCTAGCAGCGAGCGTTTCGCATCGCCGCTGCAGCGACACCCGACCGCACGAACTACGTTCGGTCCTGAACTCCGAAAGTCAGCCGTCAACCCGAAATGGACCGATCAACGTGACGACGAACCAGCAGATCAACGACCGCATCGCCGGGCAGAACGTGCCTCAACGATTCCTGGCGAATCAGGCCGCCCACGGCGAGAACGAAGTACTGCGTTGGAAGAACGCAGCAGATGAATGGCAAGCGATGACGCTCGACGAACTCGCCGACGTCACTGCTCGGCTCGTCACTTCGTTCAAGGCGGCCGGCATCGGCCATGGCGACCGGGTCGTGATGATGATCCAGAACCGTCCCGAGTTCCACCCGATCGACCTCGCGCTGTTGTTCTGCGGTGCAACGCCGGTGTCGATCTACAACTCCTCGGCCCCCGAGCAGATCGAGTACATGGTGAACCACTCCGGTGCCAAGATGGCCGTGGTCGAGAACGACACCTTCCTCTCGCGGTTCGCTGCGGTGGCCGAAGCAACACCCACGGTCACCGTTCGGGCCATCATCGACCCGGGTGCCGAAACACCCGCCGACGTGCTCCGCTACAGCGACATGGTCGCGGCCGAACCAGCCGATCTCGCCGCCGAGGCGAAGACCGCCCGACCCGATGACCTCGCCACCATCATCTACACGTCGGGCACGACCGGCCCCCCGAAGGGCGTGATGCTGTCGCACCGCAACGTCTGCTGGACGCTCGAGTCAGTGGGCGAGTCGATGCGTGAGCAGGCCGGCATCACCGATCTCGGTGGGCACCGGCACGTGTCGTATCTGCCGTTGGCCCACATCATGGAGCGGCTGCTCGGGCACTACTACCTCCTCGATTTCGGTGTGCAGGTCAACTGTTGTGCCAATACCGGCCAGATCGCGGCGTACGTGCGAGATGTACAACCGCACTTCTTCATCGGCGTGCCACGCGTGTGGGAGAAGCTGCACGCCGGAGTGATGGCGGCGCTCGCAGCCGACCCGGAGAAGGCCGAGAAGTTCAACGAAGCCGTCGAGGCCGCACGCCCCATCAGCGACCGCATGACTGCCGGCGTCGCCACCGCCGAAGACATCGCGACGTGGGAGTTCCTCGACGAGGTGGCGTTCAAGAACGTACGTGGTCTGATCGGCCTCGGTAACGCCAAGATCTGCATCAGTGGAGCCGCTCCACTTGCCGCAGACATCCTCGGTTGGTTCCGTGCGATCGGCGTGCCACTGGGCGAGGGCTACGGCATGTCGGAAACCACCGCCGTGCTCACGTGGTCGTTCGCTGCCAAGCCCGGCTACGTCGGTCAGGCCGCCAACGGTGTCGAGATCAAGATCGCCGACGACGGTGAGGTGCTCGCACGGGGCGGCAACATGTTCGAAGGGTACCTCGACGCGCCCGACAAGACGGCCGAGACGATGGACGACGACGGATGGGTGCACACCGGTGACATCGGTGAGCTCGACGCCGACGGCTACCTCAAGATCGTCGACCGTAAGAAGGAACTGATCATCACGGCGGGCGGCAAGAACATCAGCCCCGCCAATCTCGAAGGGGCGCTCAAGGGTATTCCACTCGTGGGGCAGGCCTGCGCCGTCGGTGAGCAGAAGCCCTTCGTCGCCGCCCTCGTCGTGCTCGACCCCGACGCGTCCAAGGCGTGGGCGGCCGCGCATGGCCTCACCGGTGAGGCGGCAACGATGACAGCGATGGCGCAGAATCCCGACGTGATCGCCGACATCGAAGCCGGACTCGTCGAGGTGATGGCGAACTTCAACAATGCCGAGGCCGTGAAGAAGGTCAAGGTGCTCGGGGAGGAATGGATGCCCGACAGTGATGTCTTGACGCCGACGTCGAAGCTGAAGCGTCGGGGTATCCTCGCCCGTTTCGAGAACGAGATCGCTGAACTGTACGACCGAGGCGCCACGTCATGAAACAACTGTCAGGGCTCGACGCGAGCTTCCTGTACATGGAGACGGCCGCGACGTTCGGTCACGTCAACTCACTCGCGATCTACGAACGTCCGAACGACGATTACGATCCGTACGCGGCTGCGTACGAACGGTTCCGCGCAGTCGTGGGCCACATCGAGCCGATGCGTCGTCGCCTGGTCGAGGTGCCGTTCCGGCTCGACCATCCGTACTGGATCGACGATCCCGACTTCGATCTCGACTTCCACGTTCGCCACATCGGACTCGCACCTCCGGGCGCCGCCGATCAGCTCGGCGAGCAGGTGTCCCGGATCGTCGGTCGTCCGATGGATCGCACGCATCCGTTGTGGGAGGTCTATGTCATCGAGGGCCTGGCCGACGGGCGCTGGGCGCTGCTGACCAAGACCCATCACTCCACCATCGACGGAGCGGCAGGTGTGTTGCTGCTCAACATGATGCTCGACAAGGAACCCGACGCCGACCCGTTGGAGCTGATCGATTGGACCGGCGAACAGGTACCGAGCGATCGTGAACTCCTGCGTCTGACCGCGCGGCATCTTGTCGAGAATCCGGTCAAGGGCATGCGGTTGCAGCTCCGACTCGTCCGTGATATCGCCGAGAACGCCGGCATCAAGAGCGTGAGCGATCTGGTCACCCAAGCGAGAAACACGCTCAAGACGCTGGGTGGCGGGAGTCCGTCCAGAGAGGGCACTGCCGAGAGTCGCGTCAGTCTGCCGGTGTCGGCCGCTCCGCCGACGCCGTTCAACAAGTCGATTACGGCGCATCGTCGTTTCGCCATGCGTGGTGCGTCGATGGCGAATATCAAACGCCTGAAAGATGCCACGGGCGGCACGGTCAACGACATCGTCATGGCGATTTGCGCGGGCGCACTTCGCGAGTACTTGCTCAAGCACGATGCGCTGCCCGACAAGCCATTACGTGCGATGGTGCCGGTGTCGATTCGCACGGGTGACGAGACCGACCCGTGGACGAACCGTGTATCGGCCATCGTCGCCGACCTGCCGACCAACTGCGATGATCCCCTCGAGCGCGTGCGGCTGTGTCAGGTTGCGATGCAGGCGGCCAAGCGTCAGTTCGATCTCGTGCCTGCCGAGTCGCTCGTCGATGCGATCGATCTGTCGTCGCCGGTCGTGGCCACGGCAGCGTTGCGGCTCGTGTCCCGACTCGGAATAGCCGACCGCGTGAACCTGCCGTTCAACCTCACGATCTCGAACGTGCCCGGGCCGCGTGAGCCGCTGTATTTTGCCGGCGCGAAGCTGAACAGCTTCATCCCCGTGTCGATCGTCACCGACGGCATGGGACTGAACATCACGGTGCACAGCTACCTCGATCGCCTCGAGTTCGGGTTGATCGCGGCTCGCGATCTCGTGCCGGACGTGTGGGACCTCGCCGACATGTGCATCGACGAGATCGCCCGCCTCTTCGACGCGACCGGTGCCGAGTGGGCCGAGCCACAACCGCCCCCTTCGATGCGACGTGGCAATGCCTACGTGGCGCCCGTAGCCCGCCGCGGCGCTGATCCTGCCGCGAAGGCTCCCAAGAAGACCAGCGCGAAGACCGGCAACAAGACCAGCGCGAAGAAGACCAGCGCGAAGAAGACCAGCGCGAAGAAGACCAGCGCGAAGAAGACCAGCGCCGCGAAGACGGCCGCGAAGTCTGCGCCGAAGAAGACCAGCGTCACCAGCTGATCGGCGCGTTGCCCTTCCACAGCGTCGAACGTCGCTAAACTTTGTCTTGCAAAGTGACTCACTTTGCGGTACAAAGTTAGGAACGAACGGATACGACCTCGGAGGGGATCACCGGCATGAACACGTCCGACGGATTGTTGAACGAACTCGATCGGCTGTCGAAGCAGCCCGCCACCTTGCTGAACCGGGAGTACTGGTTTCCGCTCGCCCTGTTCGGAGCGCTGTCGATCGGTGGAGCGCTCGTGTTCTGGAAATGGGACCCTGCTGACACTGCAAGCTGGGTCTGGTGGGCGGTCCTCGGACCACTCGGGGGCGTCGCCACGTCTGCCTGGTTCCGCTCCCGCAGCGTGGCGATCGGTGTCGTCACCACTGCGCCGCCGGTCGTCTACGTCACCCTCGGCGGACTCTGCGCGGTGGGATGCGCGATCGCCGGTTCACTGGTACCGGTCCATGGACGTACCCCGCCGTGATCGGCATCGTGGGTCTCGTCAACATCGCACTCGGTGTGGTCGATCGCGCCGAGCTGATGGTCACGGTCGGACTGGCGCTCATCGGCATGGGCATCGTGGCGGGTGTCGGTGAGATATCGGCGCCGTTGTTCAGCTTGATCGTGGGATTGTTCATGGTGGGCGCAGCGGGCGCGCACCGGGCACTTCGATGAGCGCCGCCGGAACCCGAGGAAACGACAGTCATCCGGTTCACGACCTCGACGACCTCACACACCAACGCATCCGGCTCGGCGTGCTCGCCATCCTCAGCCGTGTGAAGCAGCTGGAGTTCACTCGCATCCGAGACGATCTCGGCACGACCGACGGCAATCTGTCGAGACACCTCAGCGCACTCCACGACGCGGGCCTCGTCGTCGTCACGAAAACGACCACGCAGGGTGCACGCACGTGGGTTTCGATGACCCCGGACGGACGGGCAGCGCTTCGCAAAGAGGTTGCGGCGCTCCGCACCATGCTCGACCACGTCGACACCGACGAGCACTGATCGCTCACGCAGCCAAGGCGATCTGGCGGAGATCTCGGGTGATGCGGTCGCGATGGTTGCGAATCGTCCGCGGCGTCACGGCTCGCTGACGAGCGACGCGGCCTGGCGAGCCCTCCCGCACGAGATCGCGGACCAGGTCGAGGTCTGCCTCGGCCATCCCGGCGTCGCGAGCAGATGCGACGAGTTCGGCAACCTCCTCGAGCGCGTTCGGCTGGTCGACTGCTACGGACCTGGCGAAGTGCTCCGGCTCCTGCACGATTTCGTCGGCCGATGCCGTGCGGTTCCGAAACGAGCGCTCCGCCGCTTCGCTGATGATCGCCGCCGCGTGGCAACTCGGCGAGCGCTGCTGGTTGAACGCCCGGATCGCGATCCACGCGGCGCCGACGATGTCGTCGAATGCTGCTGAGATCGTGCGGGAGCGAGTGGAGCGCCAGCGAGTCGACTCGCGGACCAGGCCGGGGAGGACGCGCTGGAGGGCGATTCGGGCGGCGAGTTCGTCGCCCCGCGATGCGAGACACAGGAGCTTCCGCATGACTGCCTCGGTGTCGCCTGTCGATGCGCGGCGGGCGCCTGCGGCGCCCAAGATCTGATCGAGGTCGTCGATCGACCCGTCGATGAGGTTCCAGTGTCGGGCCTTGCGCAGCGATCGCACGTCGAAACGGAGGTGGCCCCATTCGGTGTCGAGTCGATGGCCGATCGATCCGGCTGCACCCCGTCGTGGGGTCGTTGTCGCTGGGTTGGCTGGTCGGGTCTGCCGTGCGGCGAGTCGTGTCATGGCGCCACGATGCAAAAGACCCCTCACTGCGACGTTCACCGCACGGGTCACCGTCTGAGAATTCTTGCTGTGAGACCACGGCCTCGAGACTTCACCGGGTGCTGTGAGCCCTCACACCCCCTGGTGACGGGCCTTTTTCAGACCAGCTTCCCGTTTCGCCGTTTCGCGACCCACCGCACCGCATGGACACGATGCCCGGCAAGGAATCCGCGATCCCGACGATCGAACTGGCCGTGACGGCCGGGCCGAGCGCCTCGACGGCGCATCTCCTCGGGCCCGGACGCCACATCCTGGGACGACATCCTGCCGTCAACATCACGGTCGCCGACCGCTCGATCGAACCCAACCATCTCGTCCTGGTCGTGGAGAACGGCGGTGACGTCTTCGCTCTGCAGATCGCCGGTCGCAACCCCGTCGTGGTCGGCGACCGAACACTCGATCGATGGCAGCAGCTGCGACTGGGGGACGTCTTCGACATCGGCGACAGCCGAATCGAGCTCCGGTCGGCTTCGACCCGAACGCGGACGCCCCGCCTCGAGGATGACGGGGTCGTGATCCGGCCTCCTCGCGTCTGGACGCCGCTCGCACCGACGCGGGTGGCCGGCCCCGGTGAGCTCGAACTGAAGCAGTACCCGGGTCCGGTCACCTTGCTCAGCGCTTCGCTCGCCGGTGCCGGCAGTGTGGTTCTGGCCGTCGTGATGGATCGTCTGATGTTTGCCATGTTCGGGCTCATCGGGGTGGTCGTCGCGTACTCCACCTGGAGCTTCAACGCCGTCGGGGTGCTCCGGAAGCGCCGCCGGGCTCGTGCCGCCCACCGTGCCGCGAGCGACGGGTTCGTGAGCGACGTGGTTCGCTCCGGACAGCTCGCCCTCGACGAACACGAGCAGCGAATGCGACTGGACTGGGGCGAACTCTGGTCTCGCCGCGGCTCGCATGAAGACGGCTTCGTCGTTGCGCTGGGTATCGGCGACCTCCGTGTTCCGCTGACGGACGGCGACGTGCCGCTGCACCACCAGCCAATCGTCGAGCGGAGCGAACTGATGGCCGGCGTTCCCGTGCCTGCGGAGATCGAGGGCGTCATGGCGATCACCGGACCATGGGCCGATGCTGTGGCCCGGTCGCTGATCGTGCAGTTGGCCGTGCACATCGGCCCTGCGGACTGGCGGCTGATCGTCGTCACCGACGACCACGCACAGTGGTCGTGGGTCGGCCAGCTCCCTCACACCTGCGGCGTCTTCGGCACCAGTGAGCTGGCCGACGTGGCCACGCTGTTGCGCGACGATCCGGCCGCCGGGCGGCGCATGATCATCGTGAGCGACGGTGCCGGACCGCTCACTCGTCGGCGATCGCCACTTCGCCAGATCCTCGAATCGGCCGAGACCGGCGACGTGGCGACGATCGTGGTCGGCATTGCCGAGCCGCCGTCGTGTGCGACATCACATCTCGCGCTCGCCAGCCGCGGCCGGGGCCGATGGGAAGCCGAATTCGGCGCTGCGCCGATCGTCGTGCACGC
>JBBKWQ010000116.1:0-5849 GCA_037969115.1 Ilumatobacteraceae bacterium
TGCTCCCGAGCGTGGTCGTCGACGATCTGAACAACGGTCGCAAGGTCAACTTCAGGAACCTCGTGCCGCAGGAGAAGCCGATCCTGTTGTGGATGTGGGCGCCGCATTGAGCCACCTGCAATCGGGAAGCTCCCGATGTCGAGCAGTTCGCTCGAAACAACGCAGATGACCTGATCGTGGTCGGCCTGGGCACCCAGGACGGACTCGGCGAGGCCGAAGATTTCGTTGCCGAACACGGCACCGAGTCGTTCACGATGCTCTGGGACGAGTCGTTCCAGACATGGCAGGAGATCGGGATCACGTCGCAACCGTCCGCCGTACTGCTCGCCGCAGACGGCACGCCGATCACCGGTTGGGTCGGTCAGTTCCCCGAGGACGAAGTGCTGCGCCTCGCAGCCGAGTCCCAAGCGGCCGCCTGACCGGAGCAGCAGGGTTCACTCCACTCTCCAATCACGCTGCGCCGTCACGCGGGACAGTCGTCGTGTCGATCACTCCCACGGCCGCCAGGTAGAAGCCGCTTCGATCGGCGATGCGACGCACCCCACCGCTTGCACTTCGTTGTGACAAGAACGCGTGAAGACGCGCAAAGAGAAGGCCAACTGCTCAAGTGCTCGAGTGTTGGAGCCGATACTTCGAGCATGAGTGATACGACCGAGTGCGGCCCACGCCCCACGGAACCTGACGTGGCACCATGCGATCGACAGGACCGCGGGGTATCGCTTGTGGAGATCCTCGTTTCCATCGTGCTGATAGGGACGGTGATGGTCGCCGTGCTCGGCGCCCTGCAGATTTCGGTTACGGGGTCGCGCATCGAGCGTGATCACGCCCGTGCGCACCAGTGGTTGCAGTCGGCTATCGGCGCCGTCCAATCGGCGGATCGGGTCCCCTGTGATCAGCTCGGTGCGTACGCAACCGGTGAGGAGAACGTTCGCAACACCTATCAGGACGTCATCAGAGGAAGCTCAGTGCTGATTCCGCCAGGATGGGCAGAGACACAACTGGAAATCGTCCCGACAGTCAAAGTCTGGGACGGCGACCAGTACCTCGATCCGTACAGCGCTCCGAAGCCCTGTTACGACTCCGACGGCTTCCGACTGCAACTGATCACCATTAGCGTCGAAAGTCCCGACGGCGACGTCATCGAAAGCGTCGAGGTCGTGAAGAATGATTGAGTCATATCGCAAGGACCGGGGATTCACGCTCGTCGAGGTATTGATCGTCGTGGTTCTGATGGGCGTGCTCATGAGTGCAACCGCAGCCGTCTTCAGCGTGATCGTTCGCACCGCCCCCACCGCCGAGAATCGCGTCGACGACTCTGTTTCACTTCTCGGCCTCACCACCCGGCTGCCCCCGGACGTCAACTCGACACCCGGGGTCGAGATCGCCTCCGCTGCTGCCCACTGGAACACAGCCCCCTCGGGTTCGGGGTGCGCCTCGGGTGATGTTGGCAGCAACCTCGTCGTGCTGAATTGGTCGGAGCAGACCAGTGGCAGCCCGACGTCGTACACCGCGAACTATCGATTGGAGGACGACGGTGTCGGCGGTTCCACGATGTGGAGGATTTCGTGTACCGACGGCGGAGCCGGCACGGTGCGAAGGGTCGTGCAGGACTTGCCGCCGGTGTCGTCGAACCCTGTCACGGTCACGATCCGTAACGCGACCGACAGCGGTGGGACGACGAGGATCGTCGGTCTGTCGATGACCGTGACCACAACGAGCGGCGATGTGTTGCGATTCGACGCCCAAACCAACAACCCAAGTGAAGCACTCGCATCGATTCCGACGCCGGGGACGGTCGCAGCAACGACCACGACCGCGGCACCGACCACCACCACCGCACCGACCACGACGACCACGACGGTGGCTCCTCCGACATCGGCCGGCCCGACCACAACCACCACCACCACGACCACCACCACCACGATTCCTCCGACCACCACGACGACCACGATTCCGTGCTCGGCTGACTTCGTGATTGGCACGGGTTCCAATGGACCGGTATGGAAATCGCAAGTGAAGAATCAACAGGGGCAGAGTCAGACCTTCGGCGCCCTGGAGGACGACGTCTACGTGAAAGTCACCAAGTCAGGAAGCTGTGCGGGGCTTCGACTCGAGTTCGTCCGTGCTCCCACGAGCGACAACGCTGCAGACCGTGAACCTGTGCGACTCTCGTTCGGGGACAGCGTCACCGCGATCCTCCGCAAGGACGTGCCGACCGAACGCTGGGAAGACGGCATCCGGGAGCTCCGCCTTTATGACACCGGTAGCGACACCTTTCTGGGCCGTACCGAGTACCTCGAAGTCCAATGATCCAGCGAACGCAGGGCGAAAAAATGATGGATTCCTCGACGACCAGACGTGACAACGGCACCGTCCTGCCGCTGGTGCTCGTGGTGACGGTCGTGCTTGCGCTCGTCGTGGTCGCAGTCGCCGGCTACACCGCCAGCGCTCTTCGATACGGGAACGTAGTCGAATCACGAGCGGACCGAATTGCTTCAGCCGACGCGGCGATGTCAGACGCCATCGAACAGTTGGAACTGCGTCGGCCCATCGGCGCACTCTGCAGCACGTTCGCCGGCGACGGCGCCGGGGTCTCGGTGCCCTTTCCTCAACAAGTGAACGGCGTCGACGTCGTCGTCAACTGCAAGATCGTCGGGGGCACGCTTCCTCCGATCGACGGATGGGCCTTGGTCATCACGGGGCTCGGACCCGGTGGTGCTCCGTTGCCCGCGGGGACACGTTCCTTCGAGTTCACGAATGGCGGAACTCCAGAGATCGGTGGTCCTGTCTACGTACACGACCCGACGATGAGCCGAATGGCGTTCAGCAAGCCGACCACGATCGTCGAAGGCGACATCTGGTATCCCGACAGCAGTTGCGCCAACGCCGGTGGCAAGAACCCGTCCGACATCAATTTTGCACGTTCGTCCGTGTCGGTCGACGCCAACTTGAGCTTCGATCCGTCGACGCGCGGCGTGTACTGCCTCAATCAGTCGTTGCTCGACCTCTTCGGGGCGACCGGGCCCACGCCAGATCTGGCGGCGCTGCCGATGAACCCGCCTGCCGACACGACGACGAATCCCGGCTGCAAGGTGTTCTCGCCGGGTATCTACACGACGCAACCCGTCCTTGGGAACAGCAACTACTTCAGGTCGGGCAACTACGAGTTTCGAAACATCGGAACGCTGACGGTGCAAGGAAAGGCGGTCCACTTCGGGCACGACCCGACACTTGCTGGGTCCTACCCGGTCACCGTCAACGACGCTGCGTGTGATTACGCCCGGCAGAACGATGCTCCGACCGGTGCGACTCTATACACCAGCGGCAATACGCAGATCGACCTCGCATCGAACTCCTCGTTCGAGATCTCCCGTCGGGCGCAGGCCTATGTCAGGCCGGGTGGAGCGATCTCGACGTCGCTGGTTTCGCTCCAGGTGCTGAACTCCTCGCTCTCGTCATCTCAATCACTGGTCGAGGCCAGCTCTGGCGCGAAGAAGGAATTCGCCGCACACGGTCTGGTGTGGGCGCCGCACTCGAGCATCCTGTTCGACACCATCCCGACCAAGAAGGCTGCAGCCCTCCGCGGCGGAGCTGTCATCGGTCGACTCGAAGGTGGGGTGGCGGCATCGGCATCAGGCTTCGTCATCTCAGTACCGAGCCCGACGTCGAACACGAAGGTGTTGCTCACCGCAGTGGCGACGGACGATCAAGGTGAAACATCGGTTCGTGTGGTTGCCGATTACCGGCCAACGTCGGGTGAGACCGCAGTGAACTCCTGGCGAGTCGTGGACTGACCACCACTGCGTTCGAACTCGTTGAACTGCTTCGTTGAGACTCATGTTGCGCACGTCGGCGCGATGGATATCGCCTCGCGATATCTGAGCCTGATCGGTGTCAGGAGGACGCGCGGTTGGGTGTGATGACCGGACAGTTTGTCCCTCGCGGGATGGATCATTGGTCCACTGAAGTAGGTGCGCCCTCCGAGCAAAGCTGTGTGTCTCTCACCTCGCACAGCTTCGCAAGGAGAGCTCAATTCCCAAAGCTAGAACCCAACACCCGAACACGCGGCACTCACACCGCGCCAGCGCAGCAAGATGGTCTGCTGGTGATCGACGACGGCTGGACCATCGAAGCAGCCGCCGAACGACTTCAGGTCGACGCGAAGACCGTCACGAAGGGGCGCGACCGGTTCCTCGCCGAAGGCGACGACGGTCTGTTCGACTGATCGAGCCGGCCGAACTCATCGCCGAACGCGACACCGTCTGAGTGTCGACGCCGGACCATCGAGCTCCGCAAACAGCGCCGTTGGGAGCCAGCCACATCGGCCAGGAAGTCGGCCGGGCCGACTCAACCGTTCAACGCATCTTGATCTCCGAAGAACTCCGTCGACTCGATTCAAGTAACCGAGCAACCGCCGAACCGATCCGCCGCCATCAGCGTGATCGGCCGGGTGAGCTGGTTCATGTCGACGTCAAGCAGCTCTCAGGGACCCCCGATGGCGGCGAGCTTCTTGACGTCGACATGAACCTCACCGAACCGGACCAACTCCGCCTCGTTGCAGCATTCCACGCAGACCGCGGCTTCAACTACGCCCAGACACCAAGCCGCCTCGCCAACGACGACGGCCTCAACGACTTCCGAGCAACCACCCAAAACCAGCCCGGCCAAGGCCGCAAGAAGCGCTGCGGCACCGGCCCCCGATGGACCGTCGGGGCAACCAACTCCTGGCTCCGAAACAACGGCCTCATCGCCCACAACACCCAACACCGCGAAGCAGCACTGCCTCGCAATCTCCGTACTCCTCGTTCACCGAATCCGCGACCCACACCACAGCACGTGGCGTGTCGTCGCTGCCCGCATGGCGACCACGTGCTGCCTGCCGGACGCGACGGAGGCGATGAGTTTGAGGATGCGCTTCCCAGATCGACGAATCCACGACGCCTCCAACGAGAGCGATGGTGGCGACAGCGATGCAGCAAACGCACGCCGGCGACAGCGGGATCAGCAATCATCCACCTCGTCAGTGCCTACGGGCCGCCGGGTCCGACGTGGCGAGCAACCAGCCGTCCGACGCGGTCGTCACCCAAATCAACACGACAACGCAGACGACCTGATCGCCGCCGACTCGCAGACCACCTGACCGACGAACGGCAGCGGACTCGCTGGTCTCGTCGGCGCAATGTGAACCGTTCGGAGACAACACCGCTGCTGCAACAGTCGCTGAAAGCATGACTCGCCAGGGTGGTTCTGTTCGCTCCATTCGGGTGGTTCGGGTGATTCATCGAACGAGATCCCGTCGAACCCCCGACGGAGTGTCGGGCGCCCGAATCGGTACGTGAACTGACTCCGACCCCCGAACGCGAAGAAGGTCCCGCCCAAAAGGGCGGGACCTTCTCAATCAGGTCTGAACTATTGGATCAGAGGCAAGGGCCAGAAGGGGTAGCAGCGACCGTAGAGATCGCCGGCGGGGTAGCTTCGGTGATCGTCATGTTGGTGGTCGAGTAGTCACGCAGGAGACCCGAATCCGCGAGGTCGGAACCGCTCGGGGCACCAGCGATGCCGGTGTCGACTCGTGCGTTGGCGCCACCGGCAGCCTTGGCGTACCAGGTCTCGATGGCTACCTCGTAGGTCTTCTGGTCTGCGCTGCACGCCGACGTCTGACCCTGGTCGGTGATGCCGCGAACGGCGAACACCGTGACCGTGGCGAGGATGCCGAGGATGACGATGACGATGAGGAGTTCGACGAGGGTGAAGCCCTTGTCCTGGTTCTTGTTGGTGTTCATGATTCTGCGTTTCCTTCCGCTGTTGAATCGAATTGATTGGTTGAGTTGTTTCTCAGGTAGCGCCCT
>JBBKWQ010000117.1:0-8543 GCA_037969115.1 Ilumatobacteraceae bacterium
GGCCTGGGCGCGTTGGCCGGGCGTCGTGGTTTCCCTGCCGGCTACGTGGTCGGCGGCCTCACGACGTTGCTCGCGCTGCCACTCCTCCTCGCGCTCAGACGGAGAGGTGACGACGCCGACTTCTTCGTCGGATCGACGCTGGACAACGCATGCGCTACACCCGCGGTCCCGTCGATCTCGCAGGTCGCCGGCGACGTCGTGATCCGAGTCGACACCTGATCGCGTGTCCGGCGATCCAGGGTCCGCTTCGAGCGTCGCGTTGTAGCCTCCGGCCATGAGCGACAACGCAGGACTCCAACCGTTCCCCGACGACTGGGACCGAGCCCTCGCGGTCGTCGCTCATCCCGACGACATGGAGTACGGCGCGTCCTCTGCGGTGGCGCGCTGGACCAGCGAGGGCCGCGACATCGCGTATCTGCTCGTCACCGAGGGTGAAGCCGGTATCGCGTCGATGGGTCCTGGTGTCGTCGGGCCGTTGCGCCGGGCCGAGCAGGCTGCCAGTTGCGCCCGCGTCGGAGTGAGCACGCTCGAGTTCCTGGATCACCCCGACGGGCTCGTGCAGGCCGACCTTCGCCTCCGACGCGACCTCGCGGCAGCGATCCGCCGCCACAAGCCCCATGTGCTCCTCAGCATCAACTTTCGCCCGTCGTGGGGCGGGCCGAGCTGGAATCACGCCGACCACCGCAACGTCGGTTCGGCACTCCTCGATGCCGTGCGAGATGCCTCGAATCCTTGGTTGTTCACCGACATCGACGATGGCGCTTGGGACGGCGCGCACCGGGTGGCCTTCGGCTCCTCGCCGCTCGCCACACACTTCGTGGAACTGGATGACGACCACCTTGCCGCTGGTGTGGAGTCACTGCGCTGCCACGAGGTCTACCTCAGCGAACTGGGTGACGACGGCATGTCGGATCCGGCCGAGTTCCTCGTGACCAATGCCCACGAAGCCGGCCGGCTGGCCGGCGTCGAGCGCGCCGTGACATTCGAGATCATCGAACTCTGAGATGCCATCGGGCTGAGATCGGAACGATCCGTTCGAATCGAACGAACGGTGCAGCTTCATCATCCCAGCAGCTATGGTCGATGAACCAATCATGCCTGGTTCCCCCCTCTACCGAGCCCGCCAGATCGGTAGCCGCACCACACTGGTGTCGGCGACCGTGGCGTTGATCGCAGCACTGTCCGGCGCGTTCCAACTCGCGCCCGCTGGCGAGGTCGCCGGCGCGACCACGACGAACCGATTCGAGGCATCGACACCTTGCCGGCTCGTCGACACGCGCAGCGGATTGGGTTTTCAGGCACCCTCGATCGATCGCATTCGTGTTCAGGTGACGGGTCGCTGCAACGTGCCTCCTGAGGCCGTCGCCGCCTCATTCACCGTCACGGTCTCGCAACCCACGGGCGCCGGCTATCTCACCATGTGGCCGGCCACGACCTCGATTCCCGAGGTGTCGACGCTCAACTTCGAGCAGGGCGACGACCGCGCGAACGGCGCAATCGTGCGCCTCGCAGGTGACGGGGCCGTCGACATCACGGCGAGCGCCCCCACACAGATCCTGCTCGATGTCACCGGCTGGTTCGTTCCCGTCGCCACATCGACGACCGGCCGTTTCGTGCCGGTCGAACCCGACCGCATCTTCGACAGTCGCGCGTACGGTTTCAGCCGTCCGCTGAATGCCGGCGAGATCGTGACGATCGCGCTCCCCGGCGGCGCGCCGAAGGACGCCACCGCCGTCGCCGTGAATCTCACGAGCGTGGCACCGAGCCCACCGGGCTATCTCACGGCCTTCCCCGCCGGCACCGAGCCTCCCGAAGCCTCGGCCGTCAACACGAACGCCGCCAACCAGACCCGCGCCGCGTCGACGCTCGTGGCGGTGTCACCCCAGGGGCTGTCGATCTTCTCGAAAGCGGGTGGCCACGTCATCGTCGACCTCACGGGTTGGTTCACCGGTCCGAGTGCTCCTGAGACGGGCGCCGGGCTGTTCGTCGCCAACGACGCACCGCTGCGCGTCCGCGACACCCGCTCGGCAGACCCGGTCTGGGACGGCGGCGCGGTCGACATCGGCCTGCCGGTCGGTGGTGCGTCGGCCATCGCTGCCAACGTCACGCTCGTCGGTTCACACGACCCGGGCTTCCTCACTGCGTTCGCCGGACGGACGACCCAACCAGAGACCAGCACGGTCAATGTCGACCGTCAGGGCGCCACCGCCGCCAACCTCGCACTGCTCCCCATCTCGACCACCGGCCTCACCGTCGCCTCGGAGGGCGGCGCCGATGTCCTCATCGATCTCACCGGCTGGTTCGTCGGTGAACCAGTCTCCGCATTCGCCGATCAGCCCGCGAACAAGCGCCCGCCGATCTGCACGTCGCACTGGGACGCGAACTCGCTGACCAACTTCATGGCGAGTGGCGACCCGTACGTCGGAGCCGACTACCAGCGATCGTTCGCGCTCCCCGACGGCCGCGTGCTCTGGTTCTTCCAAGATGTGCTCATCCGCACTCGCACGGGCATGCGCTTCACGCACAATGCCGCACTCGTGCAGACCGGCAACTGCTTCGAGGCGCTCCACACCGGCAACTTCGCCCAGCCGCGTGACTACCTGCTCCCCTGGGCCACGCAGCGGTACTCGCACTGGTTCTGGCCGTTGGCAGGAGGCATGGGCACCGATGGGAACTTCCACCTCTTCGTCGCCGAGATGCGCGAGAACGGGCCGGGCTACCTGACCCGCACCGAGCCGACCGCCACGTACGCGGTGACGATCAGGCTCTCCGACATGGCGGTGATCGACGAGCGGCTCGCGCCCAACTCGTCGCCGAGCCTCTACGGCTTCTCGGTCGCCTCCGACGCGTCGTACTCGTACCTCTACTCGCAGTGCCATCGTCAGTTCGGATACGACCAGTTCCCGTTCTCCGATCCGCCGGTCTATGTCCACGACTTCGCGTGCTCGGCCGATGTGACCGTCGCACGCGTGCCGAAGGGGAACTTCGCCTCGAACCCGAGCTATTGGAACGGATTCGCCTGGACCAACAATCCGGCGACCGCGGTCCCGGTGATCCCGAGGTTGGATCGAGCGGTGAATCCCACACAGGTCACCTACGACAACGGACGCTTCATCGCGGTCACCAAAGAGGGTGACTGGTGGGGTGACACGATCTATCTCGACGTCGCCCCGAGGGCACAAGGCCCGTGGACGACCTACGCAACAATTCCGGTCGCTCCCAGGTGCGGTGACTGCAACACATACTTCGCATCGATCGTGCCGTACCGGACCCGGCAGGACCAGTTGATCGTCGGGCTCTCGAACAACCGTTTCACCGGCTTCACGGTTGGGCTGTACTCGCCTACTTTCCTCAACCTCCCGGCGCCCTGACGCTCGTTCAGGCGTTTCAGGCCTGGGCGCTCTTCGCCGACCCGCTCTATGGTTCCTGATATGGCCGACTTCGCGTTCACCGAGCTGCTTCCTCTGGGTCCCGACACCACCCGATACCGACTGGTGTCGACCGAGGGTGTCTCCACGTTCGAAACCTCCGAAGGCACATTCCTGAAGGTCGAGCCCGAGGCGATCACCCGGCTGACGGCAGAAGCCATGCGCGAAATCGCCCACTATCTGCGTGCTGACCACCTCCAGCAGCTCCGCAACATCCTGGACGACCCCGAAGCCAGCGAAAACGACCGGTTCGTGGCGACCGACCTGTTGAAGAACGCTTCGATTTCGGCGGGCGGTGTGCTCCCGATGTGCCAGGACACCGGCACGGCGATCGTGAAGGCGAAGAAAGGCCAGTTCGTGTTCACCGGTGGTGGCGACGAGGCTGCGATCGCCCGCGGCGTGTACGACACGTACCTCACCAGCAACCTGCGATACAGCCAGATGGCGCCGATCACCATGTACGACGAGACGAACACCGGCAACAACCTGCCGGCCGAGATCAAGATCTCCGCCATCGACGGTGACGCCTACAAGTTCCTGTTCATCGCCAAGGGTGGCGGCAGTGCCAACAAGAGCTACCTCTACCAAGAGACGAAAGCGCTCCTCAACGAAGCGACACTGTTGCCCTGGCTCTTCGACAAGATGCAGTCGCTCGGCACCGCTGCCTGCCCGCCCTATCACCTCGCTGTGGTCATCGGCGGAACGTCGGCCGAGTTCGCCGTCGAAACGGCCAAGCTCGCCTCGACCCACTACCTCGACTCGTTGCCCACGCGGGGCTCAGAACTCGGGCACGCCTTCCGCGACATCGAACTCGAGGCCAAAGTCCTGAAGCTCGCCCAGACGACGGGGATCGGCGCGCAGTTCGGCGGGAAGTACTTCTGTCACGACGTCCGCATCGTCCGCCTGCCCCGACACGGGGCAAGCTGCCCGGTTGGCATGGCTGTGTCGTGCTCGGCCGACCGTCAGGCGCTCGGCAAGATCACCAGCGACGGCATCTTCATCGAGGAACTCGAACACGACCCTGCGCGGTTCCTTCCGGAAACCACCCATGACGACCTCACCGACACACCGGTCATCTCGATCGATCTGACCCGCCCGATGAGCGAGATCCGGGCTCAGCTCTCACAACACCCGGTCCGAACCCGCGTGATGCTCACGGGTCCGATGGTCGTGGCTCGTGACA
Organism: Ilumatobacteraceae bacterium; assembly: GCA_037969115.1. GTDB lineage: Bacteria > Actinomycetota > Acidimicrobiia > Acidimicrobiales > Ilumatobacteraceae > JBBKWQ01. The sequence goes on from JBBKWQ010000117.1 coordinate 4,612, forward strand.
TCGCCCACGCCAAGATCAAGGAACGCCTCGACGCGGGCGAACCAATGCCGCAGTATCTCCGGGACCACTGCGTGTACTACGCCGGACCGGCCAAGACGCCCGAGGGATACGCCTCGGGCTCGTTCGGCCCCACCACCGCCGGGCGGATGGACAGCTACGTCGAACAGTTCCAGGCCGCCGGCGGGTCGATGGTGATGCTCGCCAAGGGCAACCGCTCGCGCCAGGTCACCGATTCGTGCGACGAACACGGCGGTTTTTACCTCGGCTCGATCGGCGGGCCGGCGGCGCGGCTCGCACTCGACAACATCAAGAAGGTCGAGGTGCTCGAGTATCCCGAGCTCGGCATGGAAGCGGTGTGGAAGATCGACGTGGTCGACTTCCCGGCGTTCATCATCGTCGACGACAAGGGCAACGACTTCTTCGAACAGGTGCGTGCCGACGCGGCGCTCGTCACGCCCGTCGGCCTCAGCTGATCATCGACCGCTGATCGATCGACGGCTCTCCCGCCGACCATCATCCGGCGTCGCGGCGACGAGCGCGGTGTTCGGCAGTGTGCGTGCGGCTGGCGCACCTCGAATCGCTACAGAAGCGACGTGAGCGGTTCTTCGTCGCGTCGTAGAACAACCGCTCGCACCCCTCGGCGGCGCAACGACCGAATCGATCGGTGCCGTGATCGCAGAGCGTCTGCGCCAGCGCCATCAACACGTCGACCACCACCCTGCGTCCGAACGACGTCTCGTCGCCGGTCCAATGGATGTGGAGCGCGAATCCGTCGTGAGCACTCAACGAGGGCGCGATCGAACATCGCCGCAATTGGGCATTGACCAAGTCGACTGCCACGGTCGGCTCAATATCTGGCAGCGTCTCGATGATCGCCCGCACGGATCGGAAACGTCGTCGCAGTTCATCCACGTCGGATGCGGTGGCACGCCCTGCTCGGATGAAGTCGTGTTCGACGAGCACCGCACGAAGGTCGCCGTTCGCGACCATCTCGTTGGTCAGTTCCACCCCCGCGTCGACGGTGACACGGATCTCCTCGTCGAGTGAATCGGCGCGGATGTGCACGCCGACACCATACCGTCACGTCGCTTCGAGCCCCGTCGGGTCGCTGGTCGGAAGTGTCGGTCGGAAGTAGCGGACGGAAGTATCAGTTGGAAGTAATGGTCTAAACTCATTACACTCATTACGATGAACCAGAACACGACCATCATCGTCGTGGCACTCGCCACGTTGTTGGGCGGCGCGACCGCGCTCCCCCAGGCGCGTCGACTCGTGCGCACACGGCAGGTGGCAGGCGTCTCGTCCATGTGGGCAGGCATCAGCGTCGCAGTGAACTCGTGGTGGATCGCATACGGGATCGGCATCGCCGATTGGGCAATCGTGCCCGTCGCCGTCGTATCCGTGTTCGCGTACTTCGCAATCGCAGCGTCGTTGATTCGTTTCTCGATCGATCGACGGTCGACGGTCGTCGCGATGGGTGTCGGAACGCTCGGTGCGCTGCTCCCACTCCCGGCACTTGCACTCGGCGGTTGGCCGGCGGCCGGGATTGCGCTCGGCGCGATTTACGGCATCCAACTCTCGCCGGCAGTCATCGAGGTGTATCGCTCGCACGACGTCGCCGGTGTCGCCGCCGCGACGTGGGTGCTCACCTGGACCGAGGCGTTACTCTGGGGCGTCTACGGCTTTCCACGACGCGACCTGGGTCTCCTCGCGCTTGCGGCCACCGGCATGCTTCTCTCGTCGGCGGTCCTCGTCCGGCTGTTTCTACACGGCACTCGGCGCGATGCGAGCAGCCGTCATTTCGGCCCGGCTTTCGCCGATCACCACCCCGCGAACGCGATGACGAGCCCCGCCTGACCCGTCCGGCTCGGCGGCCCCTCACCGTCAGGCAAGGCTGACCAGCTCGAGCCAGTCGCGACTGAAGTAGTCGACATCACCGTCAGGCATCAACAGCACCTTGGTGGGTTGCAGCTGCTCGACGAACTCGGTGTCGTGGCTCACGAAGATGATGGCACCAGGCCACGATCCCAGCGAATCGGCCACTGCCTGCCGGGACGCCGGGTCGAGGTTGTTGGTGGGTTCATCGAGCAGCAGGAGGTTGTTGCGCCCGACCATGAGCATCGCGAGTGCGAGCTTGGTCTTCTCACCACCCGACAGCGTGCCCGAATCCTGGAACACCTTGTCGCCCGACAGACCGAACATGCCCAGCAACCCGCGAAGCTGGGTCTCGGTGAGTTGTACCGTGGACGGCACTGCGTTGCGGATGTTGTCGAGCAGACTCTTGTCGGTCATCAGGTTGTCGTGCTCCTGGGCGTAGTAGCCGGCGGCGACGTGGTGACCGAACTCGAAGTGGCCGAGATCGGCCTCGGTCTCGCCCGAGAGGATGCGGAGCAAGGTGGTCTTGCCGGCGCCGTTCAGACCGAGCACCAACAGCCGCTCCCCGCGGCCCAGGTCGAACCCGACGTCTTCGAACACGGGCGGTCCGCCGTAGCCCTTGCACATGCCCTCGGCCCTGATCACGGTCTGACCGCTCGGTGGCGGCGGCGGGAACTTGACCGTGATCTGCTTGGTCTGTTTCGGCCCGTGAACGCGTTCGGCCTCGAGACGAGCGATTCGTTTCTCCATGTTGTGCGCCATGGCTGCCTTCGTGGCTTTGGCGCCGAACCGATCGACCACATCCTGCATGCGGGCGACCTCTTTGGTCTGTTGTGCCGCCTTCTTGGCGAGCCGACGTTCGTCCTCGGCGCGAGCCGTGACGTACTGCGTGTACGTGCCCTTGTATTCGACGACCTCACCGATCGACGTTTCGGTGGGACGGTCGAGATGCAAGACGCGGGTGATCGCCTCGTCGAGCAGTTCGAGGTCGTGGCTGATCACGAGCAAGGCGCCCCGGTACTGGCGGAGAAAGCCCAGGAGCCATTCCTTCGCGTCGATGTCGAGGTGGTTGGTCGGCTCGTCGAGACACAACACGTCGCTGCCAGCGAACAGGATGCGCGACAGTTCGACCCGCCGGCGCTCACCGCCTGACAGCACGCCGACCGAAAGCGCGAGTCGTTCCTCGTCGAGACCGAGTCCGGCCGCCATGGCCCGCGCCTCGCTCTCGGCGCCGTAACCACCGTTGACCCGGAAGTTCTCCTCGGCACGGCTGTATCGGGCGACCGCGCGATCACTCGGATCTTCCTCCATGGCGATGCGAAGCTTCTCGATGCGGTCGAGCTGATCGTCGATGCCGCGTCCGGACAACACGTGCGTGATCGCCGTTCGACCGTCGAACACGCCCGCGATTCGTGGGTCCTGAGGCAGGTAGCCGAAACCACCCTTCCGCATCACATGGCCGGCGGCCGGCTCGACGTCACCGCCGAGTACTCGGAAGAGCGACGTCTTCCCGGCGCCGTTCCGACCGACGATCCCCACCTTGTCGCGCGCCATGACGGTGAAGCTGGCCCGCTCCACCACGCGACGGCCGCCGACATCGACGGAGAGAGCCTGGGCCTGGAGCACCGGATCAGGCTACGGTCGTTGTCGATGTCGGCAACGGCGACACTCGACAGACCGGCGACCGCGTCGGTGCGCGGGCGCTTGCCGGCGATGGCGGCACCGATCGCGTGCGGGTGCTGTCTCGTGGCCGGCGCCGCATACGTCGTTGCCGACAACCCGTCCGACGGTGGCGTCTTCTTCCCCTGCCCATTTCGAACGCTCACTGGTTTGTGGTGCCCGGGTTGCGGCATGACGAGGGCAACGCACCACCTGGTGCGCGGCGACATCGCGACGGCGATGCGATTCAATGTGTTCGTACTACTCGTGCTGACCGCCATCGCCGGCTCGTGGCTGGTGTGGTTGCTCGACACGGCCGGCCGCCGTGTCGAATGGGCCCGGCGCGTGCCGCCTTGGGCGTACGCGGCCGCGATCGCGGCCCTGCTGGCGTTCGGCGT
>JBBKWQ010000118.1:0-25259 GCA_037969115.1 Ilumatobacteraceae bacterium
CCCCGCCTCGTTCCCCAACCCCGCCTCGTTCCCCAACGGCCTCTCGCCACATCCGTCTTGGTGGTCGGTCGGCGGTTGCGAGTGCTGCCCCACTGCCACCATGGACCAGGGAGTTCAACAAATGAGCGCGCCCGAGTTCCCGACGTTCGTCTACACCGATGGCGACGTTCCGAACACGCCCAACGGCACCGGCATCAGGGTGCTCGTCCTCGACACGCAGAACTGGGAAGACGGCAACATCGAAGAACTGCTCGCCGGGCGCGGCGAAATCCTCGCCGAGATCGAGAAGGAGACCGGAATTCCGTTCGGGAATCTCGACCTCACGTCGTCGTCGTCGTCCGGCGACGTCAATGCCAACGTCAAGGTCGACTACGTCTTCGGACACCACCAGTTCATCGAGGACATCATCCGCCGCGTGTCGCCCGAGGCAAACATCGAGCAGGTCCCGGTCGTCAGCTCGTACGGCCTCACCACCGACGACACGGTCGCTCGGATCATCAACGAGTGGCTCGACACCTCTCCCGACGCCTGCACACCAGGCGTGGTCAACCTGTCGCTCGGCGCCTACACCGAGAACGACGAGCCACCCATTGCGCTCACGGCGGCAGTTCGTCGTCTGCGCGACCTGGGCTGGATCGTCGTGGCCTCGGCGGGCAACGACACCACGTGTCGCAAGCTCTGGCCGGCGGCACTGCCCGAGGTGATCGCTGTGGGCGCGCTCGGCCCCAATGGCCCGGCTTGGTTCTCGAACTACGGGTCATGGGTCACCGCGTGTGCACCCGGCGACCACATCGTCGCATCGATCCCCGACCCGATGATTCCGATCGCGGCGGAGGGCGTCGCCGGTCCGATTGCCGTGGCCGACGACGAGATCGCGAAACCGGGCGCCCAGCTGGTGAAATGGAGCGGAACATCGTTCGCCGCTCCGGCCGTGGTGGGAGCGATCGTGCGCGAGGCCGAAGGCGACCCCGACAAGCTCGAGGCCGCCGTCGACGCGGTCGTGCACAACCCCGTGCTGTTTCGGCTTCCCGGTCTGGGCACCGTCGTCAACGTGAACTGACCGTCAGACCGTCCGAGCACTTCGTAGCGATCTGACAGTGAAATCGCCTCTGGCGCGCATCGCGCCGCTCGTGCGAACTAAGTTGTTCCACGTGACCACCGCAGCACCGTCCTCACCGTCTCGCCGCCGCCAATCGCTGGCCGTCGTGCTGGCGTCCGTCGCCGCCCTGTCGGCCTGCGGCGGAGGATCCGACGACGCAGCCGAAAGCGAGATCAGCACCACGGTCGCCGCGGCAGCCGTCACGACCGCACCGGTGATCACATCACCGCCGACGACCACGACCGAACCGGTGCCGGCGCTCGTCACCGAGGGCGCCTCGATCATCGTTGCCAACGCCTCACACATCGACGGATCGGCCGGACGGATGACCGAGCAACTCGCCAGTCTCGGTTTCTCCATGGGCACCGCCGGCAACAGCACCGAGGGCCAGCTCGAAGAGACCAAGATCTACTACGAAGCCAGTATTCCCGGTGCACAGGAAGTCGCGATCTCGGTCGGCAACGCGCTCGGCGGAGCGGTCACGGTCGAGCAGCTGCCGACACCGCCACCGATCGACACCGGCGAGATGGCCGATTCGGGCGTTCTGATCGCGCTCGGCAAGGACAAAGCCGGCAACACCATCGCCCAGCTGAACCCGGCCCTCGCTGCGTCTCTCGGACTCGGCTCGGCCGAGACCGAGAGCACCGACCCGACCGACGACACCACAGCGGACACCACAGCGGACACGACGCCGGACACCACCGGCTGAGCGCGTCGGCGAGACGACCGATCGGTCAGGAGACCATCGAACCCGAGACCGACACGACGAAGCCGGGAACGTCGAGCGACCCGCCGTCACGATCATCACGCGGGACCGGTTACTCACATCGCGCCTCCGCCGATCCGATCGGCGAGAGCGATGACCAGATCGGTCTGGCTGCCGCCACCAGGGCCCGCACCCGGCCGGTAGCTCGCCACCAGATCGAGTGCGGCCTCGAGCTCGACACCGAGCATCATCAGCGTCGATACACCCATCGTGCCTGCACGCCCCATGCCCGCGCTGCAGTGCATGAGGATGTGGCCACCCGAACGAATCCGCTCGGCGATGTCGTCGAGGAGCACCAATGCCTCATCGAGCGGAGGGGCGTGCCAGTCGGGCATCGAGAACCACAGCGCTCGCTCGCCTTGATTGGCGATCAGCCAGTCGGCGTAGTGGGGATAGCGAGAAGCGAAGTCGGATCGCTCGTTCAGACACACCACGGTTGCCAGCGGCTCGATCCGCGACAGCGCCGCTTCCGGGTCCGGGGCGACGACGTGTTTGCCGCACAACCAGAGATTCCCGCAACCATCCGGCGTCGGGATCTTGTCGACGCCCCCGTCTCGGGCCCGGCGCGATGGCCAGCGCCCGAACTCGTCATCGACCACGACACCCGCCGACGTGATCACACTCGGACGGCCATGCGCACGACATGTGTCCATCTTGGCCCGACGACGACCGCACCGCGACACCAGAGCGGGTGTTCGACAGCACACGTCGACCTGTACAGCATGTCCCCCGGCTGACAGACTGCCACACGTGGTCGACCATGAGCTCTGAGACGCCGGGCCTGGTGTGCGGACACCACCACCTCTACTCCACGCTCGCCCGTGGCATGCCGCCGCCTCCGGCCCAGCCGACGAACTTCCTGGAAATACTGGAACAGGTGTGGTGGCGACTCGACGCCGCGCTCGACCTCGACATGCTTCACTGGTCGGCCGCGCTCGGCGCCATGGAAGCACTGCAGAGCGGCACAACGGCGATCATCGATCATCACGAGAGCCCGAACGCGATCGAAGGCAGCCTGTCGGTCATCGCCGACGCATGCGAATCGGTCGGTGTCCGAGTGCTCACGTGTTACGGCGTGACCGACCGCTGGGACGACAAGAACGATCTCGCCACGACGACATGGGCAGATCCGCCGCCTGGGATGACCGACGCCGCACGGCGCGGGTTGAGCGAGTGCGAGCGGTTCGTGAAGGACGGCGGCCGGGGCATGGTCGGTCTGCACGCCGCGTTCACGTGCAGCGACGAGACCATCGAAGCGGCGAGCGGACTGGCGAGCGATCTCGGCGTCGGCGTTCATGTCCATGTCGCCGAGGGCCAGATCGACGCGACCGCCGGCGAGCGCCTGTCGCGGTTCGCATCGGACGATTGGCTGCTCGTGCACTGCGTGCACCTCGACGGTGAGCTACCGGGAACGATTGCACACAACCCCCGATCGAACATGAACAACGGGGTCGGCTACGCCGCGCCCGCTCGCCGGTCGAATCCGGTCATCCTCGGCACCGACGGAATCGGTGCCGACATGCTCGAGGAAATGCGTCTCGCATACGTCGCTCACCGGGCCGATGATGTCCTCGCCTCCCCGGACTCCGCGTGGTCCTGGCTCGAGCAGGGCTACCGATTCGTGCCGGAGGCGGCGTCGGACCGCGTCACCTGGAACTACGACCATGTCGACTCGGCCTGGCACGTCGCATTCACGCCGGGGATACGGGCCATCGAGGTCGTCACGGGCGACGGTGAGACGCTCCTGCACGACGGTCGCCCCACGAGGGTCGACGCCGACGAAGTACGTGCGAAAGCCGCCGAGGCAGCCGCGAGGTTGTTTCAACGGCTGTAGTCGGTTCTCGACCCGTCAGTGCGTCGACGCTGAACGCACACCGGCCATCAGGAGTCCGATTCGTTCCTTGGTGGCCTCCGAGCGCGGCACGTCACCCATCACTTCGCCCTCGAGCAGCACGATCACACGGTCTGACAGTTCGAGGATCTCGTCGAGATCCTCCGAGATCAGCAAGATCGCAGCCATCTCGCTGCGTTGCTCGAGCAGTCGCTCGTGGATGTATTCGGCTGCACCGATATCGACCCCTCGCGTCGGTTGGGCGACCACGAGCACGTTCGCGCCGCAGCTGAACTCGCGTGCGATCACGACCTTCTGGATATTGCCGCCGGACAAGTTCCTCGTGGGTGTACCGATACTCGGTGTCTTCACGTTGTACCGCTCGACCATGCCGGAGCAATGGCGTGCGATCTCGCCGAAGTTCAACAAGCCTCGCTTCGAGTACGGCCGTTCGTCGTAGTCGACGAGCAGGATGTTCTCTGCCACCGAGAACTCACCGATGACGCCATCCCTCATTCGTTCCTCCGGAACGTACGACAGCCCGTGCGAACGAACGGTCGCCGGTCCTTCGCCCGCCACGACGTGACCGTTGACGCGGATCTCACCGCTGTCGATCGCGCGCAGACCGGCGATCGCCTCTGCCAGCTCACGCTGCCCGTTCCCGGATACGCCGGCGACGCCGACGATCTCGCCGGCGCAGACGCTCATGGAAAGATTTTTCACCGAAGTCGAACCTCGGTCGCCGGTGACGCTGAGGTCGGTGACGATCAGCTGTTGATCGCCGACGTCGACCGGCGGAATCGTGCGTGTGAACTCGACCGGGCGCCCGACCATGAGTTGGGCCAGCGACTCTCGCGTGGACTCAGCCGGAGTCGTGTGTCCCGACACTTTGCCGTCTCGGAGCACGGTGATCTCGTCGGACAAGTCCATCACCTCGTGCAACTTGTGCGAAATGAAGATGAGACCTCGCCCGTCGTCGGTGAGCTGCCGCAGCGTCGCGAACAGATCGTCGACCTCGGGCGGCGTGAGGACGGCTGTCGGCTCGTCGAGCACCAAAAGCCTGGCGTCGCGGTACAGGGCCTTCAAGATCTCGGCGCGCTGGCGCTCGCCGACCGCCAGCTGCCAGACCAGCGCATCCGGGTCGACTTCGAGTCCGTACCGTTCGGACACCTCGATGAGCCGCTTCCGAACGGGGCGCATGTCGGACAGCCCCCGACGGCCACCCAGGCCGAGGGCGACGTTCTCCGCAACGGTGAGCGTCGGGACCAGCATGAAGTGCTGGTGGATCATCCCGATGCCCCGGTCGATCGCGTCGGACGGCGACGTGATCTGGACGGGCTCGCCATCGAGCAGGATCGTGCCTTCGTCCGGCCGGTACAGGCCGTACACGATCTTCATCAGGGTGCTCTTCCCGGCACCGTTCTCGCCGAGCAGGGTGTGCACCCGACCCGGTAGCACCGACAGATCGATGGCGTCGTTCGCGACGACACCGGGAAACCGCTTGGTGATTCCCCTGAGTTCGAGCATCGGTACCACCGGGTCGGCGTTCACCGATCTACTCGATTCCCGTCGAGATGGATCCGTCTGCGATTCCCGCCGCGGTGGTCTCGCCGATGGCCTTCACTTCGTCGGGCAGTGGATATCCGTCGTTGAACTCGATGACGAGACCTCCGTTCTCGAGGGTCATCACGAACGACTCACCGCCGAGTTGCCCGGCCGCGATGTTGTCGAGCATCTGCGTGATGGCTCCCTCCCAGTGATACACCTGGGACGCCACGACGATGTCCTCGCCCAATGCTGTCTGGTTCGCTTGCGTACCGAACCACGGGACGCCTGCTTCGCGGGCGACACCCGTCGCGCCGACGACCATTTGCGCTGTACCCGTGAGCACATCGGCGTCGTTGGCGAGTTGGGCCTGCGCTGCTTCGGCTGCCAACGCGACGTCGCTGAACGAATCGATGTAGTTGATGTTCACCGTGGAATCGGACTTCTGGCTGATCGCACCGGCTTGGAATCCGTCGACGTACAGCTTGGCGTCTCCGACCTCGACGGGCCCGATCACCCCGATCACGCCTGACTTGCTGAGTGCTGCCGCCATCGCGCCCATCGCGTAGCCACCCTGATCGGAACGCACGCTGTACGCGTAGACGTTGTCGAGACCGAAGGTGTCAGCGGCCGTCCCCCAGGCGAATGACACGTCCGGGAAGTCGGGTGCGATCTCGGCCAGCGGACCGCCGTACTGCGACCCGTGGGCGATGACGAGGTCGAATCCGTCCTCTGCGTAGCCGCGGATGGCCGCTGCCGCGTCTTCGACGACGAACGTTCCGTCGGTGATGTCGACGCTGACGTCACGCGATTCGCCGACGATGGCCAAGGCGTCGACCATGCTCTGGGTGAACGCCACGTCGTTGCTTGCGCTGGGGGCAACGATCGCGACCCGGAAGGACTGCGTGGCTGCCGACGGTGCATCGGTGGTCTCGACGGCGTCGGTGGTCTCGACGGCATCGGTCGTCTCGGCTGCGTCGGTACCGTCGCCGGCCTCGGTGCTCTCGGCAGCCGCATCCGTGCTCTCGCTGGCGGCATCATCGCTACCGCACCCAGCGGCCAGCACGGCGAACGCAGCGAGCAGTCCGACGACTGGCTTTCGAATTGAACGTGGTCGTGTTCTCATGGTTCTGGTTCCTTCTCCCCTGGATTTTCCCTGGCTACTCGTTGGATCTGGTGGTGGTGTGGTGATGGTGGTGGTGTGGTGATGGTGGTGTGGTGTGGTGATGGTGATGGTGTTGGTTGGTTTGGTTGATTGGATCTGGTGGCCGGGTCTGCTCATGATGGACGAGACGTCGGCAACAACTCCCTGAGCGGTCATGCCGTGCGGTCGAATGGACGGGTCAATGCGGCTGGTGTACCGATGCGTCGGCTCACACCGACCAGCACGACGATCGTCAGCACGGCCGGGGCCATGGCGGTGATGCTGGATGCAGATCCAGACACGATGCCGAGGGTCTTCCATTGCAACACCGTTGCCGACACGATGCCGAACAGCAAGGCACCAGCCATCACTCCGGTCGGGCGCCATGCGCCGAAATAGACCAAGGCGATGGCGATGAAGCCCTGACCGGCGGTGAGGTTCTGCTGGAAGACCCCGACCTCCAACGCAAGTGCGGCGCCGGCCAGACCGGCGAAGACGTTGCCGATGACGATCGCAGCGACCCGCGTTCCGTTCACGCTGACACCCAACGTGTCGGCCGCCTCGGGGGTCTCACCCACGGCTCTGACGTTCAGCCCGAACGTCGTGCGGTTGATGACGAAGGAGAACACGGGAACCATCACGAAGGCCACGTAGACGAGCACGTTGTGTTGGAAGAAGATCTCGCCGATCTTGGGGATGTCGCCCAACAGCGGGATCGACCACTTGCCGAGACCGTCGATGGGGAACGGGGTACCGACCTGCTTCTGGAAGAGCAGGTCGGTGAAACCGAGTCCGAACAGAAAGATGCCGATACCGCTGATGCCCTGCTCGGCGTGCATCACCACCGTCACGAACGCGTACACCAGACCCATCACCATGCCGACGCCCAGCGCGACGAGCACACCGAGTGCGGCGCTGTCGGTCTGCAACGTCGCGTAGTACGCGGAGAACGCGCCGAGCAGCATCACGCCTTCGACGCCGAGGTTCAACACGCCTGCGCGCTGGCCCATCGTCTCGCCCAGTGCTGCCAGCAGGAACGGCGCTGCCAGCCGAATACCGGATGCGAGCGTGGCCACGATCACCGAGATGGTGAAGAAGTCACTCACGACTGAGCCTCCAACCGCTCGTGACGGTCGGCCCATCGCTGGAGTCGCGTCCGAAGCCGCAGACTGCTCACCACGAAGACGACCACGAGGCCGTTCAGCGCCACGATGAGCGCAGCCGGCACCTGCAGTTCGCGTTGCAGACCGATGCCGCCGGTGAGCATGCCACCGAACAGGAACGACGCGGGAATGGTGTAGAGCGGATGGAGTCCGCCGAACAGCGCGGCGACGATGCCGTTGAAACCGGCGCTCTGGGTGAACGCCGACGCTCCGCCCTCGCCGATGAGACGATGCGATTCGCTGCCGAAGACCAGCACGGCACCAGCGATGCCGGCGCAGGCACCGCTGTATGCCATGGCGCGAACGATGCTCTGCTTGACGGGCATGCCCGCGTATCGGGCCGCGTGCGGGTTGTGGCCGACGGCGCGAAGACGCACCCCCTGTGTGCTCCGAAACAAGAGCAAGTAGCCGACAACTGCGACACCGATCGCCACGAGAATGCCGAGGTGTAGACGAGTGCCGCCGGGAAGCAGCGGGAGATCAGCGTTCTCCGTGAGGCGTTTCGTCTGCTGGATCTTGATCGCCCCCTTCTCGATGAGGAGGTCTTGTAGGAGAAAGCTCAACAACTGAGCGGCGACGATGTTCATCATGATCGTGCTGAGGATCTCGTTGACGCCGGCGTAGGCCTTGAGCGCTCCCGGAATCGCGCCCCAGATGCCTCCTCCGATCGCACCGCCGATGAGCACCAACGGCACGAGGAGCACGCGAGGCACACCGGGAACCGCGAGCGCCACGGTGGTCGCGAGGATCGCTCCGGCGATGATCTGACCCTCGCCACCGATGTTGATCACTCCAGCCCGAAAGGCGATGCAGATGCCGACGCCGACGAGCATGAGCGGAATCGACTTGATCGCCGTGTCGGCGATCGCGTCGCCGCTGCCGACCGCTCCGTCGACGAGCGCCGCGTATCCGCGCAGCGGATTGGCTCCCAGCGACAACAGCATGACCGCACCGACAGCCAATGCTGCGAGCACTGCACCGAGCGGAACGATCAGTCCGACGAATGGTCGGAGACCCCGCCGCCGATCGCCTGCAGTCGGTGGCGGTGCCTCCGGGGCGCCGGGCGGCACCTGAGTCGCTGTCATGACCGCAGCGGTCCCAGTTGGTCAGATCCGCCGGTGTCCGCGCGGGGAGAGACGCAAGATCGCAACACTGCTTCCAGGATCCTCCCCCGTCGATTACCGAACGTGGCCAGATGTTAACAATTGGTCAAGCAGGGCTCCTGCCGGGCGGTCCGAGGGGTAGACCCTCGGCCGAGTTCAACAGCGTCAGCAGGGTCGGAATTGCATCGTCGGCACCGTCTGCGGCGACCGCCGAGACGCCGCCGTTCATCGTCAGCAGGAATCGAGGGCCCTCAGCGGCAGCGTAACGATCCGCGTCGAGATACAGACGCGGCTTGATCATCGCAGGGTCGCCGTTCTCGGGACAGAACGTGAGGCAGTTCCCGCATTCGTTGCACAACTCGCTGAACACGAGGTACTGCTGACGACCCTCGAGCGCCTCGAGGTCGCCGGTCGGCACCTTGAAGAACGCATCGTTCGGACACACGGTCACGCAGAAGTTGCACGCGACGCAACCCCACATCTCGAGATCGTGGTCGACGGCTCGGGGCAGCTTCTCATTGCCTCTCAGGTGGTACGCGTCGAGGTCGGCGCCGAGCACCTGAGCCAGGTGTGCCGCCACCGAGTCTCGATGCCCGGCGACGGTTGCCCGAGCGAGACGTCGTGACCGGAACGAGTCGAGATCGGCAGCATCGTCGTCGCGGACCGCGTCGGTGAGCGTGCGAAGCATCGGCGCGAGGCGCCCGTACCCTCCCGGCTTCAGCAGATCGGAACAGACCGTGGCTGGCCGCACGCCCATGGCGATGGTGTCTGCAAGATTGTCCTTCGTGACACCCGCAGAAAAACTCACCATCACAGCGCCGTCGTGGCCCGGCACCATGAACGTGTCGGGCAGTGCTGTGACGAGCTGGTCGAGGAGCGCTGTGGCAAGCACGTGGAGTGGAGCTCCGGACAGGTACATCGTCTCGTCCGGCATCCACTGCTTGTGGTTCGTCACGACCAATGTGTTCGTGAGCTTGATGCCGAAGCGGTGGCCACGGTCGTTGGCGTAGGTGTTGAGCTCGTCGATCAGGGTGATCGCGCGATCGAATTGGAGGTCGGCATCGAACGCTGCCGGCTGCAACTGGACCTCGTGATAACCGAGTACGCCGTGAACGATCTCTTCCACCCGCTGGTGTCCGAGCAGGGTCGGGTTGAGCTTCACGATGACGTCGCAATCGTGACGGTCGATGAGGTGTTTCGTGATCGACTCGATTTCATCGGGGGGGCAGCCGTGAAAGGTCGACAGTGTGACGGTGTCGGCGATCGTGGTCGGGAACGGGTGTTCGCGGAATGCAGCGAACGGTTCGGGTATCTCGGCTCGAAACCGCTCGATGATCTCGGACGCATCGCCGAGCGCATCGATGAACCCGGCGACTTTGTCGGTCTGGATGCCGGCGAGGTCGTACCCGACCGACATGTCGAACACGTGCGGACCTGGATCGGGTCCGACGAATTCCGTGAGCGGCTCCCAGTTGCGCAGGATCTCGACGATCATCCAGGCTTTGACGTACTCGTCGAGGCTGTCGGCGACCAGGAGCTCCTGACTCCACTCGATGTTGTACCCGATCGTCTGCATGTCGATGCACGGTCGGGCGATCTCGAGGTCGTCGATGACCTGGACGGTCTTGAGCTCGAACAGGCGGGACCCGCCGAGCCATGCGAGCACGATGTTCTGGGCCATCTGGCTGTGTGGGCCTGCGGCCGGGCCGATGGGCGACGCGGCGCGGCGGCCGAGGAACTCGAACGACAGGTCGATGTCGGAGTCGGGCTGCCAATATCGAGCGGTCGGTAGGTCGAAGATCCGTTTGCGCGTGTCCCATTCGTGCGCGATTCGGAGCAACAGCGTGCCGAGTGACATGGGCGTGAGCGGTGGGACCTGGGTGGTTTCCATCTGCGGCCTTTCTGTCGTGGTTGGTGCTCGTGCTCAGGCGACGCGGCGAGTCATGCCCACGCGCTCGCCCGCTCACGGTTTGCGATGTTTCGAATGGGCAACTCGTTGTGCCACTCGTCGCTCTGCATCCGGATCGCCGCGGCGACGGCGCCCGCCGTGGGAACGAGTCCGATCTCGCCGACGCCTTTGATGCCATACGGCGAGTTCGGCTGTGGCGACTCGACCAGGATGACCTCGACGGGTGGCATGTCCTTGGGTCGGATGATGTCGAGACTCCGCAGCGTCGTGTTCAGAGGACGACCGGTCTCGTCGCTGGGAAATCCTTCGGTGAGCGCGTACCCGAGCCCCATGTGCACGGCGCCCTCGATCTGGCCTTCACACAGCAGCGGATTGACTGCCCGACCGACGTCGTGTGCGGCCACCACCTGTTCGATCTCGCCGGTCTCGCGCTCGAGGATCACCACCTGTGCGGCGTACCCGAAGGTGGAATGGATGATCGGATGCTCCAGGCCTTCCGACAGCGAGTTCGTCCAGTCGACGCGATACTCCCCCTCGTAGTCGACACCGATCTCACAACCGCCGGCGCGGGCCGCCTTGCACGCCTCGGCGACCGATCCGGCGCCCATCAACGTGCCCCGGCTACCCGTGGTCTGGCCGGCGCCGAGTTCGCGCGTGGAATCGACGATCACACGAATCCGTTCTGGCTCGATGTCGAGTTCTTCCACGGCGACCTGGAGCGCCACGGTGTGGACGCCCTGACCCATCTCGGTCCAGCAGTGCCGCACCTCGACGGTCCCGTCGGCGCAGAAGTGGACGACGGCGCGAGCGATCTCCTTGAAGCCGTTGCCGAGTCCGGAGTTCTTCAAGCCGAGACCGATGCCGACCGGCTTGCCTGCCGCGAGCGCCCGGTCATATGCCGGCTTGACGGCGTCGAGGCAAGCGCGAGCGCCGAGTGCTCCGTCGTCCATCACCTGACCGGGGCCCCAGACCGCACCGGGTACGACCACGTTGCGGCTTCGCATCTCCCAGCCGGTGATGCCGACCTGCTCCGCGAGCCGGTCGAGCACACCCTCCATCGCGAATTGCGCCTGGTTGGCGCCGAATCCGCGGAACGCCCCGCACACCGGGTTGTTGGTCCGTGCCGCGATGGCCTCGACGTCGACGTGGTCGACCAGGTATGGGCCGGTCGCGTGACCGGCCGCTCGCTCGAGCACTTTCATGCCGACCGAGGCGTACGGTCCGGAGTCGCCGAGCATCCGGACCCGGATCGCCGTGAGCTTGCCCTCGGCGTCGCACCCGGCCTGATAATGCATCCGGATCGGATGGCGCTTGGGGTGCATCAGCAACGACTCTTCGCGCGACAACGTGATCTTGACCGGACGCTTCAGGAGCCAGGCTGCCAGCGCCGCGTGCGCCTGATTCGACATGTCTTCCTTGCCGCCGAATGCTCCACCGTTCGACACGAGCTCGGTGGTGACCACGCTGGTGTCGACGGCGAGCACACGCGCAATGTCGTCACGGTCGTCCCAGATGCCCTGCCCACCCGAGTACACGTGCAGCGCAACGCCACCGTCGGCAGCCGTACCGGGTACGGCGAGCGTCGACTCAGGCTCGAGGAAGGCGTGTTCGACCCGCTGCGTCTGGAACACCTCGTCGACCCGGTGGGTCGCAGCGGCGAGGCCCGCCTCGACATCACCACGGGCGTAGGTGGATCTGGACAGCACGTTTCCGTCGAGTTCCCAGACGGCGTCCTCGTCTGAGGTGATCGCCCGGTGGGGATCGACGATCGGAGCGAGCACTCCGTAGTCGATCGCGACCGCTTCGGCAGCAGCGCGGGCGATCGGGCGCGTGTCGGCCACGACCACGGCGAGCACATCGCCCAGATACGACGAGCGACCGCCGACCGGGATCATGACCGGCCAGTCCTTGTGGATGATGCCGACTCGTCGTTCGCCGGGAATGTCGTCGGCGGTGTACACGGCGTGCACTCCCTCGATGGCGAGTGCCGCAGCCGTGTCGATCGACAGCACGTCGGCGCGGGAGTGATCGGCGAGCCGCAGAGCCCCGTGCAGACAACCCACGGGAGTGATGTCGTCGACGAACCCTCTGCTACCGACAGCCAGCTCGCGTCCCTCGTACTTGATGCCCCTCGTGCCGACGCCACGTGGTTGCACGACGACCGGCACGTCGCCCCGAGCGAGCGCCTCGACGGCGTCGAGAATCTTCACGTAACCCGTGCATCGGCACAGATGGGCTCCGAGGTGGCGCGACGCCTCATCGCGGGTGAGGGCGTCGCCCTTCTTGTCGATCAGGGCCTTGGTGCGCACCAGGATGCCGGGGGTGCAGAACCCACACTGCAGCGCGCCGTGCGCGGCGAAGACATCGGCCATCCGGTCGAGTTCGGCGGCCGGTAGGCCTTCGAGCGTGACGATCTCGGCACCTTCGGCTTTGGCCATGTCGGTCTGGCACGAGATCCGCGCTTTGCCACCGATGAGCACGGTGCAGCAGCCGCACTGCCCAGACGGCGAGCAACCGTCCTTGGGCGAGAGCGTGCCGAGCTCTTCTCGGAGCGCGGCGAGCAGATGCGGATGGTCGTCGCGTGCGACGACATCGGTGCCGTTGAGATTGAACGTGGCCATCAGTGCTCCTCGTGTGCGTCGATCGCCGGCGGCGGCACCGCGCCCTTGCGCTCGGTGATCAGACCGTAGACCTCCGGGCGGCGGTACCGCTCGAAGTCGAACAACGTATTCTTGTAGTGGTTGCACCAGTCGAGGTCGCATCGAGCGGTGATGAGTTCATCGCCGATGGTGACCGCCTGGGCGACGATCTGGCCCGACGGCGCGATGATGACCGACTGGGCGAGCGACTCGACGCCCTCCTCGATTCCGCCCTTCGCAGCAGCCAGCACCCACGTGCCGTTCTGGTAGGCACCCGCTTGCATGACGAGATGATTGTGAAACGCCTGGAGCGGGTTCTGCGCCGGATCGGGGGCGTAGTGCAGCGGCGTGTTGTAACCGATGAGCACCATCTCGACGCCCTGCAGCGCCATGACGCGGTAGGTCTCGGGCCAACGGCGGTCGTTGCACAGCGCCATGCCGACGACGCCGTCGAATGCTTTCCAGACGCCGAATCCTTCGGGCGACTCTTCGAAGTAGCGGCGTTCCAAATGCTGGAAGAGGCGCCATGGCTCGTGCTGTTCGTGCCCGGGAATGTGGACCTTGCGATAACGGGCCACGATCGAACCGTCGCGTTCGACGAGGACGTAGGTGTTGTACCGGTGGCCGTCGGGCGTGAGCTCTGCGTATCCGAGACAGAACCCGATCCCGAGCAGTTTGGCCTCGTCGAACAGAGGCGCCGTCGCCGCGTTCGGCATGTCGGATTCGTAGTAGCTGTCGAGTTCGGCCGGGTCGTCGTCGAGGTACCAGCGCGGGAAGAACGTGGTGAGGGCGAGCTCGGGATACAACACGAGTTCGCAACCGGCGGTGCTCGCCTGGCGCATCAACGCCACCAGTCGCCCCACCACGCTCGCGCGTGGTTCGTCGCGTGCGATGGGGCCGAGCTGCGCGACACCGACTGTGATCGCTCTCACAGCTTCATCCCACTCAGTCGGAGCATCGCAGCTAGCAGCACGTTCGCGCCCGCTTCCAGATCGTCGGGTTCGGTGAACTCAGTGACATTATGACTGATGCCGTTCACACTGGGTACGAAGATCATGCCGGCCGGACAGATGCGAGCGAACATCTGCGCGTCGTGTCCAGCACCCGAGGGCAGCCGCCTCAGCGGCAGATCGAGCGCAGTCGCCACCTCCTCGATCAGATCGACGACCCGCTGGTCGAAGTCGACGGGCTCGAAACGGGCGAGCGTTCGCGACTCGACCCCGACCCCTTCGGCGGCACAGACGTGATCGAGGTACTCGGCGAGGCGAGCCTCGCTCCGCCGCAGTTCGGCTTCTTCGGTGTTCCTGAGGTCGATGGTCATCGTTGCCGTCGACGGAACGACGTTCACGAGGTTCGGGTGGAGCACCAGCGAGCCGACCGTGGCGACTTGCGAGCCTCCCATCTCGGCGGCCAGGTCCCTGACGAAGCAGCTGATGCGTGCAGCCACGAGGCCCGGATCGTGCCGTAGGCGCATGGGGGTGGTGCCGGCGTGGCACGACTGCCCGGTCAGGCTGAGTTCGGTCCACGAGATTCCCTGCACACCCTCGACAACGCCGAGGCGCAAACCTTCGTCTTCGAGCACGGGTCCCTGCTCGATGTGCAGCTCGACGTAGGCGTGGGGCGCAGGGCCGGGCAGGGGCGCGGACCCGATGTAACCGATCCGGGCGAGCTCTTCGCCTACCACGGCACCGTCGGCGCTGGCGATCTCGAGCGCTTCTTCGAGCGGCAGACCGCCCACGTACACGAGACTGCCGAGCATGTCGGGAGCGAACCGCGCACCTTCTTCGTCGGTGAAGAATCCGACTGCGAGTGGCCGTTCGAGTTCGATGCCCGATGCGAGGACGGTTTCGATGACTTCGAGTCCGGCGAGCACGCCGAGGTTGCCGTCGTAGCGGCCACCGGTGGCGACGGTGTCGATGTGCGACCCGGTCATGACGGGAGCGACGCCCGAGGGGTTCCGCATTGTCGCGACGACATTGCCGATGCCGTCGATTCGCACGTCGAGTCCGAGGTCGTGCATCCATGCCTGCACGAGGTCGCGTCCGTCGCGGTCTTCGTCGGTGAGCGCGAGTCTGCTGCATCCGGTCGTGCCCTCGATGTGGCCGATCCGGCCGAGTTCTTCGAGGCGCTGGACGAGGCGTTGCCCGTCGACTCTCAGCGCGGTGGCGGCTGGATTCACTGACCGGATCATACTCGCCTTCCTTAACACTTTGTCAAGACCGCTGGCGCCGGGTCGATCGCGCGCGCTGCTGGCGTGATCGCGCGAGCTGGTACGTTCCACCTGCGTACAGCATCCAATTGAGTTCGTGTAGCATGGTCAATATGGCCAACGCCCACCTCGAGGTCCTTGTTGAACCGTTCAGGGAGAACGATCCGGGACCGCACGTCACCGCCGTCGTCGACGCGGCCGACGACGCTGGACTGAACCCCGACATGGGCCCCTTCGCCACCACAGCCGACGGCGACCTGGCGTCGATCATCGATGCAACGGCCTCGCTGCTTCGCGCCGGATTCGACGCCGGAGCGTCGACGATCCAGCTGCGGATCGAGCGCATCGAGAGCTGACGCCGCCATGACGGTCACCACCGACGAACTCCTCCGGGTCATTCGGCCGGTCGTCGAGGCGCTCGGTGGCACCGTGATTCCGGAACGGTCGTCGCGACCCGGCGACCTCCCCGTCGAGTGGGAGGGCGAAACCTTGATGTACATCCGCGTGCCGGAACTGCACGGAGCGCTCGGCCGCCTCGTCGCGAGTGTGGAGCGGGAACTGGGAGCGCGGCTCGCCGACATGTCGCGGGCGGAGAAGCAGACCGCAGTGCGACGGCTCGATGAGCAAGGCGCCTTTCTGCTCCGTGGCGCGGTCGACGACGTGGCCTCGATGATGGGGGTGAGCCGAGTCACCCTGTACAGCTACATCAACGCCATCGCCACGTCGGCCCGTCCATCCACGACATCGGTGTGACCCGGATCGACCGGATCGACGAGGTCCGATGAGACCGCGCTACCGCGACCCGACGGCGATGCGTTCGGCAACGCTGCTTGGCGGGTGCACCGAGACCGCGTACATGGCGAGCACGATCGGGATCATGCCGAGACCGAGCAGCGTCGCACCATACGAGCCGAAGACGTCACGACCCAGCGAGAGCGCAACGGGACCGACCGCGCTCGCCGCCACGTTGGTCGTGGCGACGATGCCGCGGATTTCGCCGATGGCTGCGATGCCGTACCACTTGGGCAACGTCGAGCCCTCGATCGTGCGAATGGCCGATCCACCGAACCCGATCAAGATGCCGTAGAGCACCGCGGTGAATCCCGGCGAGACCACATGCCACATCAACGTCGGTGCCGCGAGAACCACGAGACTCGCGGCAAGGAGGTGTCGTGGCGCATGGCGGTCAGCGAGCCGACCGATCACCAGCGCACCTCCCGCCGCTGCGAGCGTCTGAGGAAGGAAGTTCGCTGCAGCCTGGGTGTCGGTGAGTCCGCGTGCTCCCAACACATCAACCTGATGGAACACCAGCGCCGTCGACAACATGCCGGCGCACGCCGACGACAGCAGGATCGCCCAGAACGCCGGGTGACGGAGCACCTTCTTCGATGTCCAAATCTGCACGGTCCCGACGTCGGGTTCGACCGACATCTCGATGTCGGTCGAAACGGTTCCCTCGAGACGGGGGTCGCGGAGCACGAAGACGGCGAGCGGCAGGGCAAGGAACGCGACCACGGCGGCCAGCCCGATCCAAGCGGATCGCCAACCCCAAGCGTCGATCATCACCGCACCGATGAGCGGAATCAGCGCCATGCCGGCCCCGCCGACGGCCGACAGCAGGCCGATTGCCGTACCGCGTCTGCGGTCGAACCAGACCGCGACCGTCGTGCTCGAGATCAGCGACAAGGAACCCTGCCCGAGACCGCGGATACCCGCGAATCCGATCGTGAGAGTGGCGAAACCGGCGACCGCGCTCATACCGCACAGGACGAACACGAACGCAGCGATGACCGCCGTCGCCATCAGGCGGACACCGCGACGATCGATCAGGCGACCGACCACTGGCATGGCGGTCGCGCCGGCGAGTGTGCCGATGAGGTACGCCGTCGCAACCTGCGAACGAGTGAGATCGAGGTCGGCGATGAAGTGGTTGACGAACACCGACACCCCGACGGTCTGGCCCGGGCCGGTGGCCACCATGAGCACCACGGCGACCGCGAGCATCGTCCACGGAGATCGGGACGCGGCGGGGGCAGCCCGCCTCGATGGCGTCATCGGCGTCGAGATGTTCAGCTCGAGGTTCGGCCGGCGCGGGCGAGTCGGCGAATCGGCGGCTCGGACTTGGGCGGAACCTTGCGCGGAGGAAGAGCTGCAAGCAGGTCGGCTGTCGCCTCGGCGACGATCTCGACGGCGTGTTCGAAGGCCGCCTCGGTCGCCGGCGATGTCTTCTGAACGCCGCTCACCTTGCGGACGTACTGTCGAGCGGCGGCTTCGATCTCATCGGGAGTCGCGGTGGGCTCGAGGCCGCGCAGCGTCGTGATATTTCGGCACATGCCCACACGATATGGGCACCGTCACGATCTGCTCGGCGATTGCGATCGAACGGGTCGCCCGACAGCGGCGATGTTCCCATTACGGTGTTTCGCATGGACACCCCAGACGACGGAGTCGACGGCCCGATCGACAACGATTCCACCCCGACCGGGAGCGAGCTGCCAGGAATGCCCGCTCCGGAAGCAGACCCCCTCGTGCCACCCGTCGACGAGATGATCAAGGAATCCAACCGAAAGGCCGCATTGATCATCGCAGCAGCGGTCGCCGCATTGGCCATCATCATCGCGATCATCTTTGCGCTCACGTCGGGTGACGACGACGGCGACCTCGCCGCCGACTCGACCACGAGCACCACCGTCGAAGACACCACCACCACGGTCGAAGAGACCACGACGACCACCACCACGACCACCACCGTGCCCGAGACGACCACGACCGTGCCCGAGACGACCACGACCACCACGAGCACCACCACGTCGACCACCACGACGACGTCGCCGCCTGCAACCACGACCATTCCGGTGGTCACCGTGCCACCCACGCCGGCGCCGACGCTGTGGGATGTGGTCCTCAACAGCCCCGACCTCTCCGAGTTCAAGGCGGCCGTCGAGACGGCCGGTCTCCTCGATGCGATCAACGGACCCGACGTCATCACCGTGTTCGCTCCCTCGAACCCCGCCTTCGCGCAGCTACGCGCCGGGGTCGGCGGTCCCGAACTGCTCAACGACCCGGCCGCGCTCGCCGCGGTGCTCAGGAACCACATCGTCACGGGTCAGGTACTGATGTCAGGTCTCACCGCATCGACCGACCTGCCCACGCTGGGGGGCGGCACGCTCACCGTCGATGCCCAAGCGGGAACCGTCGACGATGCGATGTTGCTCGTCCGTGATGTGCAGGCGAGCAACGGGGCGCTCGATGTGATCAACCGCGTGCTCATCGCCGTCGCCTGACCCGACCAGGCAGATCACCTCAAACGGTCAGGGCAGCCCGCACGGCACCGCGCCGTCAGTCCGACAACACGTCCTTGGCGATGATCGTCTTCATGATCTCGGATGTTCCCCCGTAGATCGTGGTGACTCGGGCGTCGGCATATGCCGGTCCGATCGGATACTCGGTGGTGAACCCATATCCACCGAACAGCTGGAGACAACGGTCGGTCACACGTCCCTGCAACTCGGTCCCCCACAACTTGGCCATCGCAGCCTCCGACGAGGTGAGCGTCCGTTCGTTCAGCTTCATGACGGACTGCTCCATGAACGGGCGAGTCACTGCGATCTCGGTGGCCACTTCCGCCAGCACGAACTTGGTGTTCTGAAAAGACGAGAGCGTCTGCCCGAATGCGGTGCGCTCGTTCACGTACGCGACCGTCCATGCCAGCGCCGCCTCGGCCGCCGACATGCCGAAGTACCCGATCGACAGCCGCTCCTGGGCGAGATTGAAGCCGAGGTACTCGAACGCACGGCCCTCCTCGCCCAGCACATTGCTGCCCGGCACGCGAACGTCGCTGAAGAAGAGCTCCGCCGTGTCGGCTGATTTCTGGCCGATCTTGGCGAGATTGCGACCACGTTCGAATCCGGGCATGCCGCGCTCGAGCACCAGGAGCGACATGCCGCTGCGCCCGGCATTCGGATCGGTGACACACACGACGATGACGAGATCGGCGTTGATGCCATTCGTGATGAACGTCTTCGAACCGTTGACCACGAACTCGTCGCCGTCATGCGCCGCGGTCGTGGCGATACCAGCGAGGTCGGACCCCGTGCCCGGTTCGGTCATGGCGATCGCCGTGATCAGCTCACCTCGAGCGATACCCGGCAGCCAGCGCGCTGCCTGCTCATCGGTGCAGTATTCGATGAAATACGGCGTGGTGATGTCGTTGTGCAGCGTGAGTCCGAGCCCGGCGCCGCCGATGCCGACGCGGGCGAGCTCCTCGCCCATGACCGCGTTGAACCGAAAATCTCGCGTACCGCCACCCCCGTATGCCTCGGGTATCGCCATACCCACGAACCCGTGTTTGCCCGCAGCGACGTACACGTCGCGGTCCATGATGCCGGCCGCTTCCCAGTCGTGATAGCGCGGCATCATCTCGTCGGCGACGAATGCCCGGAAGCTGGAGCGGAAGAGCTCGTGGGTTTCGTCGAAGACCGATGTCATCGACACAGTGTCACGTATCGGCCACCGACAGTCCGTATCGAAGGGGCGACATCGAAGGGGCGACATCGAAGTGGCGACATCGAAGTGGCGACATCGAGGCGCGGCCGCTAGAACACCTCGGAGTCGACACCGCCCGCGGCGAGCAGATCGGTGAATGCTTCCACCAGGCACACCTTGAGATCGGCTGGGTCTTCCACCGCCGCCGGGTCGATGAAGACGCCGATGTCGAGTGCTCCGTTCCCGGAGATGGCGGTCACATTGAACGCCGTACCGGCGACCGGGCCCATGGTGACACCGGATTCGATCGCCGCTCCCGACAGATACAGCTGGAAGGGCGCACCCCGGAGGTTCGACGTGGCGAAGTCCATCTTCGACGCCGCTTTCCGTGCCACTTGCGCAACCACCGAGGTGGGTAGCAGGTTCGCCACGCCGGCGAGACCGGTGATGCTCGAAGACGATCCGGCGTTCTCGCGCCGATCGGCCATGCGATCTCTGATCTCGGTGAAACGATCCTCGATGGCCATCGTACGGCCGGGCACCCGAACGGGAGTGGGCGTGAACGAGTTGCCACCCATGGCATCGTCGGTCCGCGTGCTCACGACGAAGCTGGAGTTCAACTCCGCCACCTCGACGCCACGCTTTGCGTGATAGCGAGTCGCCGCCTCGGTGATACCCGTGACGAAGACGTCGTTGATCGATCCGCCGAGAGCCTTACCGGCCGCCTTCGCGTCGGCCAGAGAGAGGCTCACCGATTCGACGTGGCGTCGTCGTGAACGTTTCGCCCACAACGGTGAACCCGACGGAGCCTCCTCGCCGGAGCCGCCGCCGCCGACGCCGACCTGGCGAGCGACCGATGTGACCCCGCCGATCGCATCCTCGAGCGCTTCGAGGGCTCGCGACGGATCAGCCGTCCAAATTGCCAACTCGCCGAGCAGCCGACGGCCGATACCGGCCTGGCGCCGACCAGCGTGCTCGACCGTCTGAGCGAACGACCCGAGGAGTTGCTCGACCGAGCGCTCTTCGTCGGCTTCCTCGGTGCTCGAGTCGGAAATCATCTGATCGAGGTCGACGTCGGGTGGCAACGGTTCGTCGGCGGAGACCTCCATGTACAACTCCGAAATCCGCACCATGCCGATTCCGTCGCTCACCGTGTGGTGCATCTTCGTGAACAGCGCACCGCCGCCACCCTCGACACCGTCGATCACGACAAACATCCACAGCGGGCGTGTGCGGTCGTAGGGATCCTCGTAGAGGCGCGTGCAGAGGTCGAACAGTTGACGTGTCGATCCGGGTGCCGGAAGGCTGATGTGACGAACGTGATAGCCGAAGTCGAACTCGGGATCGGTCGCCCAGACCGGAGGACGAAGGCGGCCGACGCCTGGAACGACGCGCTCACGAAGACGAGACACCTTGGACACGGCATAGCGCATACGGTGGGCGAACTGATCGAAGTCGATCGGCGTGGCCGTGATGGCGATCGATGCGCCGCTGGGATTCAGCCACGGGTCCTTCTCGATATTCCACATGAGTGCTTCGAAGTCGGACATGTGGCGGTCGAATCGTTGCTCGCGGCTGCGGGCCTTCGTTGTGTAGTCGTTGGGTACGGTGCTCGCCGGTGCCGCCTTCGGCGAGCCGGCGCCAGATGACCCACTCGACGTGTCCGGCTTCTTGGACGCCGGCTTCTTGGACGCCGACTTCTTCGGCGCTGCCTTCCTGGACGCCGACTTCTTGGGCGCTGCCTTCTTCGCAGCAGGACGCTTCTTCGTAGAAGTTGCGGTCTTGGCCATGTGATGCTCCTCAGGTGTCGGTGCCGGGGCGGCGGGACAATTCGAGTTCGGGCTCACCCTGGTAGCCGGACGGGTAGGTAGCCGCCAGTTCGTCGGCGGTCGGCGTGCGGTGCTCGCGGGCTTCAGCGGGCAAGTGCTTCACGAGTGCCTTCATGATCCGCTTGGTGTCGGCATCGGGAGATTTGTACGCCAGCTTCACGGGCGGTCCGACACGCACGGTGATCTCGGGTCGATCGGTCAGGTCCATCTTCGGGAACCGCTGGTTGCGGGGCCAGACCTTCTCGGTGCCCCAAAGGCTGAGCGTAACGACGGGCGCTTTGGTCGCGGCCGCGAGCCGGGCTGCGCCCCACCGTCCCTTGAGCTCGGGCTCGAAGAAGGCAGGGCCACGTGGGATGGTCCCTTCGGGAGCGATACAGATGAGTTCGCCTGCCTCGAGCGCCGCGATCGCGCGGTCGAGCGGCTCTTCCGAGCCGGTGCCCCGGTCGACGCGAATACCGCCCATCGCGATGTTGATCGCGCCGACGACAGGCGCATCGAATACTTCTTTCTTGCCGAGGAAACGAGCCGGTCGTCCGGCCTTGGCGAGTGTGAAGTTGACGGCGATCGCGTCGAAATAGCTGCGGTGATTGAAGACCACGATGACGGGACCCTCGGCCGGGATGTTCTCGGTGCCCTGAATGTCGAATCTGGCGTTCGGCGCGGCCAGGTCGGGGCGGTTGAGTGGTCGGAGCCAGTCCTGGATCTCGCGGCCCGCTACCTTGAGGACGCCGTCGGGAACATCGAAGTTGCGCACCGGCCAACCGTTCAGCCGGGCGATGCCCTCGAGTTGTAGGTCGGGGTTGACGGCGACGGGATGGCCGACGCTGCGCAGCATGGGCACGTCGAACCGGCTGTCGCTGTACGCGTAGCTCGACTTGAGGTTGACGCCATTCGCTTCGGCCCATTCGACGACGGCGTCCTTCTTGCCGCGGCCCCAGGTGAAACGTCCGTCGAGACGACCCGTGTAGACGCCGGCACTGGACTCCCACTTCGTCGCGATCACGTCGTCGAATCCGAGCAACTCGGCGAGTGGGCGGACCCAAGGGTCGGGTGAGGTCGTCGCCAGCACGAGTTTGCGACCGGCGGCCCGATGCTCGGCGATCTCGATCAGCGCATATGGCAGCACCATGTCGACGAGCTCTTCGGCAGCGGCACTCGTGGCGGCAGCGACGTCGTCGACGCTCCAGCCCGCATTCACTCTCACGCCGTACTTCGCGAGCTGCATCAGAGCCCGGTTCTCGCCGAGGACGCGATAGACCTGGCCGAACACGTCGGCGCCCGGAAGGTTGCGCTCACTCGCGATTCCGGCTGCCTGGAGATGGCGCTGAAACACCGAACTGGTCGAGTCGGTGATGATGGTTCGGTCGAGATCGAAGAAAGCGGCTGCTGCCGACACGATGGCTCCTGGCTGATCGATCGGGTCGATTGCTCGATCACGTCGTCGATCATGATGGGTGTGTTCCGGACGGACTCAGTATAATGTCAGTCGCTGACATTAGTCAATGGCTGACACAAAGGGCGAAACCGTCTACGATCACATCATGGCTGCCCCCGCGTTGATCGATGCAACCGAACCGGGGCGACGGGCACGCAAGAAGCAGCAGACTCGTGACGAGCTGATCCGGCACGCCATTCGCCTCTTCAACGAACGTGGCTTCGACGAGACGACGACCGCAGACATCGCCGAGGCGGCCGACGTGTCGCAGCGCACGTTCTTCAGGCATTTCCCGTCGAAGGAAGCGGTGCTCTACGGCGATGTCGACGAACGCCGCCAGCTCGTTCGGCAACGGTTCGACGAACGTCCGCTCGACGAGTCGTTGTTCGTCTCGGTGCGCGAGGCGTTCTCGGCGCTGGTCGACTCCACACCGCTCGGGCATGAGAAGGTGATGTTGCAGGCTCGACTGGCCGCCAGCTATCCGTCCGTCGGGGTGTACAGCCGAGCTGTCGTTCAGACAGCGTGGGAGAAGGAACTCATCGAAGCGGTGAGCCTCCGCCTCGATGTCGACCCGGCCATCGATCCACGTCCCGAGATCATCGCAGGCGGTGCCATGTCGGCATTGCGACATTCGCTTCGGCGTTATTGGGCGAGCAACGGGCGCGTCGACCTGACGCAGGCGCTCGCCGATGCGCTCGACGACCTCGGCCGGCTCCACGACTTGTGACCGTGGCCGGCGACACGTTGGTCGCCGGGTTCTTCGCGGTCTGATCGGAACCGGCAAGATCAGTTTCATGAACGAGACCCAGTTCACCTTCAACGGATCCGGCGGCCAGACCGTGGCTGCCTATCGATGGCCCGGCAGCGCGGCGCCGCGAGCAGCCGTGCAGATCGCCCACGGCGCCGCCGAACATGCTGGGCGCTACCGACCGATCGCTGAGCGCCTGGTCGCGAACGGATACGAGGTGTTCGCCTCCGACCACCGCGCGCACGGTCGGACCGCCGACGAGTTCGGCCGGTTCGGCGTCGCGCGTCCGGGCGGGTGGACAGCCATCATCGACGACACCCATCGACTGACCGAACACATCCGCGCCGAACTCGCGGACATCCCGGTCGTGCTCTTCGGTCACAGCATGGGATCGTTCATCGCACAGGCTTACCTGCAGCGCTGGGGATCAGAGCTTGCCGGCATCGTGCTGTCGGGCACGTCGGGCGGCCTCGATCTCGATGATGCCACCATGGCGATGATCGTCGGCGTCGGCAACTCCGAAGCGTCCGACGAGCCCTCGGAAGTCTTCGCGGCGATGTTCGGAGGCTTCAACGAGCCGTTCGCCGGCCCGGACGCGACCGGATTCGAATGGTTGAGCCGCGACGCTGCCGAGGTACGGAAGTACGTCGACGACCCATGGTGTGGTTTCCCGTTGTCGAACGGCTACGTCGCCGACATGCTCGTCGGCACGCGTGCCATGTGGACCGACGAAGCCGAGTCGACGATCCCCCGCGACCTTCCGATCTTGGTGATGGGCGGCGAGAACGATCCCGTCGGCGGCGAAAGCGTGCAGTCGGTGCGCGATCTCGTGACGAGATACGGCGCACTCGGAGCCAACGCTGTCACTCTCGAGCTCTACGAGGGCGGTCGTCACGAGATGTTGAACGAGACGAATCGCGACGAGGTCGAACGCGACCTGGTCGCCTGGATCGACTCCGTCGTCGGCTGAGGGCCGCGAGTTCAGCTGTTCGGGTCGACGATCACACGACCCCGAACCTGACCGGCCATGATCGTTGCTCCCTGTTCGAGGAGCTGATCGAGACCGACCACCTCGATCATCGATTCGAGCAGAGCGGTCGGCAGGTCGGTGACGAGGCGATTCCAGGCGGCCGATCGCGCCTCGATCGGCGTCATGACCGACTCGACACCCTGCAACCGCACGCCACGCAGGATGAACGGCATCACGGTGCTCGGAAGGTCGACCCCACCTGCCAGGCCACATGCCGCGACGACGCCGCCGTATTTCGTCTGCGCCAGGATCTTGGCGAGCATGGTGGAGCCCACGGTGTCGACGCCGCCGGCCCACGTCTCGGTTTCGAGCGGACGAGGTGGC
>JBBKWQ010000119.1:0-5913 GCA_037969115.1 Ilumatobacteraceae bacterium
CATCGATGTCGTCGGGCGACGTCGTCGGCGACGACAAGTCGGACGGCTCGGCGCTCGGGTCGGAGGCAGCGGTGCACGCGGTGGCGGTGAGTGTGAGTGCGAGGAGTGCGGGGCTGAGGGTGCGCTTCATGGCTGTTCTCCGGGCTGGATCGCGAGTGTGTCGTGTATGAGACGCTGCCCGAGGCCATTCGGTTCCCCTGTACGAGACCTTGAGGAGATGGCGGGGTAGCGTCGCCGGGTGGCAGTCACTCGCTTGACACGGCGCAGGTTCATCGCTTCGGCAGCCGCCACGGTCTGCGTGGGGTGCTCGAGTGAGGGTGCCGGTGGCGGTGTCCAGGCTGTCGGAGCCGACCAACTGGTTTCCGTACCGGACACGGTCGGACCGTCCGGTGCCGTCGAGGTCGGCGTGATCGACGATGTCGTCGCAGCTGCTACGGAGTCGGGTGCCACGTACGTGCCCGAGGCGCGTGCGTGGCTCGTTCCGTTCCCTCTCGATGCGCTCGACGCTGCTCGTTCGGTGTACCCGGACGAGCTCCACGCCGGTCTCGAAGCCGGATTGATCGCCCTGTACCAGCAGTGCCCGCACCTCGGTTGCCGAGTGCCCTACTGCGAATCGTCGGGCTGGTTCGAATGTCCGTGTCACGCGTCGAGATTCGGTTCCACCGGCGAGCACCGTGGCGGTCCCTCACCTCGCGGAATGGATGCGTTTCCGATCCGGGTCGACGACGGCGTCGTGACGATCGAGACGAACCGCGTGATCAGTGGCCTCGGCGACGACGTGGTCGTGGTCGACACGGAGGCGTCGGGCCCACATTGCGTCGACGAGTCCGAGCACTGAACGACGTCCGAATTTCAGTGTTCCGATCGATCGATCGCTGTCGATTCGTCGCCCGGCCCGGTTGGTCCTGGTCGGTCTACGGCGGTGACGTCCGCCCGGAAGAACATCCCCTGCGGCCAGCTCGGCGTGCCCCATCCCCACCCGACGCGGCAACGACTGCCGATGCGCACACCGTCACTCGTCACGAAATCGCGTGCGAACTCACCCCCGAATCGTTCGAGCCCGGGCGGCTTGCGGGACCCGTTCCAACGTTGTAGGCCGACCGACACCAGCCGGCCATCGGTGTCGACATCGATGTTGACGTCGACCGTTTCGTTTCCTGCACCGAGGGTCACTGTCGCGCGTTGATCGTCGAGCGGTGTCCAGGCTGCGCCCATCTGAGGTGTGAGCGCCTGCGGGAGCCATGTGGCCGTCTCGGCGGCAAGACGTCCGGCTGCGCTTCGGGTCACATGTGGGCCGCTCGCACGCACCACCGGCACGACGCCATGCACTCGGAACTCCATGAGGGCCAGATCAGGGCTCATGATGTCGGCACCGACGAAGCGAACGATCCTGCCACCGACGACGGCTCGCCAGACGAACCCGACGCCGGCGCGAAGAATCTGTTCGGCGGTGAACGGCAGCCACCGCTTCCCGAGTCGCATCTCACCGCTCATGTGTAGCTCGACGATCGACACCAGAGGCGTTCCGGCCGGAAGCGCTCGACCGAGGAGCCGGCGGGCCGGTGGGGGCAGCGTGGCCAGCGTGTCAGGGTCGAACGCGGGCGCCGGGTCGTGTGGTGCGGCGAGTGCGTTCCAGGTGGTTTCGGCGGCCGACGGATATCGCGGTGCGGTGCGTGGCCATGGCATGTGCCCACCGTCGTCGCGCGGACCGCACACGCGCCAGGGTCGAAAGGCTCTGCGACCGTGTCGTGTCTCTGCGTGCGCGGCGAACTCCGCAGTTCCGAGCGGGACCTTGTTCCCTACCCGGTCGAGCGGAGCGGTTCGACGATGGAGGTGGTTGGTCCCCGTCGAAAGGAACTCGTCATGAAACCTGGACGCGTGACAGCGCTCGTCATCGGATGCCTCGTTGTGATTCCGTCGCTCGGACTGCTCGTCGGGGGTGGTGCGCTCGGTCTCGTCCACGCCTTCGGGCGTGGCGACGACGGCTACTACGACGCAACCCTCGATCGGTTGGAGTCGTCCACGGTCGCCGTCACGGCCGAAGACGTGACCTTTGCGACCGATCCGGGTACTGCCGACTGGCTCCTCGACACGCTCGACGCCGATGTGCGGCTCCGTGTCACCAACGTCGATCGAGATCGCGACGTGTTCATCGGCGTCGGACGAGAGACCGATGTCGACGACTATCTCGACGGCGTCGCTCACGATGTCGTCTCCGAGCTCGACGGCACGACAGCCGTCTACAGCCCGCGATCAGGAAGTGCTGCAGTGGCACCGCCGACGGAGCAGACGTTCTGGGTGTCGTCGGCCGACGGCCCCGGCACGCAGGAACTGAACTGGGAGGCGACGAGCGGAAGGTGGACGGCCGTCGTGATGAACGCCGATGGTACGCCGGGCGTTGCGTCCGACGTCAACGTCGGCGTGAAGGCTGATTTCGTCCTGCCGCTCGCGTTGATCATGCTCGGCGTCGGCCTCGTGTTCGCCATCGTCGGTGTGGCGCTCATCGTGTTCGGGTCCTCCGGCCCGCGTGTCGACGCGCTCGACGACGTGTCCGACGAGGTGTCCGACCACGTGTCGGGTGACCCGGGCGCTCGGTCGCCCGGAGGTGGGGCGCTCGGCGATGAACCGGCCGCCGAGTGGGCCGCGCCGGCCGGCACAGATGTCGCAGATGTCGCAGAACGAGCCGGAGCGGGATCATGAGCTCGACGACGAGCCGAGGTCCTGCCGTCACCGAAAGTGTCACGGACGGGCGGCCGGCCACGGCCGACGAACAGGGCGGCGACAGTAGCGGCGCTGAACGGGGTGAAGACACCGGCGAGCTCGAGCGCCCAGTCCATGGCGCGGCCCAGAAACTTGCGGAGATGCTCGGGCCGATCTGGGCCGATTGGCGGATCGGTGCCGCCATTGCCGTTGCGATCGCCGGATCGTGGGGTCTGCTGGCCGGATCGTGGACACCGCGAGGTCCTGTGACTCCCGCGCAGGCACTGTGGTCGATGGTGATCAGTGTGGTCGTCGGCGGTGCCGCCGGGCTCGTGGCGAGGTCACGATGGGCCATCGTCGTCGCTCCGGCGGTCTTCGCCATGATGGTCGAAATTGCCCGCACAGGTACCGACGGCCCGACCGTCGACGGACTCCACCTGAGCACCTACGGCGTACTCGCCCTCATCGTCGGCAGGGGCTTTCACGCGCTGCTGACGCTGCTTCCCATGGCGCTCGGTGCGGCCCTCGGAGCGGGCGCCGCCAGAACGATTCGTCGTCGTGTCCCTGCTGATCATCGTCTCGGCCGGCTGACGCGTCGTGTCGTAGCGGGGCTGGTGACGCTGGGGCTGATCGCCCTCGGTCTCGGAATCTCCCGGCCGGCGAGAACCGATCCGATCGTCGATGCGTCCGGGAACGAACTTCCTGACAGCATCGCCGAGCTGACCACGGTGGATGTCGGTGACCACGACCTCGCCGTGTTGGTGCGCGGCCATGACGTCGAGAATCCGGTACTGCTGTTCCTCGCCGGCGGCCCGGGTGGCAGCGAGATGGGTTCGATGCGAAACCACCTCGCGGCGCTCGAGGAGTCCTTCACCGTCGTCACGCTGGACCAGCGGGGAACCGGCAAGTCGTACCGCGCGCTGGATCCCACCGACACCGTGACCCTCGACGGTGCGCTGGCCGATGCCATGGCCGTCACCGACTACCTCAGGAACCGCTTCGGCCACGACAAGATCTATGTGCTCGGCCAGTCGTGGGGCTCCATCCTCGGCGTGCTCGCCGTGCAACAGCAGCCGGACCGATTCCATGCGTTCATCGGGACCGGTCAGATGGTGAGCCCGCGCGAGACCGACCGCCTGTTCTACGCCCACACTCTCGATTGGGCGCGCGCCAACGGTGACGATGCTCTGGTCGAACGACTCACCGACATCGGCCCGCCTCCGTACGACGACATCCTGAACTACGAGACGGCGCTGTCGTACGAACAGGACGTGTACCCGTACGACCACAGCGTGAACAGCGAAGGCGAAGGCCAGATGTCGGAGAACCTGATCGCCGACGAGTACACGCTCGTCGACGAGGTGCACATCCTCGCCGGCTTCCTCGACACCTTTGCGGTCCTGTACCCCCAGATCCAGGACGTCGACCTGCGCGACGACGCGATCGACTTCGACGTGCCGATGTTCTTCGTGCAAGGGGCCCACGAAGCCGACGGCCGGGCGGTGCTGTTCGACGAGTGGTACCCGACGATCACGGCGCCGGCCAAGGACCTGGTCGTTCTCGACACTTCCGGCCACCGCCCCCTTTTCGAGCAACCCGACGAGTTCGTCGACGCTGTCAGACGCCTCACGGCGGTCGGTGACGGCTCTTGATCCCCGCGAAAGACCTGCTCAGCAGGGGTCCGCGAACGGTGTGACACCCTCCAGTCATCATGGAGTCCATGGACATCCTGCTCGTCTTCCTTCTGGTCGTGGTGGTTGGGGTCGCCGCGGCCCTCGGCGCCGTGGAAGTGACTCGGCGCCGATTGGCGGCGACGCGGCAGGATCACACCGACCCCTCGGTTGCCATCCAGACGGCCGTCACACAGGCGCTCGCAGACCTCCGCGAGCAGTCGTCCGCCGAACGTGATGGTGCCATCCGGGTCGCGTTGGAACAAAGTGCTGTGCTCCAGCGAGAGCAGCTGGGTACCGCAGCGCAACAGGTTCGCCAACAGTCGTCCGCCGAGCTGTCGTCGAAGAAGGACGTCATCGATGCGCGCCTCGACCAGGTCAGCCACGAGATGCGCAGCGAGCTGGCCAAGCTGGGACAGATGGTCTCGGCCCTCAGCGAGACCAGCGCTCAGAAATTCGGTCAGGTCGACCAGTCGTTGCGGAGCCACGCGGAGATCACCCAGACCCTCAACGAATCTGCACGGTCGCTGCGCGAGGCGATCGCCAGTCCGACCGCACGTGGCCAGTGGGGCGAGCGCATGGCCGAAGACGTGCTGCGGCTCGCGGGTTTCGTCGAGAACGTGAACTACGTGAAGCAGACCCAGATCGAGGGCGGCACGGGCCGGCCAGACTTCACGTTCCCTCTGCCGAAGGGCCACGAGCTGTACATGGACGTCAAGTTCCCGATGGCCGGGTACCTGCGTTTCCTCGATGCCAACACCGATGCCGAGCGGCAGGCACACCGGGCCGCGTTCCTGCGCGACGTTCGGGCACGCGTGAAGGAACTGGCCAAGCGCGACTACGCACGGGCGACCTCGGCCACCACGGTCGACTATGTACTGCTGTTCTTGCCCAACGAACAGCTCAGCGGTTTCATCCATGAGCACGACCCCAAACTCCTCGACGACGCGATGGGCCAGCGCGTGATCATGTGTTCACCCCTCACGCTGTTCGCGTTCCTCGGCGTGATCCGCCAGGCCTTCGACAACTTCGTCGTCGAGCAGACGAGCGACCAGATCCTTGCTCTGATCGGCAAATTCGGCACGCAGTGGCAGAAGTACAACGACGCGCTCGACAAGCTCAAGACCCGGTTCGACCAGCTCGACCGCCAGTTCGACGACGTCATCGGACCGCGCCGCCGTCAACTCGAGAAGCCTCTGCAGCAGCTCGAAGCGGTACGCCGCGAGCGCAACCTGCCGATCGACGGGCAGCTCTTCCGTGACGACGACGAGGTGGAGAGCAGCGACGAGACCCCCGCGAACGTCCGTCGCCTCGGGGCCTGACACTCCCGTCCGTCGGCGCCATCAATTTTTGCTTGACATATCGATCCTCAATAATATTGAATATCGATATGACATCGAAAAACGATATGGCGGACATGAAGACCGACGGGGGGCCGACGAGTGGCTTCCGAGCGCGGAGTGACCTGATGGTCGCTGCCGTCGTCGCGGGCGTCGTCGCCGCGTCGGCCGCACTCGTCGGTTTCGGCGGGCTGGTGGTGAAC
>JBBKWQ010000120.1:0-37807 GCA_037969115.1 Ilumatobacteraceae bacterium
GAGCTTCGTTGCAGGCCGCGATCGGCTGAGGGGTACATTGGCGCGTCCGGGGAGCAAGCCCCAATTCCGACTCTGCGCCACAAAGGAAGCAACTGTGCCTGAGACCATCACCATCACCGACGACCGAACTGGCAAGACCGTGACCGTCCCCATCACCGGCGGCGTGTTCCCGTCGTCGGCGATCCGCGAGCTCGATCCGAGCTTGTTCGTGTACGACCCGGCCTACATGTCGACCGCAGCATGCAAGTCGGAGATCACGTATCTCGACGGCGAAAACGGCGTACTGCGCTATCGCGGCTACCCGATCGAGCAGCTCGCCGCGAAGTCGACCTTCCTCGAGGTCGCCTACCTGCTGCTGTACGGAGAGTTGCCCACCCAGGAACAACTCGACAAGTGGCGACACGAGGTGACCCACCACACATTCATCCACGAGAACATGCGAAAGCGCTTCGTCGACGGCTTCCACTACGACGCCCACCCCATGGGCATGTTCGTGTCGGCAGTGGCCGCGCTCGGAACGTTCTACGACGGCGCCAAGGACATCCACGAAGACAGCAGTCGACACAAGCAGATCCTGCGTCTCATCGCGAAAACGCCGACGATCGCATCGATGTGTTACCGGTTCTCCATCGGCCAGCCGTTCAACTACCCGAGCAATCGTCTCTCGTACCCAGGGAACTTCTTGAACATGATGTGGAAGGTGGGTGACTCGTACGAGGTCGATCCGATCCTCGAACGTGCGATGGACGTGTTGTTCATCCTTCACGCCGACCACGAGCAGAACTGTGGCACCACCGCGATGCGAGTCGTCGGGTCGAGCCACGCCGATCCGTACTCGTCGGCGGCCGCTGCGGCCAGCGCGCTCTACGGACCGCTCCACGGCGGGGCGAACGAGGCCGTCGTGCGAATGCTCAGCGACATCGGCACGATCGAGAACGTTCCTGCCTTCATCGAGTCGGTGAAGGCAGGTGATGGTCGCCTCATGGGATTCGGCCATCGGGTCTACAAGAACTACGACCCCCGCGCCACCATCATCAAAGACACCGCATACGAGGTCTTCAAGGTCACCGGCAAGAACCCGCTGCTCGACATCGCGCTGGCGCTCGAGGAAGTGGCTCTGTCGGATTCGTACTTCATCGACCGCAAGCTGTACCCGAACGTCGACTTCTACTCCGGACTGATCTACCAGGCACTGGGCTTCCCGGTCGACATGTTCACCGTGCTCTTTGCGATCCCTCGGACGGCAGGCTGGCTCGCCCATTGGCAGGAGTTGCTGAACGACGGCGATCAGAAGATCTCACGTCCGCGCCAGTGGTACACCGGACTGGACGAGCGCAACTTCGTACAGATCGCCGACCGCTGACAGGCGGCGAGCGTCGTACACCGAGTCCGACAACGACCGAGGCCGTCATCCCCACATGTCGTGGGGATGACGGCCTCGGGACGTGTTCGGGTCGGTTGCGGCGGAACTCAGGTCACCGTGATGTTGTCCCAGTGCCACGACGTGTGCACCACGTGTCCACCTGAGCAGTTCGTGTTGGCGTAGATGCACGTCTGGTCGGGCTCGTAGCTGTGGTCGTAGAACACCACACGTGCCGGACCGGCCGGGAACGAACCGCTCTTGGTGAACGACTTGCCGTTCACGCTGAAGGTGACGGTGTTGTTCTTGTTGTCCTTGAGGCAAACGGGGAAACGGGTCGCCACGTCGTTCGGTGCCGGGTTCATCATCACGTTGCTCGTGGTGTTACCGATCTTCAGGCCACCGGGCCAACCGCCCGACAGACCGCCGGACCACGAGGCGATCAACATGTCGTTGGTTGCCAGATTGGCCTCCACGCCCGATGCTTCCTGATCACTGGCCAGGAATGCCGGGACGTCGTACATTCCGCCGTCGCGACGCATCGAGTTGTACTTGGCGTCGGAGACCACACCGACCTTCCACCACTGGGCATTGCCCAAGTCGGTCAGGTTCACGTCGAAACACACCGACGAGACCGACGGGAAGACCTGCTTGGGCGAGAACGTGACGATGCTGTACGCCTCGACATCGCCCATCGACGTCATCATGTGGTTCTTGCAGATGTAGACCGACTGATTGACGCGCTGGGCCTGGCCGTCGCCGGGCTTGAACGACCCCGGCCGCATCGTGTCCGGACCGTTGCAGCCCATGTCGTGATCGCCCTGCCAGTCGCCGTAGGAGTAGCCGTACGACTCGCCGTAACGGTCCATGTTGCGGTGGTAGACCCAGTAGTCGAAGCGATCGCCGCCGGCGTTGTTGTCGAAGGTCTCGACGAACTGCACGCCGGCGGGGGGCGTCGGAGGCACGCTCGGGTTCGGAGCGACCGTGGTCGTGGTCGTGGTCGTGGTCGTGGTCGTGGTCGTGGGCTTGATGGTCGGTGCTGTGGTCGGTTCGGTCGTGGCCGGCATCGTGTCCACGGGCGGCTGGGAGGTTTCGGTCGGCTTGACGGTCGGAGCCGTCGTCGGCTCGGTCGGAGCCGTCGGCGCCGGAGTGTTCGTACACGCCGTCTTGGCGTTGGCGTCGTGAGGCACGTACAGGCGGACCTTCTTGCCGTCGGTGGCGCGGTAGCCGAAGAAGCAGCCGACGCCCGGGGTGCAATCCTGCGGGTCGACATCCTTCGGCGCGACGGTGCGGTACATGCGACTTCCCGACGTGTTGTATTCGTCCCAACAACTCGTGTCGGCGGCCTCGCCGAACGACACCGATGTGCTGACGCCGATCGATGCGATCGTGCCGACAACCAGGCTCAGGGCTATGGACTTCTTCATGCAACGACCTCGGGGGGAACAAACGCCTGACCGTGCGGAATGGCGTGGCGGACTTGTGGCTTTCCTTGGTGAATCAGATGCTCTCTTCGTCATGTTCGACACGGACCTTGAACCCTCCTGAAGCTTTCTTGACGATTGCATGTCGGAAAGCCACGTTCGGAGAAATCCGCCAGACTTGAGGTCCCGAGCGGTTTGAAACATCTTATTACGGTTCAGTGACACATTGTAACGTAACTGACACACGATTTGCGGGACCTTGCCGAAACATGACCGGTCGACGCTCCGAGGTGCGAGCGTCGACACGTTGGCGCGCAACCCGGTGACACACGTCGCCCTGCCCTACGATCGCACTCGATGGACTTTTCGTGGACCGCTGATCAACGTGCCCTTCGTGCCGAGGCGCGCGAGGTCGCCCGACAGGCCGTCGCTGATTTCGGCCGGCACAACGACTCGTGGATCAACGGATACTCGAAGGAGTTCGCACAAGAACTCGGACGGCGCGGCTGGATCGGCATGACCTGGCCGACGGAGTCCGGCGGTGGTGGCCGCCCCGCGATCGACCGCCTGATCGTCGGCGAGGAACTCATCGCCGCCGGAGCTCCGATCGCAGCCATGTGGTTCGCCGACCGACAGATGGGTCCGACGCTGATCGCCTACGGGCGCGACGACCAGAAGGCGGCGTTCCTGCCCGACATCTTGTCGGGCACCGCCACGTGGTGCATCGGCATGTCCGAACCCGACGCAGGATCCGACCTCGCCTCGCTCAAGACCCAAGCGATGCGGGACGGCGACGAGTTCGTCATCAACGGGCAGACGATCTGGACCAGCTTCGGCGAGGTCGCCGACTTCTGCTATCTCATCTGCCGCACGTCCACCGAGGGCCCTCCGCACCAGGGCATCAGCGAGATCGTCGTCCCGATGGACACACCGGGCATCGAAGTACGCCCGATCAAGGACATGACGACCAATCGCCACTTCGCCGAAGTCTGGTTCACCGACGCTCGCGTACCGGTGAGCAATCTGGTCGGTCTCGAAGGGAACGCGTTCAAGCAGACGATGCGTCAGCTCGAGCACGAGCGGGGCGGCGTCGATCGGCTGGTGTCGAACCACGCCCTCTTCCGACTGGCAGTCGACCGGGCCGACACGTCCGACCCGATCGTGCGCCAAGAAATTGCGGCACTCGAGATCGGGTACCGACTCGGCCGAATCCTGGTGACCCGCGAGGTGCTCGGACAAGCTCCGAAGGGCTTCTCGGCCGCAACGAAGTGCTTCTGTACCGAGCACGAGTGGCGTGTCGCAGAGTTCGTCAGCCGAACCTACGGAGCCCACGCAACGGTCTGGAACGACGTGGTCCACGGGCTGCTGTACGCCCCGGGTTACACCATCATGGGCGGCACCTCGAACATCATGCGCAACATCCTCGGTGAGCGCGTGCTCGGACTCCCCCGCGAACCTCGCTGACACGCTCGGTCGACCCGCTTCGGCCGCGGTTCCTGCGATTCGTGGGAACCAGCCTCACGTGACGTGCGTCTCATCAGCATGAAGCGCACCAGCATGACCAAGCAACTCGCCGTTCTCGCCGCCCTGGGGGCGATCGCGACCGGCTGCAGCGGGAGCAATGACGACAGCCCGGGCACGCGCCCCGGCACCGTCGACGATTCGGACAACGGGTTGTTCGAAGGAGACGAACAAGGCCGTACTGACGACACCGCGAACGGCACGACCGGCAACTCCGATGCCGAAGGCCGCCTCGCCGAAACCTCGGAGACAGGTGCGCCCGCGGAGCAGATGTCCGACAAGACCGACTCACCGTCGGCCCTCGACCTGGAGGGCGAGATGGCCGCGGAGGAGCCGATCGGTGAGACGGACGGCGGCCTGTTCGAGACGCCGCCGCCCGACCCTGACGACACCAACGCGCGTGACGAGAACAACACCTTCGAGAACTACGGGTATCGCGATTTCGTCGAGACGTCGCGCGATCCGCTCTCGACGTTCGCACTCGACGTCGACACTGGTTCGTACTCGGTCGCTCGCCGTTGGATCGAGGAAGGTTCACTCCCACCGATCGAGTCGGTGCGCCCCGAGGAGTGGATCAATGCCTTCGACTACGGCTATGACGACGCCCGAAACGGCCTCGAGATCTCGGTTGATGCAGGCCCGTCGCCATTCGAGACCGACAATTACCTCGTCCGGATCGGCGTGCAGGGTGAAATCGTCGACGAAGCGGAGCGGCGGCCGGCCGCACTCACGTTCGTGATCGACACGTCCGGCTCGATGGACCGGGACGACCGCCTCGGACTCGTGAAGGAGTCACTCGCGATCCTCGTCGACCAACTCCAATCGGATGACACTGTCGCGATCGTGACATACAGCGACCGCTCCGGGATCGTGCTTCGGCCGACTCCCGCATCGGATCGGAACACGATCCTCGATGCCATCGACGAACTCGGCCCCGGTGGATCGACCAACCTCGAAGCTGGACTTCGCGAAGGATACGACCTCGCCCGCGACGCGTTCCGTGAAGACGGGATCAACCGTGTCGTGCTCGCTTCGGACGGAGTCGCCAACGTCGGCGTCACCGATCCCGACCAACTCGCGAGGATGATCCGAAACGATGCCGATGCCGGGATCAACCTCGTGACGGTCGGCTTCGGGATGGGCAACTTCAACGACACGACCATGGAACAACTCGCCGACCAGGGTGACGGCTTCTACGCCTACGTCGATACCGAGGACGAAGCAGAGCGACTCTTCGAGGACGAACTCACCTCGACGCTGTTGACGGTGGCGAAGGACGCCAAGATCCAGGTCGAGTTCAACGAGGACGTCGTCGACTCGTATCGCCTGATCGGTTTCGAGAACCGAGGTGTCCGCGACAGCGACTTCCGAGTGGACGCCGTGGACGCCGGTGAGTTGGGAGCCGGTCATCAAGTGACCGCGATCTATGAGATCGAGCTCGAACGCGGTGTCGACGTCGGCGATCGCGACGAGATCGGCGAAGTGTTCCTCCGCTGGGAAGACCCCGACGACGGTGAGGTGATCGAGATCAACGACGACATCGACCTTCGCGACATCGAACCCGAGTGGACTCGAACACCAGCCGACTTCCGGTTGGCCACCGTGGTCGCGACCTTCGCCGAGATCATGCGGGACAACCCCCACGCCGGTGACATCGACATCGACGATCTCGCCGACGAGGTCGACCGACTGGCCGATGACATGAACGATCGCGCCGTCGACGATCTCGCCGATCTGATCGAGCTGGCAGCGACTCTGCGCTGACGGTGCGTTACCTTCGGGCGGGATGAAACACGCAACCCTGCTCGACGGCGGCATGGGCCAGGAGTTGTTGCGCCGCACGAACGCCGTCGCGACGCCGCTGTGGTCCGCACAGGTCATGTACGACCATCCCGATGTAGTCCAGGCCCTTCACCTGGACTACATCAACGCCGGCGCCGACGTGATCACCCTGAACGCTTACTCGTCGACCCGTTGTCGTCTCGAACCGTCAGGTTTCGTCGACCGGTACGAGCCGCTTCAGCGGCTCGCCGGAGAACTCGCGCTGGCTGCCCGAGATGAGTCCGGCCACGATGTGACCATCGCCGGCTGCCTGTCGCCGTATGGCTGGAGTTATCACCCCGAGTTGGCTCCGCCGTTCGACGAGCTCTGGCCTCAGTACGCCGAAACTGCCGCCCTGCAAGCACCGTACGTCGACGTCTTCTTGTGCGAGACGATGGGGTCGGCCGAGGAGGCGCTCGCCGCAGCGACGGGTGCCGCGACGACCGGCAAGCCGGTGTGGGTCGCCTGGACACTCCGCGACGACGACCGGGGCGTGCTCCGCAGCGGCGAGACCCTGGCGGCCGCCAACGCGGCGCTCGACGATCTCGACGTCGCCGTCCGACTCCTCAACTGTTCGACACCGGAAGCCATTACCGCCGCCCTCCCGGCGTTGCTCGCGGCTGGGCCACGCGTCGGCGCCTACGCGAACGGGTTCACGCAGATCGATGCCGCGTTCACGCAAGGGGCCACTGTCGAGCACCTGCACGGACGTTCCGATCTCGGCCACGGCGAGTACGCCGACGTGGCGATGGGCTGGCTCGACAGTGGCGCACGGGTTGTCGGGGGATGCTGCGAGATCGGGCCGGCACACATCGCTGAGATCGCTCGACGGCTCGACGTTCACGGCTGGACCCACTCGGCATGACGTTACCCAGCCGCGTCGGGCACACACTCGCCGACTCCACACCGTTCTGGCCGGACCCACCGGCTCCGCCGCCCGGATCCCCGAACGTGCTGGTGCTCCTCCTCGACGACGTCGGTTTTGCCGACTTCGGGTGCTACGGCTCCGAGATCAGGACGCCCAACATCGACCGCTTCGCCGACAGTGGGACACGATTCACCGGGTTCCACACGACCGCGATGTGTTCCACGACAAGGGCAGCGTTGCTGACGGGTCGCAACCACCACTCGGTCGGCGTCGGCTGTCTCGCCAACTTCGACAGCGGCTTCCCTGGCTATCGCGGAAAGATCAGCGCCGACGCGCCCACGATCGCCGAAATGCTCCGGCCGCACGGATATCGCAACTACATGGTCGGGAAGTGGCACGCAACCTCCACCACCGAGACGGGTCCGACAGGGCCGTTCGATGGCTGGCCTCTCCGTCGAGGGTTCGATCGCTTCTACGGGTTTCTCGATGCGGAGACCGACCAGTACTCCCCCGAGTTGGTACAGGACAATGCACACATCACCCCACCAGGCACCTACGAAACCGGATATCACCTGACAGCCGACCTGGTCGACCATGCCATCGAGTACGTGAAGAGCCACGAGGCCGCCATCCCCGACCTCCCCTGGTTCATGCTGCTTGCACCAGGCGCATGCCATGCACCACACCAGGCCCCAAAGGAGTTGATCGATTCCTACGAGCCGCTGTTCGCGAAGGGTTGGGACCAGAGCCGGGCTGATCGTCTCGCCAAGCAGATCGAGTTCGGAGTCGTACCGGCGGGCACCGCGCTGCCTGCCCGGAACGACTTCGTCATGGCCTGGGCGGACCACTCCGCCGAGGATCGACGCGTGTTCACTCGATTGCAGGCGGCGTACGCCGCGATGCTCGAACACACCGACACCCACTTCGGACGCCTCGCCTCACACCTCGACCAGGCTGGAGTGCTCGACGACACCATCGTGATCATCCTGTCCGACAACGGCGCCAGTCAGGAGGGCGGTCCCCACGGCTTCGTGAACGCCATGTCGGTCTTCGCCGGAATCCCTGAGCCGATGGATGACAAGCTCGCCCGTCTCGACGACATCGGCGGTCCCGATTCGCACTCGAACTTCCCGTGGGGTTGGGCGATGAACGCGAACACACCGTTGAAGCGGTACAAGCAGAACACGCACGGAGGAGGCATCCGCGATCCGCTCATCGTCTCGTGGCCCGCGAAGTTCGACGACGCCGGTTCGCTCCGTCACCAGTTCTGTCACGTGTCGGATCTGGCACCGACGCTGCTCGATATCGTCGGCATCGCTCCTGCGAACGACTTGGAAGGGACGAGCTTCGCGGCGTCACTCGTCGACGCCGATGCGCCCGCTGCCAAACACGTCCAGTACTTCGAGATGTTCGGCCATCGCGGCATCTGGATCGATGGTTGGAAGGCCGTGGCATACCACCCTTCCGGCCAGCCGTTCGATGCCGATGAGTGGGAGCTGTACGACCTCGGGTCCGACTTCAACGAGTGCCACGACCGATCTAGCGACGAACCGGAGCGGTTGGCCAGCATGATCGAACGGTGGTGGGAGCAGGCCGAGGCACACCAGGTGCTTCCGCTCGACGATCGTTTCGCCCAACGATTCGCTGAGAACGCCGAACGCTTCACCGGCGACCGGCGGCACTACACGTTCTGGCGAGGCATGGGCCACCTGCCGTCGGACGTCGCGCCCGATCTGCGTAGCCGGAGCTACCTCATCAACGCACACGTCGACTTCGGTGCAGGCGACGAGGGAGTGTTGATCGCTCATGGCGACGCAACGAGCGGGTATTCGCTGTTCGTTCGCGATGGTCACCTCGTCCACGACCTCAACATCGGAGGCACCCACCAGATCGTCGAGTCCGATCGACCGGTGCCCGAGGGAACGACCACGCTCGGATTCCGGATGCAGCGTCAACCTGCGCAGCCCGAACGTGGCCCGACCGGCGTGGGCACGCTGCTCATCGACGGTGAGCCGGCCGGTGCGATGGCGACCGCGAACGCGTTCGCCGTGACGATCTCGTGGTCGGGGCTCGACGTCGGATACGACCGCGGCACCACGGTGCAGAGCTACCGGAACGACGGCAGCCTGAACGACCCCTTCGAGTTCACGGGAACGCTGACGAAGGTCACCGTTGACCTCGACGACGACCAAGAACTCGATCACGGCCGGGCCGCCGACGCTGCCGTTTCGCGAGGCTGACAAGATGTCACCCGCCAGAATCGTCATCGTCGTCGCGCTGCTGAGCACTGCCGCTTCGTGTAGCGCCTCCGACGCCGGCACGGCCACGACCTCGCAGACCGACGAACCAACGGTCGAAACTGCGACGACCGGGTCGTCGTCCGCCACCACGACATCCACATCGTCCGACGCCGCCGTTGCCACAGCGCCACCCGACACGGCTCCGCCGAGCATCGTCGCAGTCGAATCTTCGACGACGGCCACCGCGACCGAAGCCGTACCGGGGCGATCCGATCCGATCCGGAGATCGGCGGGATCGAGCTCGTCGATCTCGACTTCCCTCCCCAGCTGGCCGACGTGCCGTGGCCGACCGCCGAGTGGCCCGTCGGAGACCTTCCCGCACCGGTCGACGCATCGGTGCTCGACGGCATCGTCGACACCGCCTTCGGTCCGGACGACAAC
Organism: Ilumatobacteraceae bacterium; assembly: GCA_037969115.1. Lineage (GTDB taxonomy): Bacteria > Actinomycetota > Acidimicrobiia > Acidimicrobiales > Ilumatobacteraceae > JBBKWQ01. Next base: position 9,676 of record JBBKWQ010000120.1, read on the forward strand.
GAGAGCCGCGTCCGGTCGGTACTCGTCGTACACGAGGGAAAGATCGTGTACGAGCGTTATCACCCACTCGACTCGGCCGACACCGAGTTCAGTTCGTTCTCGGTCGCCAAGAGCGCGACATCGGCGCTCACCGGGATGGTCGTGGGCGACGGACTCCTCGACCCCGCAGCGCCGGCGCCGGTGGCCGAATGGCGGGTAGCGGACGATCCGCGGTCGACGATCACGCTCGACCAGTTGCTCCGGATGAGCAGCGGGCTCGAATGGGAGGAAGGTTCGTCGGACTACGCCGGCATGTTCGCCTCGGATTCGGCTGCGTCGTACGCTTCGGAGCGACCGCTCGAGTCGGAGCCGGGCGAAGTCTTCGAATACTCGACCGGTACCACCGCGATCATTGCCGGCATCCTCGCCGATCAGCTCGGCGGAGGCGACGCGCTCGACGAGTACATCCACCAGCGTCTACTCGAACCACTCGGCATGCACACCACGATGCTCGAGGATGCGACCGGTACGTTCCTCGGTGGTCTCGGTTTCGACTCGACCGCACGTGACTTCGCCCGGTTCGGACTGCTCTACGTCCGAGGCGGCATGTGGGAAGGTCGATCGCTCATCGACGAACGGTGGATCGAGTACAGCGTCACACCCAGCATCACGAACGAGCAGTACGGAGCGCAATGGTGGATGTTCCGTCCGGGAACGTTCAGTGCCGACGGCCTGTTCGGCCAGAAGATCATCGTCGTCCCCGACCTCGACCTCGTCGTGGTCATCACGTCGAATCCCGGCGGATCATCCGACTTCGTCGCCACCGGCGTGCTCGACGAGTTCTCGAAACTCGAATGAAGAACGATCCGGTCGAGCAATCCAGCGGGATCGTCCAGGATGATCACACTCTCGCGATTCGATGACGCGCCGAAATCGACAACAGCCCCTCTGCGAGGAGGGGCTGAGTGGGCACGACGGGACTCGAACCCGGGACCTCTTCCGTGTCATGGAAGCGCTCTAACCAACTGAGCTACGCGCCCGTAGCGGCACGTACGCTACCAGGCGTGACAGGGCTCACACACCTTCCGTTGATCGACGTCAAGCCGCTGATCGACGGCGAACCCGAGCGCTTCGGCACCGGGCGACAAATCGACCAGGCGTGCCGCGAACTGGGCTTCTTCCGCATCGTCGGGCACGGCATCGACCCCGAACTCTTCAGGCACATCGACGTCAGCGCCCGCGCGTTCTTCGCCCAGCCCGACGCCGAGAAAGCGCTCATCGCGATGCCGTTGGCCGGTCCGGCATGGCGAGGCTGGTTCCCGGTCGGTGACGAGGTCACGTCCGGCGTCCCCGACCGCAAGGAGGGGATCTACTTCGGCCTCGAACACCCGCCCGAGCATCCCCGTGTCATCGCAGGCACGCCCTTGCACGGCATGAACCAGTTTCCGGCAGGCGACCTGCGGCGGAACGTGCTCGACTGGCTCGACGCGGTCGTACCGGTGGCCGCAGCCGTCATGAGCGGCATCGCGATCGGCCTCGGACTCCCCGAGGACTCGTTCGCAACATCGCTCACCGCCGACCCCACGGTGCTCTTCCGGATCTTCCACTACCCAGCCCTTGCCGAAGCCGAATCGGACGTGTGGAGCGTCGGCGAGCACACGGACTACGGCCTCGTCACCCTGCTCGCGCAGGACGCATGCGGCGGGCTCGAGGTCCAGACACCCGATGGCGACTGGATCGAGGTGCCCGCCGAACCCGACGCGATCGTGTGCAATCTCGGCGACATGCTCGACCGGCTCACCGACGGACGATACCGATCGACGCCACACCGCGTTCGAAATTCCAGCGGCCGGAGTCGCCTGTCGTTCCCGCTCTTCTTCGATCCATCGTGGGATGCCCACGTGGCTCCATTGCCGCTCGACGGCTGCCCGACTGCGGACGACGCCGCCCGACGATGGGACGGCGAGAGCGTTCGCCTGTGGGTCGGGCCGTATGGCGACTATCTGCTCAGCCGCGTCGCCAAGGTGTTCCCCGACCTGTTCGCGACCGTTACCCGACCGGATCCGACTGGAGCCGAACACTGATCGCGTTCGCCATCAGACGACCGGCCCGCGTCAGCACCCATCGATCGCCGACTCGTTCCACCAGACCGGGCAACGACGCTCCGTCGAGCGCATCGATCGGCACGCCGTCTCGCATACGGAGTTGTAGCTCGAGCTGTTCGAATCGCCGGGTCGCGTCATCGAGCGTTTCACCCGCGGCCTCGGTCGACTCGCCGGCACTCACCGCCTCGACATAGCGGTCGGGCGTGCGCACGGTCCACCAGCGACGGCCCGACTGATGTGAATGGGCCGCGCAACCGAAGCCGCGGTAGTTCTGTTGTCGCCAGTACAACAGGTTGTGCCGACACTCGTGGCCCGGCTTCGCCCAGTTCGAGACCTCGTAGTTCGTGAGTCCGGCCACCCCGAGGAGATCGTCGACACGCTCGTACTTGTCGGCCTGATCATCGTCGTTAGGGTGACGATCGGGCTGGCTCGCCAACGGAGTGCCGGGTTCGATGGTCAACGCGTAGGCAGACACGTGCGGGGGCGCGAGGTCGACGATCGCCCGAACCGTGTCGTCCCAATCGCCCATCGACTCGCCGGCTCCCCCGTAGATGATGTCGAGGTTGAACGTCGGCAGTTCCACGTCGTGAATCGCTTCGACCGCTCTGCGAACGTTGCGTTGGTCGTGTTGACGGCCGAGGGCACCGAGCACGTGTGTGGCCATCGACTGGACGCCGACGCTGACCCGGTTCACGCCGGCGTCCCGATAGACGCGGAGCAACTCGACTCCGACGTCGTCGGGATTGCACTCCACGGTGATCTCTGCGTCGGCGGCGACTGGTATGGCGAGGAGCACGTCGGCGAGCCCGACGGGGTCGACCAGGGTCGGCGTGCCGCCGCCGACGAACACGGTGTCGGCTGGAGGCATCCCGGCGTCGACGGCCTGCGAGATCTCAGTTCGCAGGGCCGCCAGATACGCGTCGACGAGGTGATGACGATCGGTCCATGTGGCGAAGGCGCAGTAGTCGCACTTCGATGCGCAGAAGGGAATGTGGACGTAGACGCCGAACGGCTCAGTCATACGTCGTCGATCGAACCAGCTCAGCCGTCGCGAAAGACCAGATCGAGCGCCTCGAGCCGCGCGGCCACCTGATCGACCGGAATGTCGAGCATTGCGGCGATCGCTCGCGTGTCGTCGTTGCGAATTGTCATGACCCGACCGTTGAAGTCTTGGCGCTGCACCTGGATCATGCGCATGAACCTGGTGAGCATCTCGAACGGAGCTCCGGTGAGTTGGCTGAGTTTGGTGATGTCGATGGCCATCTTGGCCCGAGCCGACCCTGGGCCACCGACGCCGTCCTCACCCGGATCAACACGCGGCAGCAGTTGCTCGACCGGCACACGGTAGAACTGCGCAAGTCGCTGCAAACGGGGCAGCGACAGGGCGCGCTCTCCGCGTTCATACGCGCCGAGCACGGACGCCTTGAACTCCTGGTGTGACTGTGCTTCGACCTCATGGAGCGAGAGCCGCTTCTGTTTCCGGATGGTCCTGAGTCGATCTCCGACGAGCACGCTGTACTCACTGGATTCGGCCTCGTCGCCGTTCTCGTCGCTCGCCATGGCCCCATTCACCTCGTGCCGCCACTGCCGCTCGTCATTGAGCAGTCGAGCCAATCAATCACTCGACCTCGCAGCGTGGCCAAAATTTACCACGAACGATGGCCGAACGACCATGAAATACCTTGTCAATGTCGGCGCATCAACACCGCAGCGGCGAGCGCCGCCGTCTCGACCCGGAGTACGTGTTCGCCAAGATCCACCACCGACTGTGCGAGATCGACCTCTTTAGGTGTCCATCCGCCCTCTGGCCCGACCGCGATCGACGAGTCGCCGGCCTCGACCGCTCGCCCACCGGGCTCCGCCACTGCCGAAGTCGGGAGGAAGTCAGCCGACGTCTGCGGGCCGTCAACCCGAGGCACCCACACTCTGCGTGACTGCATCGCAGCCTCACGTGCAATTGTCCGGAGCTTGAGAAGATGTCGGTCCGCCCGTTCTGGCGACCAACGCACGACCGATCGATCCGCGTGGAGAAAGACGAGTCGATCGACGCCGAGTTCGGTGGCCTTCTGCACCAACCACTCGGGTCGATCCTGTTTGGGAATCGCCACACCCAGTGTGACCCGCCGCGAACGCTCAGCGTGTTGGACGTCGTCCGTCGGCTCCAGCGTCTCACCCTCGAGCATGCAGAGCCGCCACGCCCCTTCTCCATCGGTGACCGACACCGTTTCACCGCCGCGCAGCCGCAGTACACGTGTGAGGTGATGGCGAGCGGACTCGGCGAGAACGGGGAGCTCGACGTCGTCGACGATGACATGCGCGGCAGCCCGACGGAGCTCCTCGTTCACGAGAAGGCGGACTTGATCCGGGAAAAAAGTCCCGTGCCGGACTCGCCGACCGTCTCGCCACGACCCTCTGCATACTCGCGAAGCAAGTCTGTCTCTCGGTCGCTGAGCTTGGTCGGGATGTCGACCATCACGACCGCACGCAGATCACCACGTCCGCGTCCTTGGAGCTTCGGTACACCACGACCGCGCAGCACGAACTGGTGGCCCGGTTGTGTGCCGGCGGGAACGAGGAGTTCTTCCTCTCCATCGAGCGTCTCCAGCGTGAGGCGGGTGCCGAGCGCAGCCTGGGCGATGGAGACCGGCACCTTGGTGACGAGGTCGTTGTCTTCGCGAACGTACCGTTCGTGCGCTTCCACGCGGAGGTGCACATAGAGATCGCCCTTACGACCTCCGCGAGGACCGGCCGCTCCACGTCCGGTGAGCCGCAGGGTCGATCCACTGTCGACTCCAGCGGGCACGTCGACCTGATAGGTGGTGTCGGCCGTGACCCGACCCTCGCCACGACACGCCACACACGGTGTCGAGATCACTTCGCCAATCCCGCCGCAGCGTTGACATGGGCTACTGGTGACCATCTGGCCGAGAATGCTCTGACGCACGCGCTGAACCTGGCCGGCGCCACCGCAGTCGGAGCAGGTGACCGGCTTCGTGCCTTCACCCGCACCCGTGCCGGAGCACTCGGCGCACGCCTGCGGCAACTTGATGTCGACGGGAATCTGACTCCCGAACACCGCCTGCTCGAACGTGATGTCGACGACCACTTCCATGTCCTGACCGCGGGGAGGACCACCGGGGCCCCGACGACCACCACCACCGAACGGACTTCCGCCCTGCCCGCTGAAGAATGCGTCGAAGATGTCACCGAGGCCGCCACCACCGAAGATGTCGTCCATGTTCGGACCGGAAGCGCCCTTGACACCGGCTTCGCCGTAGCGGTCGTAGCGAGCGCGTTGATCGGCGTCGGACAGCACCGCGTACGCTTTCGACGCCTCCTTGAACCGCTCCTCGGCGTGCGGATCGTCCGGGTTCGCGTCAGGATGCAACTCGCGGGCGCGCTGGCGATACGCCTTCTTCATCTCGTCGGCCGTCGCCGTGCGGGGCACGCCGAGGATCTCGTAATAGTCGGCGGCCATCAGCCGTCCCCGAGGCGTCGACCCAGGCGTTCACTCACCACGTCGACGGTAGCGAGCGCTTGCGGATAATCCATGCGAGTCGGTCCGAGTACTCCGACCGAGCCAAGATGCTCGCCGTCGACCACGACCGGTGCGACCACGACCGAACACGACGACAGCAACTCGACACCGTGCTCGACACCGATCGCCACCGACATGCCGCGGTCGAGGACGTCGCGAACCAGCGACACGACGATGAACTGTTGCTCCAACGTGTGCAGCACGTCACGAACCACCTCGACCGCGTCGAACGACCCGGCCACCGCGGCGGTGCCGCCGAGATACAGATGATCGCCTCCCGATGCTTCACGCACGGCGGACAGGGCCGTGTCACACAGCACGTCGACGCGCTCGACGCCGGACGGCTCGACCGTGGTGACCGACGCGAGCGAACGTCCGGTCAACGCCGCGGCCAGGTGAGCGACGGCCGAGGCGAGCTCGACATCGGTGACGTCGTCATCGATGTCGATCACCTGGTTCTCGACCGTGCCGTTGCCGAACACCGCCACCACCGTGGCATTGGTCGACGAGAGGCGAACGATCTGCAGACTGCGGACCAACGCCGCGTCGGCCTTCGGGCCGACCACGACCGCCGCGTAGTTCGTGAGATGCGAGAGCAGGTTCGACGTGCTGTGCAACATCTCCTCGAGCCGACCGTGCGCAGCAGCGAAGAAGCGACCCACCTCGGCGACACGCACGTCGTCGAGACGGCCCGGCTGGGCCAGGTGGTCGACGAAGAATCGATATCCCTTGTCGGTCGGGATCCGTCCGGCCGACGTGTGCGGCTGGATCAGGAACCCTTCCTGCTCGAGCACGGCCATCTCGTTGCGCACCGTCGCCGACGACACGGCAACGCCGGGCGCGTGGGAAATGTGTGTCGACCCGACAGGCTGGGCCGTCGAGATGTATTCCTGAACTACCGCGCTCAGGATCGCAGTCTTCCGGTCGTCGAGCATCTTGGCACTCAACACTATCGACTGCCAGCGCTGTCGACCCAGGACCTATCGAGTGGCCCGGTATCGATCGAGCGCGACCAGACGCTCGACACGATGATCGACCATCTCGGCCGGATAGGCGTCGGAGCCGAACTCGGGGATCCACCGATGAACGTAAGCGCCGGTCGGGTCCCATCGCTCCATCTGCGCCGTCGGGTTGAACACCCTGAAGTACGGCGCCGCGTCTGTGCCGGTACCGGCCGCCCATTGCCAACCGTGGTTGTTGGAAGCGAGATCGCCGTCGAGCAGGTGCTGCAGGAAGTATCGGGCACCCCACCACCACGGCAGGTGGAGATCCTTCACCAGGAAACTCGCCACGACCATCCGCACACGATTGTGCATCCATCCGGTTCGCAGCAGTTGCCGCATTCCGGCGTCGACGATCGGAAAACCCGTCGTGCCCTCGCACCACCGACGGAATTTCGCTCTTGCTGCAGCCCCGGTGTCGAGTTCGATGCGATCGAAGGACTGATTCAAGTTGGCCCATGCTGACTGCGGTTCCCGCCAGAGCACGTCGGCATAGAAGTCGCGCCACGCCAGCTCGGAGGCAAACACGTGATGGCCCTCGACATCGAGGTCGAGCTCGGCAAGAAGTTGACGAGGATGCACGAGGCCGAACTTCAGGAACGGCGACAATTCGCTGGTCCCACGTTCAGCCGGGAAGTTTCGGCGCTCGTGATATCGGTCGAGGTCGCCATCGCGGAACGTGCGCCATCGCGCCAACGCTGATGCCTCGGTCGCGGGTTCGATCTCGAAGTCGACTTGTGGTCGTTCGGGAATGGGGTCGCTCGGTGCTGCGATCCAGTCCGGATTCTTCGGCGACGGCACCGGCTCGGCATACCCGCTCCGCTGCCAGGCTCGGAAGAACGGCGTGAACACCGCGTACGACGACCCATCAGGCTTCACCACCACGCCCGGATCGACGGCGTATGGCGAGCCGACGGCCCGCAGTCGCCGATCGGATCCCCGCAACGAATCGTCGACGGCCTCGTCGCGACGACGTCCGTAGGGCGAGGATTCTCCTGACACGTACACGGTGTCGGCGCCGACCTCCTCGGCCAGGGCGGCGATTTCATCGACCGGGTCGCCGTGGCGAACCACCAGCGCACCCTCGGTTGCGTCATCCAGCGCTTGCAACGCATCACACAGGAACGCCCGTCGAGGAGCGCCCGCGTGTTCGAACGTCGGATCGATCACGAAGAGTGGGAGCACCGACCCGGCGGCGCAGGCCTCGGCCAGCGCAGGGTGATCGGTGAGCCGGAGATCCCGGCGGAACCAGACGATCGATCGACCTGTCGACTTCGTAGCGCTCACCGTGCCAGTGTGCCGCCGATCGTTCAGGGGCGCTCGACGGGGCTCGGAGCCATCGCGGTCGATGCACCGAGCAACGTGCGCAGTGTGCCGAGCCTCGACATCTCGGGGCGACGACCCAACGCCCACCAGATCAGCCCGGCAACGGCCAACAGGGTGATGACCGCGCCGTACCCGAGCGACCAGCCCAGTCCGACGTAGTCACCGATGATTCCGGTGATCGGGCCGCCGATCGGATACGACCCCAGGAACGCCACAGCGGTCAATGCAAGGATCCGGCCACGCATGTCGGGCGGGCACTCCTGTTGCGTGATGGCGTTGGTGGCGGTGACGAAGCCGGCCCCGCCGAGTCCGAGGGGGACGGCAGCAGCCATCGCCAGCCACGCGTTCGGTGCCAAGGCCATGGCGCCGGTTCCGGCCGCCAGAACCAGCGCCATCGCCGCCATCCACCTGATGGTCACGAAATCGCGTCCCGCGGTCGACAGCGCGCCGAGCAGGCTTCCGACGCTGGCGGCGGTGAGGACCCAGCCGAACCACGATTCGGCGCCCCACACCTCGGTCGCCAGTCGTGGCAGGGCGATGCTGTAGTTGAAGCCGAACGTGGAGACGATCGTGAAGACGATGAACGTCGCCAACATCACAGGACTGTTGCGGATGAACCGCAACGCATCGCGGATCGGGGTGCCGCCCGGGGCGACTCGAGGCGGCACGTACAGCCGTGACACGTCGATGAAGAACAGGGAGCAGAGAATGGCGACGAACGAGAAGGCATTGATCGAGAACAGCCAGCCGGTTCCCACGCGGCCGATGAGCACCGCCGTGATCGCCGGCCCGAAGATCCTCGAACCCGTCATGACCGCGGTGTTCAACGACACGGCGTTGCCGATCTCGTCGGGTTCCACCAGCTCGGTCACGAACCCTCGGCGGGCCGGGTTGTCGAACGCGCTCGCAATGCCGAGTACGAGCGTGAGCGCGTAGATGATCGGCAGGTTGATCACTCCGGTCAGATCGCAGACAGCGATCGCCACCGCCTGAGCGGCCAGACAACCCTGGGTCACGATCGCCATCTTGCGGCGATCGATCTGATCTGCCATCGCTCCTGCCCAGGCCCCGAACACGAGCATCGGTGTGAACTGGAGCGCCGTCAGCACCCCGAGGGCAGTCGCTCGACCCGTGAGCCGTGTCACCAGGATCGCCACGGCGGTGAACTGCACCCACGTGCCGATGTTCGACAGCAGCAAACCGGCGAAGAACAACCGCGAATTCCGGTGCCGTAGCGATCGGAACGTGGACGACATGTCGATCAATCGTGCCGTCTTTCAGCGCGCGATCATCGGTCGGACGGTCAATCGTCGAGCTTGAGCGCCGAGATGAACACGTCGCCGGGCACCTCGACACGCCCGATCGACTTCATCTTCTTCTTGCCCTCTTTCTGCTTCTCGAGCAGTTTTCGCTTTCGGGTGATGTCGCCGCCGTAGCACTTGGCGAGCACGTCCTTGCGCCTCGCCTTCACCGTCTCTCGAGAAATCACCTTGCCGCCGATCGCTGCCTGGATCGGCACGTCGAACATCTGACGCGGGATCAGTTCTTTGAGCTTCTCGCACATCCGTCGGCCATACGTCTCCGCGTTCTCGCGATGCACGATCGTGGAGAACGCGTCGGCCGGGAGACCGTTCAGCAGCAGATCGACCTTCACCAGGTTGGCGCGCTGGTATCCGCTCAACTCGTAGTCGAGGCTGGCGTATCCCTGACTGCGGCTCTTCAGTTGGTCGAAGAAGTCGACGACGACCTCGGCGAGAGGTACCTCGTAGTCGAGCTCGACCCGTTCGGGCGAGAGATACTCCATCCGCTTCATCTCGCCGCGGCGCGACTGACAGAGGTCCATCAGCGTGCCCGTGTAGTCCTTGGGAGTGATGATGGACACCCTGAAGACGGGCTCTTCGATGAAGTCGATCTTCTGCGGTTCGGGCATGTCGGCCGGGTTGTCGATGACGATCACCTCGCCGTCGGTCTTGGTGATGCGGTACTCGACGCTCGGCGCCGTGGCGATCAGCGCGAGGCCGAACTCGCGCTCGAGGCGCTCCTTCACGATCTCCATGTGCAGCAAGCCGAGGAAACCGCAACGGAAGCCGAACCCGAGCGCCCCCGACGACTCGGGCGAGTACGAGATGGAGGCGTCGTTGAGCTTCAATTTTTCGAGCGAATCGCGCAGGTCTTCGAAATCGTCGCCGTCGATGGGAAACAGGCCGGAGAACACCATCGGCTTGGGATCTTGATAACCCTCGAGGACGTCGGTCGCTCCGTGCCAGGCCGTGGTGACGGTTTCACCCGACCGCGCTTCGCCGACATCTTTCACACCGGCGATGAGGTATCCCACCTCGCCGGGTCCGAGCTCGGCGACCGGGGTGGGGACCGGACGCCTGACACCGACTTCGATGGCCTCGTGGTTGGCGCCGGCCTGCATGAACAGCAGCTTGGAGTTGGGCGTCATCCGGCCGTTCATCACACGAACCGACGACACGACGCCGCGGTACTGGTCGAACTGCGAATCGAAGATGAGCGCCTGCAACGGTGCATCGACATCACCGGTGGGCGCGGGGATCTGGGCGGCGATGGCGTCGAGTAACTCGGGTACGCCCTCACCCGTCTTGGCCGAGATCTTCAAGATGTCCTCGGCTGCGATGCCGAGCACGTTTTCCAGCTCCATCGCATACCGGTCGGGGTCGGCCGCCGGTAGGTCGATCTTGTTCAGGCAGGCAACGATCTCGAGATCGTGCTCGAGGGCGAGGTAGCAGTTCGCGAGCGTCTGAGCCTCGATGCCCTGCGCTGCGTCGACCACGAGCACCACCCCCTCGCACGCGGCAAGAGAGCGGCTGACCTCGTAGCCGAAGTCGACGTGACCGGGCGTGTCGATGAGGTGGAACACGTGATCGTTCCACTCGACTCGAACGTTCTGTGCCTTGATGGTGATGCCTCGTTCGCGCTCGAGGTCCATCGTGTCGAGGTACTGCGCCCGCATCGACCGTGAGTCGACCGCCCCGGTGATCTCGAGAATCCGGTCGGACAACGTCGACTTCCCGTGGTCGATGTGCGCGATGATCGAAAAATTGCGGATACGAGCGAGATCCATGGCTCGCCCAACGCTATCGGCCAGCCCGGCTCGGTGAGGTGGGCGCGTTGGGAGTGTGGGGCGCACACCGATAGCGTTGCATCGCTCCCGGACTGTCCGTCGTTCGGGTCAGATCGACACAAGTGTCCGCTCACCAACTCCAGCAAGGGTAACTACGTGGCCAACATCAAGAGCCAGAAGAAGCGAATCCTCACGAACGCCAAGGCAGCCGAGCGCAACAAGGCAGTGCGCAGCGAGCTCAAGACTCGCGTCAAGCGCGCCGAGGCCACGATCGGTAGCGATGCCAACACCGAGGCGCTCCGTCTCGCGATCAAGCGCATCGACAAAGCTGCTGCCAAGGGCGTCATCCACAAGAACGCTGCCGCGCGGAAGAAGAGCAGACTGCTCCAGAAGGTGCGCGCCGCTTCCTGATCGGCCGTTCACCACCGCGCTCACGCGGAATCGAACATCGGCCCGGGCAGTCTGTCCGGGCCTTTTCGCGTCGCTGACCGATACCTCAGCGACGACCGCCAAGCCGGCTCAGGCGGGCAACCATCACTTCCATCACGAGCTCGTTGGGCAGATCGGTGTCGCCTCGTAGATCGAGGTCTGCGTTGCCGAGCAGCGTGATGGCCTGCTTCACCCCGGCCCCGCCGAGCCGGCGGTAATTCCCCAGTGCCTTCTTCGCCGGGTAACCCGGCTTGATGCCCATCGCCTCGGCAGCCGCATGTTCGCTGTTCGCATCGATGCCGTCGAGCCGCGCGAGTTTGGCGTAGTGGTTGTGCAGGATGGCCATGATCTGGAGCGGATGACGTTCCCCCGCGTGCATCATGCGGCTGAGCAACGACAGTGCCTTGGTGGTGTTTCCACCGTCGATCGCGTCGGTGAAATCCCAGGGCGGCACACCGCCGGCCTCACCGATGAACGGTTCCACGTCTGCCGCCTGGAGCTTGTGGTTGCTGCCGTAGGTGGACACGAGCGTGACGAGGATTCCGTCGAGGCGACCCATGTCTTCGCCGAGCCAACCGGCGAGGCGAGCGATGGCACCACCGTCGAGCCGGATGCCGTGCTCCTCGGCCTGGGTCGCGATCCAGGCCTGGCGTTCTTTGGCTCGATTGGGCGGGCTCGTGTTGGTCACGATGCCGCCGCTCGCCTTCATCGCATCGGTGAGCGACTTCGGAAGGCGACCGCCCCCTCCCACGAGCACCAGGTGGGTCGTGTCGAGCGGGTCGGCCAGGTATCCCACCAGTGCCACGACGTCGTCAGCAGCGAACCTGCCGACGCCGCGGGCCACGACCACTCGATGATCGGTGAGGAATGGCGGGGTCTGAGCCGCGTCGACGACCGAGCGCAACTCGTACTCGTCACCGTCGAACTCGTCGACCATGAGCGAACGATCGCCGTCGCCGACCAGGCGATGCGTGAGCTCGGTCACCTGCGAACGCAGGATGGTCTCGTCGTCACCGGTGAGCAGATGCACAGTCATGGCGACTTCGATTCATAGCAGCGATCGCGCCGACTCCGACAACGAGACCAGCCCAGCCGACCAGTTGCCAGGCACCGGTCGGGTTCACGCGCTCCGCAACCAACGACACGCTGTCGACCCAGCGAACTCCGATTCGCGCCGGGAACATCAGCGGTTGGGCCAGCCAAGGAACGGCACCAGCGACGATTCCTGCGGGCAGCCCGTAGAGCATGACGAATCCGGCGACCGGCACCGCGAGCAGGTTGGCAGGCACGCTCACCAGCGGGAGCCGTCCGAACACCAACACGCTCGGCACAGCGACTCCGACCTGGGCGCCGAGTGTGATCCCGAGCGGCGTGGCCAGCCGTCCGAGTACGGCGAGCTGCCGGACGAGCCACGGACCCACCACGGTCACACCTCCGGTGGCGCCGACGGAGAGCCAGAATCCGATGGAACGCACGAGTAACGGATCGATGAACAACAGGACGGTGACGGCAAGACACAACACACGAGCCGGCGCTCGGTCGCGCCCCGTTGCGTATGCGGTCGCCGAGATCGCAGCCATTGCCCCGGCACGAACGATCGACGGCTCGAAGCGAGTGAGGCTCACGAACCAGCCCACCAGCGCGAGCGTCGCAGCCCATCGCCACCACGGCCGAAGCGATATGAGAAGTGGCCCGGCAGCGGCGAGCACGAACGAGACGTTCTGACCCGACACCGCCGTGAGATGCGACAGACCACTTGCCCGGAATCGTTCGATCATCGCCCGGGGCTGGTCGCGATCGTCGCCGACCACCAGTCCTCTGAAGAGCGCAGCATCGTCGGGCGGCAACACCGACGCGCCGCGCTCGATCGCGACGCGGACACGATTCGACGCCCGATCGAGCGGGCCTCCCGCCAGCACATCGCTGGCCCAGTCGATGCGGAACTCGCCCACGACGTGCTGCCATGCGACCCAACCAACTCGATCGGGGCGATGGCGGACCCGATCACCCGCCATACGGACCATCTGTCCGCCGCGCCAGGTTCGGACTCGGATCTGGCGGGCTCGCCCCCGGGCCCAGAGTTCGAAACGTTCGCCCTCGACCTCCACGATGACGCGAGTCGCTGCTTGGTAGGGCTGCGGGTCATCGACCACACGGACGTAGCCGTCGAATGCACCCAGTCGTGACGGAGCGAGTTCGGCCCACGCCTGCCCGGAGCGCATCGAGCCGAGCACGGCGAGCGATGCGAGGAGTACGACCAGGCGACGATTCGCCGGCAGACGCGCCAGCCACCGCACGGCCACGATCCCGGCGACGACCGCGAGCCCGAGCCAGACCGACCGGCCCCGGCACGCGATGGCCGTGACGACCGCAGCCAACGCGATCTCGGTATCGGACAACGCTGAGGCCATCGAGCGCCTCGCTTTCTCGTAAGATACGTCGATCGTCATGTCGCTGGAACACCCCCCTCTTGCCGCCGGACCGCGCTGGTACCGCGCACGTATCCGCACGCTCGGCCCGTTCCTCGGCCTCGCCCCGATGCTCGTCTTCGGGCTGGTTGCCACGGTCTCGCTTTGGGTCGGGGACGGAACGCTGAGCGGGATGATCGGCCTCGTCTGCGGGACGGTCGCCGCTCCCGGGCTGTTGATCGCGGGAGCGCCGCTGGCCGAGGAGTCTCGCTACCCCGTCGCGGTGCTCGCGAGTGTTCCGTTCTGGATACTGCTCGGCTTCCTCGCGTCTCGCCGGGCAACACGCTCACCGATAGCGTCGTTCCGCGACTACTGGCGTGAGCTGACGTATCTGTCGCTGGCCGTCGCGGTCGGTGCGATCGCAGCGTTGCTCCTGGCGACGGCGATCGTCGGTGAGTCGCTGATCTAGCGGCAGCCGCCGACACGTCGGTCATACCGTGACCAACTCGCGGATCGCAGCGAGCTTGGCAGGCCCGATACCAGGGACCTGTTCGAGGTCGTCGACCGTGGCGAACGGGCCCGACTGCTCTCGATGACGGATGATCGCCGATGCCGTGGCCGGGCCTACTCCGGGCAATGCGTCGAGCTGAGCCTCCGTGGCAGTGTTGAGATCGACCGGACCCGCGATCGTCCCGTCGCCGTTCTCGCCAGCCGGAAGCACCGGTTCCTCTCCCTCCAGCGGCACGTAAATGCGCAAGCCGTCGGTGACCGGTGCTGCGAGGTTCATCGCGTCGAGCTCAGCTCCGGTGCTCGCGCCACCTGCGTTGTCGATGGCGTCGATCACCCTCGACGACGCGGCCAGTTCGTACACCCCCGGCCGAAGGACGGCGCCCGCCACATGCACGACCACCGATGTCGACTCGGGAATCGGTGGTGGAAGCGTCGACGTCGACGCATCCGAACCGTCGGCCAGAGCGACGGGCAGTTCGACGTCGACACTCGGTACCGGTGACCGCACCAGCCAATACCCACCGACAGCCATTGACGACACGGCGACTGCCGTCACGATCAGGCGAGGAAGCCCGAACCAGTCGATCCACGTGCGCAGCGATTCACCGACATGTCTGGGTGGCAACGGCCGTTCCGGCGGCTCCATCATGACTGACCTCCGTTCGAGGAGCCACGCCGTCGGGCGCGGCAGATCCACTCGGGGAAAGTCGGCAACGAAGATGTTAACCCTGACGCGCGCCGTTGCGGGCGGCCACTCTCAGAAGCGACTCAGTAGTGCGTCAGAAGAGGCGAGACGTCAACTTCTTGCGGTAATCGGCAACGCGCGGATCGTTCGGGCCCATGAGTTCGAGGATGTCGACGAACTGCTGGCGCGCGTCGTCGTCGTCCTTGACCTTGTCGAGCAACTCGTTCAGCGTCACGTCACGTCCGTCGTCGGGAACTTCCGTTCCCACCCGAGCTGCCGCCGCGACCTTGCGCGTCCGATCGGACTCCGGGATTCGTTCCAGCAGAGCGAGCGCATCGTCGCCGTCGCCCCGCGCGACGAGCAATTCGGCCAATGCGACGATCGCGTCCTCGTTGCCGGGTTCGATCTGCAATGCCATGCGCAAGCTGGCCTCGTCGCCGGCTTCGATGAGCTCGGTGAACGCGGACTGCTCCGGCGTGGGCAACAAGCGGTCGACGAAATCCTGCACCGCAGCCTCGCCCTGAGCTCCCTGGAAACTGTCCGCGATCTGTCCGTTGACCATGGCGTACACCGACGGGATCGACTGCACCTGAAACGCCTGGCTGATCGCCGGATTGCTGTCGACGTCGACTTTCACCAACACGACCTGACCGTCGGTCGCGTCGATCACCTTGTCGAGAATCGGTCCCAACGTCTTGCAGGGACCGCACCACTCGGCCCATAGGTCGATCACCACCGGCGTGGTCATCGACCGCTCGATCACCTCGGTCTGAAAAGTTGTGTCACTGACATCAATCGACATGGGATCACCATATCGGCGGCAGCCTCACCGCTCGACGCCGCTTTCACGCCGCCTCGATCGGCAACCCGGTGAGTCGAACGACGCTCGTGCTGCCAGACTGGTGACGACATGATTTCCGATCCCTCGCTGCGCTGGCTGGCCGACGAGCCACAACTCGACTCACCCACCCTGGTCGTGATGCTCGACGGGTGGATCGATGCCGCGGGTGCCGCCGCCGCAGCGATGGCCGCCATCCACGACGAGGGCGAGAGCAGCCCGGTCGTCTCCTTCGATGACGACACGTTCCTCGACTACCGCGCCCGGCGCCCCACCATGGAACTACGCGACGGCCTCAACACCGTGCTGAAGTGGGAGCGAATCAACGTCTCTGTGGCTCATGACCAGGCCGGACACGACCTGTTGTTGCTGTCGGGTCCCGAGCCCGACATGGCGTGGCATCGTTTCACGTCGATCGTGGGCGAGATGGCGACGGAGTTCGGCGTTCAGCACGTGATCGCGATGGGCGCCTACCCCTTCGCCGCTCCACACACTCGACCATCGCGGCTGTCGGTGAGCACGCCGTCGGCCGACGTGTTGGCCAAGGTTCCCTTCCTCCGCAGTTCGCTCGACGTGCCAGCGGGCGTTGCTGCATCGATCGAACACGAGATGCACGACCGAGACATTCCCTCACTCACCATTTGGGCGCAGGTCCCGCACTACATCGCAACCGCCAACTATCCGATGGCGAGCGTGGCGTTGCTCGACGGGTTACGCGAAGTTGCCGACGTCGTGATCGACGGAACCGAACTGCGACAAGACAGCCTGGTGCAACGACGCCGACTCGACTCCATGGTGGCCGACAACCCCGAACACCTGCTGATGCTGAACCAACTCGAACAGCTCTACGACGCCGGCGACAACACACATCCAGGTGGCGAGGCACTCGACGGATCGAGTCTCGAGATGCGCTCGGGCGAAGAACTGGCGGCCGAGTTCGAGCGCTTCCTGAACGAACAGGACTGATCGAGAAACGGTCGTTGGTACCGACTGCCCTCGATCGACCGTCTCATCGGTACGACACGCCCATTCCAGCGCGGGCGTCGGCGTTGACGCCGTACGGAGCGATCGGATAGCGCAGGCCGTTCCGTGACAACGCGGCCAGCCCGTCGATGACGCCCGTCAGGTAGATCGGCGGAATCGCCATCAACAACTCGTCCTCCATCACACCCCCGTATCGCCGCTCGGCGAAACACGGAATCGAAAGGCTCGGCTCACCGGTCTTGAGCGCTCGGCCCCACGAGTCGGCACACGACGACTCCCCGACGCACCCCCATTCGAGTTTCTGGTAGCCGGTCCACTGGAGCCCGTTGATGAACAGGATCATCTGGGCGGGCGTGGCGTAGATCAGGCAGATGTCGGGCGGGTCGAGCCGACCCGAGATCAGCGGTGAGACCGCCATCGCCTCGAACTCACCGAATGCCACCACGTCCATCGCGTGCTGGTGCGCTGACGCGTCCTCTGTAGTGCCGTACCAGACCCCACTCATTCGTTCGCCCGACAGCCACTCGTCGTCACGCGGATGCAGCCCGATCACGGTGCCACATTGCGCTCCGACGAGATCATCCATCGTGATGCCGACGGTCCAACCGTTGCGGCTCGCCTGACCGACGATCTGGTCGGTGGTGTGAATGTTCGACGGTCGACGGATCTTCTCCACGGACTCCATCTCGGCCTTCGTGGTGAACAGCTTCATGCCGATCGGTGTGGTTCGTAGACGGAGGAAACGGTTCAGTTGATCGACCAGCCGTGGCCAGTCATGATGCCCTGAAACCGCTACCGACGTCTCGGTCGCGGCGCCATCGGCAGCTTCGGCATTCGTCATGACCCGACCGTACCCGCAGCCGAAGAGCGGTCACGGACGCGGCTGACCGTCGACATTGGCGTCGTAGTCGATCTGCCACAGGTTCCGGCTCGTCTGCACGGCGAGCACGAGCAACGCGGCGAAGTTCAAGGCCACCACGACCGGCACACCCCAGCTGAACACCTCGGTACCGATGAAGTAGACGAACGTGTTCAGCGCGATGTAGCCGATGCGGATTTCGGTCGGTCCGATGCCGTAGTAGGCGATCTGGAACTGGTTCGTGGCCGCGAACGACAGGAACGAAACCGCCATCGTGGCGCACGTGATGAGCAACAGCAGGAGGAACAGGAACTCCAACCACGTCGCCTGCACCATGAACGAATAGCCGATCACGATCGACCCGGCGAACATCAGGTCGAGGAGGTGGTCCATGAAGAACCCCCACCTCACGAGTCCCTGCTTGCGGAACTTTCCCAGTGAACCATCGAACGAGTCCGTGAGCCATTGCGCGAAAACCATCACCGACATCGCGTGCAGCCAGATCCGATTCTCGTCGGCCAGCCAGCCGAACAGGATCGTGCCGGCCGACCACACGACGGTGAGATAGGTGAGGTGATGGCTCAGCACCGGCTTCGGGATCTTGGGAACGCCCCAGTCGATGAACCGTCGTTCGACCGGACCCAGTATCGACTGGCCCGCCTTCTTGTCACCGGCGAACGTTTCGGTCATGTCGCCATCTTGGTGCGTCAGAGGGTCAGCACGAAGGCATGCCGCGGATCGGCCCGGCCATCGAGCACCTCCTCGTAGGTCTGGGCGACCCCGTCGGGACCATGCCGTTCGATCACGTCGACCCAGTCGGCCACGACCGGCAAGAAGGCGTTCCAGGCGTCTGAAAATCGCCTTTCCACGCCACCGGGGCCCCAGTCTTTCCCGCGCTTCACGATCTGATCGGGCGCAAAGAAGAGCGCAGGGGTCGGGCCCGGGAGCTGGTCGGAGCCACCGATGTCGTTCCAATGCGTCCCGCCGACCTGGACGCTCGCCCGCAGCGCACTCATCCGGGTATGAACGGCGTGGCGCACCGCCGCGTCGCCGGCCATGTCGACATACACCCCAGGGGCGTTCGGCGGTAATTGATCGAGTTGGTCGTACGTGAGCACCAGGTCGTAACTCCCGAGTCCCTCGACGAACTCGACGTTGCCGGGTGATGTCAGCCCGATGATCCGCCCACGGTTCTCGCGCTTGGCCATCAGGTGAGCGAGACCGAACGCCGTCTTCGACGACGCGCTCGACAGCACCGCTACCTCGGCACTGAACCACTCGTGCTCATCGAGCCAGTCGTCGAGGACGAAATCGGTCATGAACAGTGGGCGGAAGAGCATCTGTGCCGCCTCGGTATCCGCGTCGTACACCGGATCGCCGCCGGCTCGCGTATATCCGTTGTACGTCGACGGCAGATCGCTGCGGTGCGGGCTCGCGTCGACGAATCCCCCGTCGGTGACCCGAACGGGTCTGACGACGAGGTGCGAGCCCATCGGAAAGTAGCCGTACACGAGCTCGCCGTCGATCAGCCCCGTGCCGTTGGACGATTCGACCTCGGCGAATCCCCACACCGGTATGCGCCCCCAGCCCGTTTCTGCGGGGAAGAACGACCAGTACCGCATGAGGTCGCCGAACACGGCGTAGGTGATGTTGTTCGCGCTGAAACCGAAGCGCAGGACTCGCAGACGGGCATCGCCCTCCGACAACGGGTACTCGCGCGACTCCACGGTGCGGTACTCGTGCAGATCGGTGCGCCGTACTTCGAAGTCCATTCGGCGACCATACGACTCCGGCAGCGATCGGCTACAGGCGGCGAGGCAGGAACGAGGTCGCAATGGCCGCACCGACCAACAGACACGCGATCACGAGGTACAGCAACCAGAACGAACCGAGTCCGAGCGCGATCGCACCGATGATCGGCGCCAACAGGAACGACGTTTCGCGCCACGTGGTGAAGATCGACGTCATCGCCACCCGCTCTCGCGGCCTCACCATCCGCATGAACGGAATGTTCCCGAGCATGTCGACCGCAGCCCCGCCGACGGCACCCGTGAGCCAGAACACGATCCCGATTCGCTGTGCATCGCCGATCATGGCCAGCGCCACCATGCTGAGCGACATGAGACACTGCGCTCCGATGATGACGCTTCGTGTCCCGAGGCGATCGGCGGCCACTCGCACCACCGGACTGAGGAACAACATCCCGCTCGCGACCGAGAGGAACGTGCCGGCCGCCCACTTCGGGAGGCCGGCCTCGACGACGTAGATGGGCCCGTAGACGAACAGGGCTGCCCAGAAGACCGCTCGGCTCGTCGTGATCGCATAGGCGATGCGCAGGTTCCGCTGCCGGAAGAACCGAATCATGCTGCGGGTCGGACTCGGAATCGGCGTGGTCGGCGTGAGCAGCACGGGGTTGCGGTGCATTCGAAGATGCCAGAAGTACCAGATCGTGACGAGTGTGGTCGCGATCGAGATGACGAAGGGTGCGGCCGTCAGCGACCGACTCCACAACCACACGCCGAGTGTCGGGCCCACGAGCCACGATGCGCCGATGTAGATCATGCGGCGCGACTCTGTCGCTGTCAGTTCGCGTTTGCCGATGTAGTCCATGACGTACAGCGAGATGCAGACGGCGAAGATCGACGCCTCGGCCGACCTCAGTCCGATTGCGAGCACGAACAGTGGGCCGTCGGCGACGATGAACAGCATCGCCGCCACGATGAGCAGACTCGTCGCCAAGGTCACGACCCAGCGGCGCGGCATCTGCCGTTCGAGCCAGCCGACGTTGATCGTGATCATCACGGTGATGAGTTCGCCGCCGATGAACGCGTACGACACCGCAGCCTTCGAGCCGAGCGCTTCGAGTGCGGCCAACGGCACCACCCCGACCATGACGGCCCGGGCGAGCCCCTCGAATCCGCCGAGCCGCGCCAACTCGACCGCAGCACTGGCGTCGAGTTGCTGCAAGCCCTCCGGGCGACGCCAGCGCATTGCGCGTGAGGCTACGCCAGGTAAATGATGTGGCTCGACATGGACATCTGCACCCGATCGGGGCCCGCTCGCCGTGCGGTGAACGGCGCTACTACGTTCGAGGCGATGAAGATCGATGGGAACGTTTCAGGCGGGCTCGCGGGCGTCGGCGCCTCGGCGAAGGAACTCGAGGCGGCCGGCTACTCCGGGGCGTGGACGTCGGAAACCGCGCACGACCCTTTCTTGCCGTTGCTGCTCGCGGCCGAACACACCACCGACCTCGAAGTCGGCACGTCGATCGCCGTTGCCTTTGCCCGGAACCCGATGCTGCTCGCCAATCTGGCGTGGGACCTCCAGTCGTTCTCGCAGGGACGATTCATCCTCGGGCTCGGCAGTCAGATCAAGCCGCACATCACCAAACGATTCTCGATGGAATGGAGTCGGCCTGCGCCACGGATGCGCGAGATGATCCAGGCCGTCCGGGCCATCTGGGACTGCTGGCTCGATGGAACCAGGCTCGCGTTCAGAGGCGAGTTCTTTCGGCACACGTTGATGACGCCCTTCTTCGCCCCCGACGCTTCGGACCTCGGAGATTTCGGTGTACCGAAGATCTTCCTCGCCGGCGTCGGACCGATGATGACCGAGGTCGCCGGCGAAGTGTGTGACGGCTTCATCTGCCACGGTTTCACCACGGAGAAATACCTCCGCGAGGTGACGATTCCGACACTCGCGCACGGCCGCCAGAAGGCCGGCAAGACGATGGATGGATTCGAAGTCGTCGGCCCGTCGTTCATCGTCACCGGTAACTCAGCCGCCGAGATGGAACAGGCTGCGATCGGCACCCGACAGCAGATCGCGTTCTACGGCTCGACGCCGGCATACCGGGGAGTGCTCGAAGCCCACGGTTGGGGTGGGCTCCAAGACGAGCTGAACGCACTGTCGAACAAGGGCAGTTGGGAGGACATGGGAAACCTGATCGACGACGAGATCCTCAACACGTTCGCCGTGGTCGACGAGCCCGAAAACATCGCGGCCGAACTCCACCGTCGTTACGGCGACATCATCCAACGCCTCAGCTTCTACGCCCCGTACCAGAGCGATCCCGACCGCTGGCGTCAGGTCTTCGACGACCTCAAGGCGATCTGACCTCGCGGTTCAGGCCCGACAACCAGCGCCGCGCGTTCTCGCCCAGATCATCGACCGCGTAGCCGCCCTCCTGTAACACCACCGACGGCAGGCCCAGATCACGCACGAGGGCTCCGCACCGTTCGAAGCCGTCCGATGTGACCGCCAGGTCGCTGATCGGGTCGTCGTGAAACGTGTCGAGGCCCAGCGACACGACCACGAGACTCGGGTCGAAGTCGGCAACGGCATCGAGTGCTGCACTCAGCGCAGCAAGATATGCGTCGTCATCGGTCTGGGCGGCCAGGGGCATGTTGGTGGTCGATCCGCTTCCCTTGCCCGATCCCTTCTCGTCGGCAAACCCGGCAAAGTACGGGTACGCCCGTTTCGGATCGCCGTGCAGTGACACGAACTGGACGTCGTCACGCTCGTAGAAGATCTGTTGGGTTCCGTTGCCGTGGTGATAGTCGACATCGAGCACCGTCACCTTCGTACCCGTCGTGGCCGCGACGTGGTTGGCGACCACGGCCGCATTGTTGAAGAAGCAGTAGCCGCCGTACGCGGCTCGCGCTGCGTGATGACCGGGCGGACGGCACAATCCGTACGCCGCCTGTTCGCCGTCGAGCACGAGCTGCGCGGTCGTGAGACCGACATCGACCGATGACCGAGCCGCCGCATACGTGCCCTGGGTCAGCGGCGTGGTCGTCTCGAAGCACCACCAGCCGAACTCCATGGCGACCTGCTCGGGATACCGCGCCGGGCCCATGCCGTCGCGCAGGGCCGGCAACGCGAACACGTCGGGCACGACATCGTGCGTCGGGCCGTGATCGACCTGGTACCGCACCCACGCATGCTCGAGGAACTCCACCATGTCGGGGTCGTGCACCGCGTTGATCGCCTCCAGGCCGTGCTCGTCGGGGGTCACGAACTCGAACTGGTCGTCGGACGCCAGCGCAGCACGGATCATCTCGGCCCGCCCCGGATGCTCGAACGGTTCCTGGAATCGCGACGACTCGAGCTCACGCTCGGGATGGTGGAGCCGATGGCGCAGCGTGTAGACGACCTTCACGAGTTAGTCCACCAGACTCAATTCTTCGGCCAGATAGAGCTCGCGGCACTTGGCTCGCTGGAGTTTTCCGGACGATGTCTTGGGCAGGGTGCCGGGTGCGACCAACATGACATCGCGAGGTGGCAGACCGCTCACCTCGAGCGTGCGGTGGTGGATCGACGAGCGCACGGCGTCGACCGACTCGGTGCGTACCTCGGCGACGACCACCACCGATTCCTTGCCCTTGTACCCCTCCATGCCGAACGCGATGACGTTGCCCGCCCGCACATCGTCGAGGCCACCCACGGCCCGCTCGATGTCTTCGGGAAACACGTTGCGCCCACCGACGATGATGACGTCTTTGATCCGTCCACAGAGCACGAGTTGACCGTCGAGCATGTAGGCCAGGTCTCCGGTGCACAACCATCCGTCGCGGAACAGTGCCTTGGTGGCATCGGGACGTTTGTAGTAGCCGGGCGTCACCGACGTGCCGCGGATCACGAGCTCTCCCACGTGACGTTCGGGCAGTTCCTCGAACGTGTCACTCTCGACGATCTTCAGCTCGAGACCGGGAACCGCGGTGCCCAGGAGAGGAAGGCGGCGGGCCCGAACCGCGAGATCGTCGGGGTCGACGATCTCGACCGGCTTCGCGACACGTTCGTGTTCGAGCAGTGATCGATCGACCGTGTCGCACTGCAACCCGGCTCCACGCTTCGGGAACGAGGCGGCAATCGCCGTTTCGGCCATACCGAAAGCCGGAAAGACACTTCCGGCGTCGAACCCGAACGGTTCGGCGGCTGCGACGAACGCCTCGACCGCCTTGGGGTCGACCGGTTCGGCACCGCTGAGTGCGAGCGTCAGCGTGGAGAGGTCGAGATCAGTGGCTCTCCGCAACGCGCGAGTCGCGAGGACCCACGAGAAATTCGGTCCGGCCGTGGCGGTGCCGCCGTAGTCGGAGATCCACTGCATCCAGTTCGCTGGATGTGCCATGAAGTCCTGAGGGGCGGCCTGGACGAGCTCGACGCCTTTGGTCATGGGGAGCGCCAGGAAACCGACCAACCCCATGTCGTGGTACAGCGGGAGCCACGACACCATCACGTCGGAACCGCCCAGCTCGGCAGCCTCGGACGCGGCGTCGATGTTCGCTGTGAGAACCCGGTCGGGAATCATCACACCCTTGGGTTCGCTGGTCGACCCGCTGGTGTACTGGAGAATTACCAAGCGCTCGGGGTCGGCGGCGGGCACGTCGAGGCGGTCACCCGACGGGACGTTCGGCGCTCCGTACAGCACAGATCGCATCGGAACGATCGGCGGGTCGCCGGCCACGGCATCGTAGAACGGGGCCAACTGGTCGTCGATCAGCACGAGTTTCGCGTCGCCATGCCGGATACGAGCACGCGTGGATCGGACGAACTCTTCGAGTGAACCCATCCTCATCGGAAGCGGCAGCACCATCGATGCGATGCCGGCCATCCAGCAACCGCGCACGATCGTCATCAGCTCGCGGCTGGTGGGCCCGAGCACGGCGACGTGGTCGCCGGGAAGGAGGCCCTTCGCCTGGAGCGCCGCCCCGACCGACCTCGCCTCGTCGTGCACCTGCCGCCACGTCAGACGAAACGGCCCGTCGGGAGCGACCGAGTGACCGACGAAACGGACCCCAGTTCCGTTGTCGGCGCATCGCTCGAGACGCTCGATCGTTGACATCGCCGGCCCCATCAACGAAACGCTAACGCCGGGAAGCCACCGCGGACAGGGTTCGTCGAGTTTTGATCGCGAATCGGCGATCTGCCGACTCGACTCGGTGAGCGAACGTCATTGGCTGCCGCGTAGGCGTTGGGGAAGATGCACGTCGCGCTTGATCGCGAGCTCGGCTGCGTCACAGACCCGGCACTGGTACTCGGTGTGAATACCCTGGATCGACATCTGCGTCCCGCGCGATTTCTCGACGATCACGTGTGGCACGACTTCCATGTCGTCGCCGCCGCACACAGTGCATCGAGGCCGGGGGTCGCGATTCCACGTGATCTGGCACGCGTCGCACGTGAGACTGATCATGCCGTCATCGGTCGGCTCGCCGGAAAGATGCTCGTCGGATCCGCATGCGTCGCAGACGATGTCGATGCTCACAACACCCCACCCTATGGAAACCGTCGACCATCAGGACGACTGCACATCCGAGGGCGAATCCGGCGGGGTCGCGCCCGAACCTGGGACCTAGGCTGGTCGGTCGGTATGAGCGCTCGAACCAACGACACCAGCACGTCCACCGGCGACACCACCGACGCTTCGGGCGACGACGCGGCACCCGACCAGCCGCCGCATCGATACACCGCGACGCTCGCCCGCGAGATCGAGTTGCAGTGGCAGGCGTGGTGGGACGAACACGACACCTTCCACACACCGAACCCGGTCGGCCCACTCGGCGACGCCGAACTGGCCGAACAGCGCGGTGAGAAGTTGTTCATCCTCGACATGTTCCCGTATCCATCGGGTTCCGGCCTCCACGTGGGCCATCCGCTGGGGTTCATCGGTACCGACGTGTTCGGTCGTTTCAAGCGGATGACCGGGCACAACGTGTTGCACACCATGGGCTTCGACGCCTTCGGACTGCCGGCCGAACAGTTCGCCGTCGAGACCGGCCAACACCCTGCGATCACGACCGAGCAGAACGTCACCGAGTACAGGCGCCAGCTCCGACGTCTCGGTCTCGCACACGACCAACGCCGCTCGGTGGCCACGACCGACCCCGAGTACTACCGGTGGACACAATGGATCTTCGCCCAGGTCTTCAACGCCTGGTACGACGCCACTCTCGACACAGCGCGTCCGATCGGCCAGCTCGTCGCTGCATTCGAGTCGGGCGAACGGGCCACCCCTGGTGGCCGGCAGTGGGCAGACATCCCGAAGGCCGAACAGAACCAGATCATCGACGATCACCGCCTCGCGTACGTCAGCGACGCGCCGGTCAACTGGTGTCCCGGACTGGGCACCGTCGTCGCCAACGAAGAGGTCACCGCAGACGGACGATCCGATCGCGGCAACTTTCCCGTCTTCAAACGGAACATGCGGCAGTGGATGATGCGCATCACCGCCTACGCGGACCGCCTGATCGACGATCTCGAACTGCTCGACTGGACCGACGCCATCAAGACGATGCAGCGGAACTGGATCGGACGCAGCGAGGGGGCACGTGTCGACTTCGCATCGGGCGCCGGCGACATCTCCGTGTTCACCACCCGGCCCGACACGCTCTTCGGAGCAACGTTCATGGTGCTGGCGCCCGAGCACCCGCTCGTCGACGCGCTCACCACCGCCGACCACGCCGATGCCGTCGCCGGCTACCGGCAAGCGGCCGCCGCCAAGAACGACATCGATCGCCAGGACGAGACACGCGAGAAGTCCGGTGTGCCAATCGGCTCGTTCGCGACCAACCCGATCAACGGTGCGCAGATCCCGATCTGGATCGCCGACTACGTGTTGATGGGCTATGGCACGGGGGCCATCATGGCCGTGCCGTGTGGCGACCAGCGCGACTTCGAGTTCGCTCGCAAGTTCGGCCTCGACATCCCCGCGATCCAGCAGCCCCCGCAGGCGTGGTTCGACGAGCACGAAATCGAGCCCACGCTCGACAGCGCGGCCTGGCCGGCAGCGTTCGTCGGTGACGCGCCGTACGTCAACTCGGCGAACGACACGCTCGTGCTCGACGGCATCGACGACGTCGCCGAGGGTGTCGCAGTGACCAATACATGGCTCGAGGCGAACGACGCCGGCGCAGCCACCATCAACTACAAACTGCGCGATTGGCTCTTCAGCCGCCAGAGGTACTGGGGCGAACCGTTCCCGGTCGTGTACGACGCCGACGACCGCCCGCACACGTTGCCCGACGACATGCTGCCCGTCGTACTTCCCGAGACCGAGAGCTTTTCGCCCCGCACGTTCGACCCCACCGACGAGTTCTCCAACCCGGAGAGTCCGCTCGACCGTCTCGACGACTGGGTCAACGTCACCCTCGACATCGGCGACGGCGAGCAGCCATATCGGCGCGACACCAACGTCATGCCGCAGTGGGCCGGATCGTGCTGGTACGAGCTGCGCTATCTCGACCCGACCAACGCACAGGCATTCGTCGATCCGACCGTCGAGGAGTACTGGATGGGTCCTCGCACCGACCTCCGGCCGGACCATCCGGGTGGCGTCGACCTCTACGTGGGTGGTGTCGAGCATGCGGTGCTGCACCTGTTGTACTCCCGCTTCTGGCACAAGGTGCTGTACGACCTCGGTCATCTCTCGTCGAAGGAGCCGTACGCCCGCCTGTTCAACCAGGGCTACATCCTCGCTGCCGCCTACCAGGACGAACGCGAGATGTATGTCGACCCCGAGGGGGTCGAGGCGCGTGGCGACGAGTTCTTCTTCGAAGGTCGCCCGGTCATTCGCGAGTGGGGAAAGATGGGCAAGAGCCTGAAGAACGGTGTGTCGCCCGACGAGATGTACGACGCCTACGGAGCCGACACACTCCGCCTGCACGAGATGGCGATGGGCCCACTCGACGCGTCGCGCCCGTGGGAGACCCGCGACGTCGTCGGCATGTACCGCTTCCTCCAGCGGCTGTGGCGAAACATCATCGACGAGCACACCGGCGAGACCACCGTGGTCGACGCACCCGCCGACGACGAGACCCGACGCCTGCTCCACCGCACCATCGACCATGCGCGAACAGAAATGGACGCACTGCGATTCAACACGGCGATCGCCAAACTCATCGAGCTCAACAACCACGTCACCAAGCTCGACGGTACACCGCGAGAGGTCGCCGAACCGATGGTGCTGATGGCCGCCCCGCTCGTGCCACACCTCGCCGAGGAGCTGTGGCGCCGTCTCGGCAACGTCGGAACCATCACCTACGAGCCGTTCCCCGTCGCTGACGAATCACTGCTCGTGGACGACACCGTCGAGTACCCCGTTCAGGTCAACGGAAAGGTTCGTGGCCGCATCACGATCGATGCCGACGCCGACGCAGCTGCGGTCGAGGCCACAGCTCTCGCCGACGACAAGATCGTCGCTGCGATCGACGGCGCGACACCCAAGAAGGTCATCGTGGTACCCGGCCGAATGGTGAACATCGTCATCTGAGTTGGAGATCGGATCGGGCCCGCTCGAACCGTTCGTCGTCGTCGGTCCATGCCGGGTCGAATGCTGCAGCGTCGAGGGCCGACGCCGACTTCCTGGCGTCGGCCGGCCATTG
>JBBKWQ010000121.1:0-32289 GCA_037969115.1 Ilumatobacteraceae bacterium
GTGCTCGCGCTCGCACCTATCGAAGGTACCCACGTGACCCCGGCCATCCGACGCGCCCTCGTCGACCGGGATTGGCAGGTGCGGCAGGCTGCCGAAGATCTGACGCGGATTACTCAGAGCGAGTAGCGGTACAGGTTCGTCTCGTAGGTCTCGAACCCGATGCGTTGATACAGGCGGTTCGCCGCTTCACGCGAAGAACGGCTGGTGAGACTCACGTTCTTTGCGCCGCGCCGACGGGCCTCATCGACCGCTGCCACGCTGAGCAGTTCGCCCACTCCATGCCCGCGCGCCGCCGTGTCGACCACGACGTCTTCGATCCATGCCTTCATCCCGGTCGGGATCCTGTAGAACGCCAGCGTCAGACTGCCGACGATCGACCCGTCGAGTCGGGCGACGACCAACACGTTGTCGGGTGAACCGATCATCTCGCCGAGCGCGGCTGCGTCGGGTGGTGGGGACGAGGAGGACAGCTGCGGGATCAGCAGCTCGAAGGCGGCGACCAGCTCGTCGGTCACTTCGGTCGCGGTGCTGATTTCGACGCTCACGAATCGGGACGATACCGGCGGCTGCCGTAGCCTTCGTCGAGATGATCATCTCAGACCTCCACTCCGTCACAGCTCGAACGTTCACCGAGGGGACGGGGTGGGAACCCAAACCGGCGGGCCTGTGCCGCGGTGAGGTGTGCGTACCGGCTCCCGGGTCGCTCCGCGACAATGGCACCGTCGACATCGACATCGCAGCCGCACGGCTCGGCATGCCGATCCTGCACGACACCGATCATGGCGTGTCCGCGCTCGGACCTGGCTCGTCAACGGGTCGCACACTCAGCACCGCCATCGCGCCCGATCCGACCCTCGCCGACCGGGACGGCAATCCGTTCCGGCTCTCGTCGCTGCACGGCCGCAAGGTGCTGTTGCTCGCCTGGGCGAGTTATTGAGGCTGTCGATCCAGCCTGCCCGGGTGGCAGGCACTCCACGCCGAACTGGAGCCGCGAGGGCTCACCGTGGTCACGGTGGCGCTCGACATGTATCCCGACCACGCGACGCAGTGGATCGATGCGGCGCAGCCGACGCACCCGAGCCTGATCGACACCCGACACGTCACCGGCGAGCTGTTCGGGTTCACCAACATCCCCATGGCCGTCTGGATCGACGAATCCGGCACCATCGTGCGTAACGCCGAGAGTTCGACGATCGAGCGCAGCGCGCTGCGCGACGTCGACATCGACGAATCGCTGCCAGACGACATGAAATCGCTGCTCACCGAAGTGAAGGCGATCCCCGATCACGCCGAGACCTACCGAGCCGCGATCGTCGACTGGGTCGAAAAGGGCGCCCACTCGCCGTACGCGCTCACGGCTGAGCAAGTGATCGAGCGGTCCCGTCCCCGTACGAACGAACACGCTCAGGCGACCGCCGCATTCGAGCTCGGCCAGCACTTCGAGTTGACCGGGAACCACGAGGCGGCCATCAGTTGGTGGAAGCGAGCGCATGAACTCGATCCCGACAACTGGACCTATCAACGGCAGGCCTGGACCCTCGAGTCGACCCCCAGCGATGCGACTGCGAACGACCTGCTCCAGGATGTCGGCGACGTGTACGGCACGAGCTGGCTCGACACCGTGATCAGTCACGGTGGCGGCAAGAACTACGCCGTCGAGCCAACGCTCGACTAGTACTCTCGTCGCGTGGAACTCATCGAGGACATCGTCGACGGCTCGACAGACGACGGAGCAATGGCCATCCTGCGCAAACGGCCCGCAGGCAAGGGTGATTGGCCGAAGATCGTGATCTTTCACGATGGCCCGGGGATGCGGCCGGCCACCCATGAGTTCGCAGCGAAGCTGGCATCGACGGGCTACGACGTCGCGGTACCCGATCTGTTCCACCGTCACGGCCGGATGATCGGTTTCGAACCGGCCGATCGCGAGGCCGACCCGACCGTGGCCGATCGAATCTGGGCAATGATCGCATCACTCACCGACGATGGCATCCAGCACGATCTCGACGTGACGCTCGAAACGTTCGAGATCACGCCCACCGATCGGCTCGGCACCATCGGATTCTGCCTCGGTGCGCGCGCCGTGTTCCGAACGATGATGCGCCTTCCGGACCAGTTCGTCGCAGGGGCGATGTGGCACCCGTCGTTCCTTGCCGACGACGACACGGACTCACCACACCTCACCGCGAACCAGCTGAAGGGCGACTTGTTCATCGGGATCGGCGATGCCGACAACGTGCAGCCGATCTCGCTGCACCGACGATTCTTCGACGCCGTCGAGCCGCTCGAACACGTCGATGTCGAGGTGTTCGACGGCGCGGACCATGGCTTCACCTGGCCGGGTTATCCGACCTACGACGCTCACGCAGCGTCCCGCTGTTTCGAGCGAACCACAGCGATGTTCGGCCACGTCCTCTAGTCCGGCCGAATCGGATGCACCGGTAGGCTGCCGGGTACATGGAGCACATCCGTTGGCGTACCGAATCGACGCTCAAGAACCCGGTGATGGTTGCGGCTTTCACGGGCTGGAACGACGCCGGCGATGCAGCCTCCACTGCCGTCCGGACGCTCATCGAATCCACGGGGGCCGAGCCGCTGGCCGACATCGATCCGGAGTCGTTCACAGACTTTGCAACGATCCGCCCGCACGTGCAGCTCACGCCCGAACGGCATCGCGAGATCGTCTGGCCCACCGTGGGCATCTGGGGTGCATCGCTGCCCGGTAGCGATGTGCTGCTCGTGCTCGGACCGGAACCGGCGCTTCGTTGGCGTTCGTTCACCGACCAGATCGCGCAACTCGCCGAACACGTGAACGCCCCGTTCGCGATCACGCTCGGGGCGTTGCTCGCCGACGTGCCCCACACCCGACCGGTCCAGCTGATCGGCACGGCGACCGATTCGCAGCTCATCGAACGGTTCGAGCTGGAGCGCTCGCGGTACGAGGGGCCCACCGGCATCGTCGGCGTCCTCCAGGATGCGTTCAGCCGCTCAGGACTCTCGTCGGCATCGTTGTGGGCCGCCGTCCCCGGTTATGCGTCGCAGCTCCCGGCACCGAAGGCGGCGATGGCGCTCATCGAACGATCGTGCTCCATGATCGGCACGCCAGCACCGCTCTCCGCGCTCGCTACCGCCGCCGCCGATTACGACGCCCGAGTGGCAGCCCTGATCGCCGACGACGACGACATGGTCCACTACGTCGAACGACTCGAATCGATGATCGACGAAATCAACCACGACCGCACCGCGGACCTCGGCGATGACTTCGACGCCGACGAGGACGCCACCGGGAACGATGTCGACCTCACGGTGTCGAACCCCGAGGCGCTCGTGGAAGAAGTCGAGCAATTCCTCCGCGAGCACGACAACGACGCCTGAATCGACGCCGAGACCGCCCGATCAGTCTCGGGTTCTCCACACCGGCGACCGCGGTGGCTCGAACGATGTCGACACGGTCTCACCCCGAATCGCGGCGAATGCCATGGGTCCCCACCATTGGGCCCCGGCGGTGGCTTCGGGCAGCGCATCTTCCGCGAACCACCCCACGTCGGCAGTCTCCAACGGGTGCCCGCTGAGCTCACCTCCGACGGCCTTGCAGTGGAACAGGAGCATGTACATGCCGAAGCGCGAGAAACCCAGCCGCTGGCCATCGATCACCGCAACCACACACTCGGGAACACAGTCGATGCCGGTCTCCTCCTGCACCTCCTTGAGCGCGACCTCCGACGGCGAGTAGCCGACGTCGGCCCATCCGGTCGGGTACAGCCAGATGCCGGAATCGGCACGCTGGACGAGGAGAATCTCACCCTGCTCGTTGCCGACGATCGCGCCGACAGCCACCTTTGGTGTCACGTAGCCGGGCACGCCCTCGCCGATGTTGCTCAACCACTCCTGGACGAAGTGGTCGGTCTCACGTTCGACGGCGATGTCTTCGGCGCGTTCGGACGCGGCCGCCTTGATGTCGGCTGCGACGTGCAAGACCTCCTCGAACCGCTCACGCTCGTACAGGTTGTCGGAGAAACTCAGCCCGGTTCGGGCGATTGCTGCGAGCGTTTCGCTCCATCGCGCCAAGTCGCGTGACATCTCGTCGGCCGGGGCCGGTGAAACCACGTCGTCGCGTTCAGCCACGACACCAACCTACTGGTCGGCGGAGCGACTCCCCAGGGCCAGTGCAGCGTGATCAGCTCGCAGCGTGCAGGACCGCTCGTTCCAGTTCGGCACGGTGATCGGGGTCGACGACCAGGCCGCCGTCCCACGTGCGTACGTAGAACGTGTCCACCACCTCCATGCCGAGCGTCTGCACGGTTGCATGACGGATGTCGACGCCCACCTCGCCGAGCGCCTTCGTGATCCGGTGGAGGATGCCGACCTTCGACGGGCACCGAACTTCGAGCACGGTGGCGTTGCTCGAGGCCTCATCATGGAAGGTGAGCAGGGGTGGACCCGGCGCACGAGCCTGAGTCGCACGACGCCGACGGTACGTGCGGGCGCGTTCGGCGATTCGCGCCTCGATCGCGAGCTGCCCGCGTAGTGCGGCTCGTAGGTCTGCGACGATCGGGACCCAGTCGAGCCCCTCATCGGGGACGACGACGCGGAACTGTGAAGCCATCATCGCCAGCCGGCCGAGCTGAGCCTCGTCGGTGTGAGCCTGTGCGCTGAGCACGTCGAGACCGTTGAGCGACAGCACACCGGCGACTCGACTGAACGAACCGAGCACATCAGGCGCCACGACGACCACGCCGTCTTCGGTGACGTTGATGTGCAACTCGCCGGTTGCCATGCGCGTGAGCGTGTCGGCGTCGGGAAACAACCGCCAGGTGACTTCATCGACATCGCCGCCGCCCAGCACATGCCTGACGCGATCGGTCAGGCCGCTGACGAGTTCTTCCTTCCACGAACCCCAGGCCGATGATCCCGTCGCCTTCGAATCGGCCTCTGTGAGCGCGTGGAGCAGGTCGAGACGCTCGACCGTGCCAACCGCATCGGCAACCATCTGGATGGTCGACTCGTCGGTGAGATCGCGCCGCATCGCCACGTCGGGCAACAGGAGGTGGTGTTCCACCATGGCCACGAGCGTGTCGGTGTCGGCCACGTTGTACCCGAGCCGAGGGGCGATCGAGCGGACCAACTCCATGCCGACCTCGGTGTGATCGCCCGGGCGTCCCTTTCCGAGGTCGTGAAACAACGCACCCATCACCAGCAGGTCGGGACGCGTCACCCGATCGGCCAGATCCGCTGCGTTCGCGGCCGCTTCCCAGAGGTGTCGATCGACGGTGAAGCGGTGGTAGGCGTTCCGCTGCGGACACGACTGGACGGGCCCCCACTCGGGCAACAGACGGGTGATGAGGTTGCGCTGGTCGAGCGCTTCGAGCACGGGAATCGCGTCGTGGCCTTCGAGCAACAGCGCCACGAACCGGTCGGCGGCACCGACGGGCCAGCTGCCCGTCCACTCCGGAGTCTTGTCCGACAGCAGATCGAGACTTCGCCGACCGATACGGCACCGACTGCGTGCCGCCGCGACGGCAACGCGCAACACCAATGCACTGTCGGCGGCAGGATCGCTCCCTTCGGCCAACTCGACCTCGCCATCGACGAGCACCACGTCGGGTGCAAGGGCAACCGATTTGCCTGCGGTGACGCGGCCGACGCGCCCCCACCCCTCGTCGGAGATCCAGGCTATGGTGCGAGCTGCGGCCGAGACCTCCGACATCAGCACGTCGGCATCGGCGAATCCGCCCGCCGTCGCAGCGCCGTCCTGATCTTCGAGCCGAAGCACGTCGCCGGGTCGTCCGGTAGCCCGATGCAGCGCCACGCGGGCCGACAACAACGTGTTGTAGCAGTCGTCGAGCGACGCCGCATCTGACTCGGGAAGGTCGAAACCGGCTGCCATCGCCCACCACATCGACTGCACGTCTCGAAGACCGCCGTGGCCGTCCTTCAGGTCGGGCTCGAGGATGTAGGCGACGTCACCCGCGCCGGCCTGCCGCTCACGGACCCGGAGCTGAAGGTCGTGCAGCCAACGCTTGCGTCGCTTCCGCCACCGCGACACGCCTGCCTCGACCACGGCGCGCCCCAACTCGGCATCGCCCGCGATCGGGCGTGCCGTCAACATGGCCGTCGCCGTGTCGAGATCTGACCGGGCGAGGTCGAGTTGGTCATCGAGTGTCCTGACCGCGTGGCCCAACTTCACGCCCGCGTCCCACATCGGATACCAGATCGCGGACGCGATCGGTTCGATTCGGTTCGGCTTCGTGTCGTGCACGAGCACCACGTCGATGTCGCTCTGCGGTGCGAGCTCGCTGCGGCCGAAGCCGCCCACGGCGACGAGAGCGAAACGCGGGGCCCGCGCCTCGTCGGCGCACGCGGCCCGGACCAGTTCGCGCAGCCACTCATCGGTGGCACCGGAGAGTGCGGTGCACAACGCCCGGCCGCGCAACGAGTGGTCGAGAATCAGCGCCGTGCGACGGTCGAGCGCTGTGTCGGTGGCAGCCACGATGACGAGGGTAGGTCGCCGAACGGCGTCTAGCGCAGTCCCTCGTCTCGCCGACGCCGCAACACGACCGCGGCCTTCCATGCGCCCCACACCAGACCCGGTTCGGCGAGCGACTCGTGGATGTCGGCCCAGGTCGCCGGGCCGAGGTCGTATACGTCGTCGGGAAACGCCTGCCGGTCCCAATCGGTCCGATCGGGCGTCGGCACGGCGTGCCGATCGAGAACGGCGATCGGGTGGATCACTGCGCTGCGAAAGACCGCCAGCGGGCTGATGCGCTGCTGGTCCACGTCGGTCGCAAGTAGTTCCGACATCCGTTCGAGCAGACGAGGTGCCGCGCCGAGGGCCATGTCACGAGCGTCGTCGAGCATCGTCGGTCCCACGACGACGCCACCGCGTTCGGCGCCTCGTTCGACGCAACCGACGAGCCATTCGAACGCAACAGCAGCGATTGCACGACGAAGTGCTTCCGGCGGCTCGATCGTTTCGATTCCGGGTTGATCACCGGGGTGCACGCTCTCTTCCACACATGTTCTTCTATCGTGATGCGGTGCCGACGACTCGACAACTCCGTGTAGCGGGTGCCCTGGCGGCCGCACTGGTGCTCGCGAGCTGTAGCGGCGACGATGGCGAGGTCGCCCCAACCACGACCGTGGCCCCGACGACGACGGTGGCAACCGTCCGCGAAGACAACGGCCAATTGCTCATCGGCGTGTACCTCCCACAAACCGGAGTGGGAGCACAGCTCGGCACACCGATGATCGAGGCCACCGAGTTGGCAGCGACTCGCATCAACGAAGCGGGTGGGTTCAACGGTCGCGACGTCCGGCTCGAGATCGTCGACGAAGGCGCCAGCCCGGGGTTCGCACCCCTGCTCGAGTCGGGTGTCGATGCCATCGTCGGGCCTGCCTCGTCACTCGTCG
Organism: Ilumatobacteraceae bacterium; assembly: GCA_037969115.1. GTDB lineage: Bacteria > Actinomycetota > Acidimicrobiia > Acidimicrobiales > Ilumatobacteraceae > JBBKWQ01. Next base: position 7,411 of record JBBKWQ010000121.1, read on the forward strand.
CTCTGTCCAATCTCGCCGACCCCGTCTCGGCCGGCGTCGTAACCTGCTCGCCGACCGCCTCGGCCCTGGCACTCGACGACTTCCCGTCGAGTGGCCTCTTCTTCCGAACCATTCCGAGCGACTCGCTCCAGGCTGCCGCGATCGCGCTCAAAGCAGAGCTCACCGGCGGCACTCGGATCGCCATCGGATATCTCGACGATCCTTACGGCAGAGCGTTCGCCGAGGCGCTTCGCTCGGCGATCGACGCTCGGGGCAACCTCAACGTCGTCAGTGAGGTTCCGTACTCGGGCGACGACGAGGATCTCACGGGTGAGGCCGCCCTCCTGCTCGCCAACGAGGCGAGCATCATCGCCGTGATCGGCGACACTGACGACGGAGCGCGGCTGATCGGGGCGATCGGCGACGGGGCGCCCGCAACCGATCTGCCCGACGTGATCGTCAACGACCAACTTCGTGGTCAGGGGTCGCAGCCGGTCATCGAGGGGCTCAGCCCGCAGTTCAGGGACAAAATCAAGGGTGTTTCCCCACTCGCCGTGTCCGATCGCACCGACGCTCCCGAAGGGCTCTTCGCGGCGAACGCATTCGACTGCGTGAACCTGATCGCTTTGTCAGCACTGAGCGCAGAGAGCGACAATCCGAGCAAGATCGCCGCACAGATGCCCGCTGTGAGCGTGGGAGGACGGGTCTGTCGGACCTACGCCGACTGCGCCGACCGACTCGCGCAGGGACTACGAATCGACTACGACGGTCCGTCGGGGAACACGGAGTTGTCGACCACGACCGGGTCACCCACCCACGGTGAGTTCGTCGAGTTCACGTTCACCGACGACGGCATCGACGTGTCGGGCGAGTCGTTCGACGTCGAATCGGAGTGAACAGACCCGCGCTGCGGCTCAGACAAGTTCGTCGATGTACGCGAGATAACCGACGTAGAAGTCGCCGAACTCGCCATAGAGCGCCGAACCCTCGTCGAACCGCATCGTGTACACCACGTCTTTGAGAACGTCGGGGCTCTTGGCGAACAAGGTGACGCCCCACTCGTACTCGTCGAGACCGGTCGACCCGGTGATGAGCTGCGCGACCCGGCCGGCGAACGTGCGACCGCTCTTGCCGTGCCCCATCATCATGTCGAACCGTTCCTGGTACGGCGTCGCGTACCAGTTGGCGTGCCCCTCACGCTTCTTGCTCATCGGGTAGAAGCTGAACGCGTTGAGTCCGTCGGGTGGAATCTGCGGGTGCAGACGGGCCTCGAGCATCTCAGCGGGCATCCCCTTCGTGTACTCACTGACCTCGGTGATGCTCACGTAGCTGTCGTTCACGCGCAGCCCCGACTGCTGGAGCGCCGTCTGCAGCGACCGCAGGACCCGTTGGTCGGCGCACAGTGCCATGATTGCGATGTCGGCCTTGTGACCGAGCAGCGCCGCGGTGATGACCTGGCACTCCTGCGCTTCCGCCGCCTTCACAGCGGCGAGGATGGCTTCGCGATCGATCGAGTCGGTGGGCGAGCAGAACAGGTGGAGGACGCAGAGTCCGGCTTCCATGCGCATGGGGTGCAGGCTAGCGACGGCTCAACTGGGGAGGCGCTCGGGGGCGTAGACGTTGAATCGGTCGCCACGCATGAATCCGACGAGCATGAGGTTGGCACGTCGTGCCGCATCGACGGCCAGGGCCGTCGGGGCGCTCACAGCGATCAGCGTGCCGAATCCGGCGGCCCACGCCTTCTGCACGATCTCGACACTCGCCCTTCCGCTGACGAAGAGCCCCATGCCGCGCGCCGGTAACCGCATGTCGAGGAGCATCGCTCCCACCACTTTGTCGACCGCGTTGTGCCTCCCAACGTCTTCACGTACCAGGATGACCTCACCGCTCGCGTCGAACGCTGCCGCACCGTGCACGGCCCCCGTGGAGTCGAACAGACTCTGGAGCTCGTGAATGCGACCGGGCATACCGGCGAGCACGTCGAGCGGAATCATCGCCGTCGGGTCGAGAGCGGCAATTCGTTCGCACATGTCGTCGAGTTGTTCGCTGCCACACCATCCGCAACTCGATGTCGTCGTGCCGAGTCGGGGTGTCGGCACCGGAGCGCGGCCACCCGTGTCGACCGTGACGATGTTGAACTCGCTGTCGACCGCAGAGCCTTCAGCGCAGTACCGCACCCCGGTCACCGGGATACCGGCGAGCAGCCCCTCGGTGTGACAGAACCCCACCGCCAGCTCGTAATCGTGACCAGGGGTACGCATCGTCGTCGTGACCGCGTTGCCGTCGAGCTGGATCGTCATCGGTTCCTCGACGATCAACTGGTCTGGCGAACGACGAACACCATCGGACGTGACCCTGGTGACGATCCGGCGTTCGGTGCGCTTGCGACCCACGAAGTCCAGGCTACGGAACCAACGCACGGAACGCGAGTGGCCGAGCTGGTCACGAGGGCAATCACGTCCCGAGGGTACGCTCGTCGACCATGAGCGAACCAAGTACCGGACGCCTCGTCGCGAGCGAGTTCGTGGGCACCACGATCGTCATGCTGGCCGGGCCCGGTGTCATCGTGTTCGGCGGGGCCGGCGTCGGAGAACTCGGCGTTGCGATCTCGTTCGGCCTGGCGATGGCGATCTCGATCGGTGTCATCGGTGCAGTGGCCAACCCGATCTTCAGCCTGGCTCTGCTCCTCGCGCGACAGATCACCACGCGCGAGGCGGTGTCCGACTGGGTCGGCCAACTCCTCGGCGGCATCTTCGGCGCCGCGCTCATCTTCGGCATCAACGACACCAACCGCATTCCCGGCGCCGCGAACGGATGGGACCGGTTCGGATTCGGCGAACTCGGCTCGGTCATGGCTGCCGAGTTCGTGTTGTCGATCGTGGTCGTCACGGTGCTGTTGTCGGCGATCAGCCAGCAGCGCTCGAACGTCGCCGTCGCCGGTTTCACCGGCGCCGCCTACACGCTTGCGATGTTGTTCCTGTTGCCGCTCGACGGGGGCGGCATCAATCCTGCACGCAGTCTGGGCTCGGCGATCTTCGCCGACGTCACGCCCAACGCGTTGGGACAGGTGTGGTTGTTCGTCGTCGTACCTGCCGTGGGAGCGGTGTGCGCGCTCTTCGTCTGGTTGGCGATCGACGACTCGACCATCGACGACACGCTGCTCGACGACACGATCTTCGAAGATCTCGCCGACGCCGTCACCGGCGACGACGACTGACGACGACTCACGACGACAGCCCGGCACGCGCCAGGCCGACATCCTGCCCACAACGCCTGAGCGCGCTGCCGGTCACCGTGCGCGAACGAGCCCGGACCGATGGCCCGGGCTCGATTCGACGTTCGACTTCGAGCCCGAGGCTCAGAAGTCCATGCCACCGCCCATGTCGTGGGTGCCGCCGCCATCCGGCTTGTCGGCGATGACGGCCTCGGTGGTGAGGAACAGCGCCGCGATCGACGCAGCGTTCTGCAGCGCCGAGCGGGTGACCTTGGCGGCGTCGATGACACCGATCTTCACGAGGTCCTCGTACACGCCGGTGGCCGCGTTGAGCCCCTCGGCGCCGGTGAGTGCACGAACTCGCTCGATCACCACGCCACCTTCGATGCCGGCGTTCTCGGCGATCTGACGCAGTGGAGCGCTCAGCGCGCTGGCGATCAGCCGCGCACCCGTCGCCTCGTCGCCTTCGAGCTTGTTGGCGACGGCCTCGACCGCGTCGATCGAGCGCAGCAATGCCACGCCACCGCCCGGAACGACACCCTCTTCGATGGCGGCCTTCGTGGTACTCACGGCGTCTTCGATGCGGTGCTTCTTCTCCTTGAGCTCCACTTCGGTGGCGGCGCCGACCTTGAGGACGGCGACCCCACCGGTGAGCTTGGCGAGACGTTCCTGCAATTTCTCACGGTCGTAGTCGGAATCGGTGTTCTCGATCTCGGCCTTGATCTGGTTGATCCGACCCTTGATGTCGTCGGCCTCGCCGCCGCCCTCGATGATCGTGGTCTCGTCCTTGGTGATGACGACACGCTTGGCGCTGCCCAGCAGGTCGAGGGTGAGCCCGTCGAGTTTCAGCCCGACCTCTTCGCTCACGACCTGTCCACCGGTGAGGATCGCCATGTCCTGCAGCATCGCCTTGCGGCGCTCGCCGAAGCCGGGGGCCTTGACCGCGGCCGACTTGAACGTGCCACGGATCTTGTTCACGACGAGCGTGGCGAGTGCTTCGCCCTCGATGTCTTCGGCGATGATCACCAGCGGCCGACCGGTCTGCATGACCTTCTCGAGCACCGGCACCATGTCGCGGACCGTCGAGATCTTCGACGAGACGAGCAACACGTACGGGTCATCGAGCGAGGTCTCCATCCGCTCGGTGTCGGTGACGAAGTACGGCGAGATGTAGCCCTTGTCGAAGCGCATGCCCTCGACGAGGTCCATGTCCATGCCGAAGGTCTGGCTCTCCTCGACGGTGATGACGCCGTCCTTGCCGACCTTGTCGATGGCGTCGGAGATCATCAGGCCGATCTCGTCGTCTGCGGCCGAGATGGACGCGACCTGAGCGATCTGCTCCTTGGAGTCGACGTCCTTGGCGAGATCGCGAATGGAACCCACCGCGGCCTCGACCGCGGCTTCGATGCCGCGTTTGAGACTCATCGGGTTGGCGCCGGCTGCAACGTTGCGCATGCCCTCGCGGACCATCGCCCAGGCGAGCACGGTTGCTGTGGTGGTGCCGTCACCGGCGACGTCGTCGGTCTTCTTGGCGACTTCCTTGACGAGCTCGGCACCGATGCGCTCGTACGGGTCTTCGAGCTCGATCTCCTTGGCGATGGACACGCCGTCGTTGGTGATCGTGGGTGCGCCCCACTTCTTGTCGAGCACGACGTTGCGGCCCTTGGGGCCGAGCGTGACTCGAACGGCGTTGGCGAGCTTGTTCATGCCCGCTTCCAGGCCGCGCCGGGCTTCGGCGTCATAGGCAATGGTCTTCGACATCTGCGTGTCCTCCGTTGGACGTTGATCTACGCGACTCAGGGATAGCACTCGACCACGTCGAGTGCTAGCACTCTACAAAGCCGAGTGCTAAAGCGACAAGGATCAGCCCAGGTTTCTCGGTGATTCCCGCCGGTTCACGGCCGGCGTCAGCCACGCCAGTGCCAGCATCACGAACGCCACGATCGAGGTCGCCGTTCGATAGGCGTTGAGCTCGTTCCAGGGGCCCTCGAACTCCGCGCGTGCGACGCCGGCGACCGGGGGCGTCACGTCGCCGTATTCGGCCAGGGCGTCGTTCAGCGGCACGTTCCCGATCATCGTGATCAACACGGTCGAAACTCCCAAGATCAGTCCGGCCACGAGCAACGTTCGGCGCGCGCCGCCCGTTCGCCAGTTCATACCCAGCGCCAGAGCGATGGCCGGCACGGTGCCGAAGAACACCAGGCCGAACCAGGGAGTTCGCACCGTGGCATTGATGGCCTGGAACATCCGCACGTAGGTCACATCGTCGACGACCGCAAATCCCCTGATGACCGAGAACTGATAGGTGAAGAAGAACCCGGCCGACAGGCCGGACAAGATCGTGGCTGCGCAGAGCGCGGCCGCCGATGGGCTTCGTCGACGCCCATCGCCATGGCGGCCTGCGGGAGCGGCGTTCGCCTCGTCGGTCTTCATCTCGGTGTGAAATTCGGTGTTCATGATGTGATCTCCAAATCGTACTTGTTGGTTCGTTAAATCATAATCGTACGAACTGGTACGCTTGTCAAGTCATGAGCTCCAAGATCTCCAGTCCGCGACGCGGCCGGCCCAAGATCGGCGAACGCGAGCAGCGGCGCCGCCGCGTACTCGATGCCGCGTTCGCCGAACTGGTCGAGCACGGATACGAGAAGACGACGATGCTGGGCATCGCACAGCGTGCCGGCGCGTCGAAGGAGACGCTCTACTCGTGGTTCGACAACCGCGATGGTTTGTTCTCGGCCATGATCGAGGACAACGCCGATCACGCAGCGACCGCGATCCAGGCCGGCCTTGCTCGCGACGCAGAGCCGGCGACCACATTGACGTCGTTCTCGGTGGGTCTGCTCACGATGCTCACCGGCGAACGATCGATCGCGCTGAACCGGGCCGCCATGTCGTCGCCTGATCTCGCTGCCGTGCTCCTGGCGAGTGGCCGCCACCGCGTCGGTCCCTTGGTCGAGCGTTACCTCGACCGCTTGAACCAGTCGGGGTTCATCACCATCGACGACCCCGCCGAGACCTTCCGACTGCTCTACGGTTTGCTGCTCACGGACACACAGATACGCGTGCTGCTTGGTGAATCACCGCCGACCGCGGCCGAGGTGGCCGAACGCGCGGCCGTTGCCGTCGATCGGTTCCTCCTGCTCGTCGGCACGAACTGACTCACGGGTTCTCCGACACGACGAGCTGCACCACCGGGCCCAGCCATGACGGCCGCACGAGCGTGTCGATCGTCGACCAATCCGGTCCGATCGCCTGAATCGCTCCGTCCTGGTCTCGGGTGACTGCCGTCGGACCGGCGCCGGGGAGCTGCCGAGGCATCGACCCGCCGCCGCCCGCATCGAGACGAACGAGGTGATCGTCGCCATAACCCAGATACACGCCGTCTTCGTCGGCCAGGGCGACCGGTGCGTCGTCTCCACCGAACGTCACCTGCGTGACCCACGACATCGACGCCGACGCCTCGGGGTCGGACAACGACGGAATCTGGAACGAGCCCACCTTTCCGTTGGCGCTCGCCACGTAGAGGCGATCACCACCCACAGCCAGCGTGCCGGGGCGCGACTCGAGTTGCAGTTCGGGATCGACCGACAGACACCACACGCCGTCCTCGAGTCCCAATGTGTGGACGAATGCGTAGGCGTCGCCGTCGGGTGTCCCATCGATGGTGCCGCGGTACAACGTGAACAGCAGCCCGTGCTCCTCGGCGACGACTTGCGATCGGGTGAAACCGGCCATGCGCTCGTCGACCAGTTCGGCCTTGTTCCTGAGGTTGACGGGAAGTGACAGCTCGCCGGTCTCCGTCGACAACACCCGCACCCGGTAGAAGCGCGGTGCCTCGGCAGGGAAGTACTCGAGCAGGAACAACTGCGTCGGCAGTCCGTTGGCTGCCCGCCGCTGCCCGAACGCCTCGGGCACGAAGTTGCCGTCGAGCTCCGCACGCCAGAGCTCGCCATCTGTCGGAGACGCGATGACGACGGTGCTGGTCGATCGCGCTCCGGCGATCGCCCCCTCGACGGGCGCAGCCGGGTTGACGAACGCTGCCAGGTGGCCACCGAGTTCCGTCGCGGACGATTCGAGTTCGTCGCCTTCGAAGATCGTCCCGCCGAGGAGCTCGCCGTCAGCGACTGATGTCCATCCGACCTTCGTGTCGCCGTCACCGACCACCACGGTCGACACGGCGTAATTGCCATCGAGCGAGAGTCGCGAGTTCCAGCCCCGACCGTCCGACAGCACCTCGCCGGAGTCGGCCGCGACCACAGCGAAGTGACCGCGGTCGTCGAGCATCGCCACCGTTCGACCGCTCGTCATCGGCGCAGCGAGCGGCAACGTGCCGTCGGACGAGAATTGCAGCCTCGACGCATCCTCGGCGCCGACACCGGTGCACCCCGCACCGGCAACCAACAAGACGATGAAGATGCGTCGCATACCCATCCGACACCGCTGAACGTCAACCGGTTCCGGATGCGAACGCAATCGCGTCCGCGACGTTGTCGAAGCCCTCGACGCGGTAGAGCACGTCGCCGACCTGCCACAGCAGCGTGTTCCCGGCAAACCGGTCGACGACCACGCCACCATCGTTCGTCTCGTACGCGATCTCGTGCGGTTCTCCGCTGATCCAGAGTCCGCGAGCATCACCCACGGCAACCTCGGACACCGCGGTGCCGGCACCGACGGTCTTGCTGAGCAACGGGTCGCTGAGGCTCCCGTCGATTGCGGAGACGAGCACCTCTCGTCCGCCGACGGTGACGATCGAACTGTCACCCGGCCCCGGCAGCTGAGCGAGACCCGGTACGTCTCCGACGTCGAGATCGGTGACCCGCTCGATTCGAACCGAGTCGAAGCCGAGCCAGCCGGCCACGGCTCTGCGGGGACCCGGCAGCGCCGCGATCAGCGCTGCCGCGATCACCAGGAGGATCACAGCCGCTCGCAGCAACACCCGATCGCGACGCCGTTTCCGGTCGGTTGCATCGATCCGTCCCAGCACGGCGTCGACCAGTCCGGTGTCGCCGTCACGGTCGACAGGGCCGAGATCGAGCACGTCGCCGAGTGCATACAGGCGCTGTTCGAGATCGTTCACGGTCGCACCTCCCCGGTCTCGGTCGTCGTCATCTCGGCACGGAGTCGCTGCAACGCTCGCGACGACCGCGATTTCACGGTACCGATGGCCACCGAGAGCACGTCGGCAGTCTCGGCCTCGGTCAACTCCGCCATGTATCGGCAGGCCAGCACTTCGCGGTCGTTCACACCGAGGTGACCCATCGCCTCGGCGAGCGACCGGAGATCGTCCCGCTCCATGGCGACATCTTCGACCCCAGGGTCGATGCGCAACTCGACACGGGCATGCCGATCGTCACGATGCAACCGCCGAATTCGTCCCCGCACATGGTTCTTCGCCTGGTTGGCAACCACTCGGAGCATCCACGAACGGACACTCCCCGACCCGCGGTATCCATCCAAGTTCCGGTACACGCTCACGAACGCCTCCTGCACGATGTCGGGTGCCTCGTCGGTCGAGCCACCCACCACTGCTGCCAGCCGCAACGCTGCCCGCTGATGGCGGCCGATCAGTGCGGCGAACGCCCTGCGGTCGCCGGCGCGCGAACGCCCCAGCAACTCGGCATCGTCGAGTTCGGACACATCCTGGGATCGCATCGGTGGAAACAGCCTGTCGTACTCTCCGACCCCGCCGCCACCGCGAAGGTTCCTGCGCGGAACTCAGCAGAGCGTGACACGGCCGCCGGTGGCAACGATCGTCCACGGTAAGGGACTGGAATCGCCGGGCACGTCGATCACCAAAGGACCCGCCTCGTCGAGAGCGAACACGGGGGCGGTGACACCCGGCGGAGCGAACCGGGTCACGACGACGTTCGTTCCCGATGGGCCGTCGATGCCGACGCGGGCGGGTCCGCGGATCGTCAACCCCTCGACATCGGACCCTCCGACGCCTGCGGCCCCACCGTCGGCGCCGGCGTCATCGTCGGGCTCGCTCGAGTGACACGTCCCGAGCTTCCAATCGAGACCGGACTCTCGAACGAACACCTCGTCGGCTGCGATGCGGTCGGCGTCGTCGATCTCGTCGATGTCGAGCGGTGCCTCCACCGGTGAACCGTGCCGCCGCACGAAATCGAGGTACTCGCCGGTATCGATCACCACGAAGTTGAGGGGCAACGGCCGAGACCGATCGGCGTCCGTTCCGAGCGCCTCGGCGCCGGCGAGCCACACCTGCACGTTCGTCCAGAACCGGGCCATCTCGTCGCCCTCGTCCTCGATCGCCGACGCAGTTCGCACGATGTTGGTCACGAGCAGGACCACGATGACGGCGCCGACCAAGAACTCGGCACCACGAGGTAGGAAGGTCTTCGCCCGATCGTCGGAAGCGACGACCGCCACAGCCTCGACGGTCGAGAGGACCACGAAGAACATGATCGCAGTCAGGTACCACGGTGGTGCACCCTCCGCCCACGGGCCGTCCGCCCGTGTCGCGAGCATCGCGATCAGCAGCACCGCCGCGACGAGCCACTGGATCACGGCCGGATCACGCGGACCGGCCAGCACCGCACCGGCGGCGATCACGACGACGACGACGACGAACAGAACCGCGCCGAGCACGGTCGATCCGAGCGCCGTCGTTCTGAACACGTCGAACGTCCACGTCCAGCCGGCACGGACCGCGGTCGACGGACCGACATCGGTCGCCTCCCCTGCCCCACTCGTGATCCACACGACGAACCAGATCACCACGACCCATGAGACCGTCAGCAGCGGCCAACGGTCGCCCGGGCGCCGCACCAACATGTGCACCATCGGCGGTACCGCGGCAACGAGACCGAGGCTGGACGTACACAGCGCGACAGCGATGAGAGCAGGCGCCAGAATCCACCGGCGTCCATCGCCCTCGAGTGCCCACACAGCGAGCACCGAACATGCGAGCGGGATGTTGAAGTTGATCAGGAACGGCAGCATCACGTTCAGATGGGCGGCAGGGAACCCGAGCACCGCGATCGCAGCGGCCAGGGCGAGCCACGGGCCCACACGGCGCCGCGTGGCGAGGTAGGCACCGCCCCCGGCCGCTGCAAACGTCGTCGCGCCGAGCAATCTCATCGGCCATGCGGACCAGCCGAACAGGTCGAACGAGAGTTGGAATGCGCCGACCGGGACAGGTGAGATATGGCCGTTGAACGGCTCGAACCAGCTTCGCGTGTCGTACTGGATGATCGCGTTCCAGTCGTCGGAGAAGAACAGGGCCCCCCGCGCGGAGATCAACGCGTACGTGATCAAACCGAAGGCTGTTGCGACGAGGAGTACGGAAGCGGCCCGCTGGTGCACCCGGGGGAGAACGCTGGTCTGCACCGTCGGAGGATAACCCTCCCCGGTGTTGCGGTGCAGTGGCTCAGCCTCCGGCGACGGCCGGAATGATGCTCACGGTGATGCCGTCCTCGACCGTTGTGTCGAGGCCGTCGAGATACCGAACATCGTCGTCATCGACGAACACGTTGACAAACTTGCGCAGCGAGCCGTCTTCGTCGATGAGTCGGTCGCTGAAACCGGGATGCGCCGACTCGAGGCCGGCGATCACGTCGGAGAGCGACCCCGACGGGAGCTCGACCTGCTTGTTGCCGCCCGACAGAGGACGCAACGTGGTGGGGATTCGAACGGTGACAGCCATAGTGCCTAAAGATAACCGAACAAGTCGGGATTACATTCCGTTCGCCCCGATCCGTTTGTGCGTACGGTTGGGGTGATGCGGGTGGTGGCGGCGGTCGACAAGTTCCGGGGGACCGCAACCGCTGATGAAGTCGCCGCCGCGATCGGCCACGCGTGCTGGGAACTGGGACACGACTGCGACGAGGTGCCCGTCGCCGACGGTGGTGAAGGCCTGCTCGACGTGCTCGGCGGACCGAACCGGACGACGACGGTGACCGGCCCGCTCGGTACCCCGATCGAGGCGGGCTGGCGGTCTCACCGAGGCACCGCCGTGATCGAGATGGCGCGGACGAGCGGCTTGCTGCTCGCGGGCGGCAAGGAACACAACGATCCGATGAACGCCACCACGGCAGGGGTGGGCGAGCTCATCGACCAGGCATTGGCCGGGGGCGCGAAGAAGATCATCGTCGGGCTCGGCGGCTCGGCCACCACCGATGGCGGGCTCGGCGCGATCCAGGCGATCAGTGCGCCGAATCGAGTCCGCGGTGTGACGTTGTTGGTCGCTTGCGATGTGGAGACACGTTTCACGAAGGCAGCCGAGGTGTTCGGCCCACAGAAGGGCGCTTCACCGGCGGAGGTCGCGATGCTGACGTCTCGCCTCGAACGCCTCGCTCAGCGCTACCGCGAACAGTACGGCGTCGATGTCGACGAACTCGACGGTGCCGGCGCGGCGGGCGGACTGGCCGGCGCACTCGCAGCACTCGGCGGACGTCTCGTGCCCGGCTTCGAGCTCGTCGCCGACGAACTCGACTTGTTCGACCGTATTGCGGCAGCCGACCTCGTGATCACCGGCGAGGGGTACCTCGACGAACAGAGCTTCAACGGCAAGGTGGTCGGCGGCGTCGCAGCACTCGCGTCAGAGTCCGACACAAAGGTCGCAGCGATCGTGGGCGACGCCGACGAGACGGTGCGCCATCACATACCCGTGTACACGCTGGTCGAGCGGTACGGATTGGACCGAGCGCAGACCGAGACGAAGTGGTGCATCGAACACACCGCTGCGGCGGCGATCGGGGAACTGCTCGGTTCGTCCGCGAAGCGCTGACCGAAGTCAGCCGGCGAGGGCCGTGGTCGTGGTTTCCTCGGCGGCCGGCGGTTCGACCGCAGCGGTGGTTGCAGCGGGATTCAGCTCTTCGAGCGTACGGCCGGCCTTGTCGACACCGAGCACGACGAGCACGGTTGCATCACCCATGGAGCCGACATCGGTCGGGACCGGGTCGGGCAGCACGGCGATCGCCACACCCGACCCCAACGAACGCCCGACTGAACTCGCCACCGCTTCGGCGGCATCGTTTGCAGGATCGAAGTAGATCTTGGTCGTGTCGAGCGTGCCCTCGGTGCTGTTCGCCGCCGCACCCATGGTGTACCCGGCGGCTTCGAGCGCTCGGGTCATCTGCCCGGCCGACCCGTTGACGCTGCTCGCGTTCGCCACGATGACGATGGCGCCCTCGGCCACGAAGAGCGGCGCAGTCGTGGTGGTGGCGATGGGCACGGTCGTCACCGTGGGATCGAGTGTGGTGGTTGCCTGACCGGCGTCGCCACCCCCCGCACTGGTGGGATCGTCGTTGCCGATCGACCGCAGGATCAGGAAACCGGCCACGACCGCGATCACCGCGAGCACGATGGCGAGCGCACCGCTCACCGGCGCACCACCGTCGCTCGCGCGGGGAGACCGCCGGGGGGAATCGGTTCCGTCTGCGCTCATGCGTGGGTGCCTCTCTGCGAATCGGTGCCCGTATCGAGCCGCTCGCGACGCCGCCGCACGCGGTGCCGCTGGAGCCGGCGCACCACGAGAGGGTCGTGATCCATGGCTTCGGGTCGATCGAGTAGGTCGTTCAATTCGACATAGTACTCGTCGGCAGAGCACTGAAACCGGGCGCGAATGAGCATTTCCTTGGGCTCGTCGAAGCTCCACCACGAGCGTTCGAAGTCGAGCATGGCCTGATGCCGTTCGCTGATCACGACGCCATCGTTGCCGGTGGAGAGGGTCCGATACAAGCACCCTCGCGTATCGTGGCCGAATGCCTGACGATTCGACGGTTCGCCCGTACCTCATCGGTGTCGCCGGGGGCAGCAATTCGGGGAAGACCACGATCGCCCAGCGTCTCGCCGATCTGATGGGTGACGAGCATCTCTCGCTGATCAAGCTCGACTCGTACTACATCGAGCGCAGCGACGAACCGGTCGAGGTACGTGCTGCCGCCAACTACGACCATCCCGATGCCTTCGACTGGCCGTTGCTGAACGATCATCTCGCCGCGCTCGTCGCTGGGGCGACGATCGAGGTCCCCGTCTACGACTACACGATTCACGACCGGTCTCCCGACTGCCGCGAGGTGAGGCCGGCCCGGATCGTGGTGGTCGAGGGCATCCTCGTGTTGTGGGAGGAGACGCTTCGCAGGAGGTTCGACCTCAAATTGTTCGTCGACACCCCTGCCGATCTTCGAATCATCCGCCGGCTCCAGCGCGACGTGGCCGAACGCGGCCGAACGCCCGAGAGCATCATCGCTCAGTACCTGGCGACGGTTCGGCCCGCCCACGAACTGTTCATCGAGCCGAGCAAGCGGCATGCCGACGTGATCATCCCCGAGGGTGGCCTGAACCGGCCGGCACTCGAGGTCATCCTGGCCCGGATCCGCGAACTCGCCGCGGGAGACCAGCGGATCAGTCTGGCCGACTGACGAGTCGGGCCGCGTCAGCCGCCCATGCGTTCGGTGAACTTCGGCGGGCGCTTCTCGAGGAAGCTCCTGATGCCTTCCTGCCCGTCGGAGGTGACCACGCCGGCCGCCATCACCTCCATCGCATATGCGTACGCCTTGGGCTGATCGAGATCGACCTGCGAGTAGAACGCCCGCTTGCCGAGCGCCTTCGACATCGCGCTCCCGCGAGTTGCCCGCGCCATGAGGTCGTCGACGGCGTCGTCCAACTGGTCATCGGGTACCGCCCTGTTGATGAGCCCCCAGTCGGCCGCGGTGTGGGCGTCGACCACGTCGCCGGTGAGCGACATCTCGAGTGCGCGCTTGCGGCCCACCTGGCGGGCGACCGCAACGAGCGGTGTGTGGCAGAACAGGCCACCGCGACCGCCCGGTAGTGCGAAACCGGCCGACTCTGCGGCGATCGCGAGGTCGCAGCTCGCCACGAGCTGACAGCCGGCGGCGGTGGCCAGCGCGTGCACCCTCGCGATGACGACTTGAGGGATCTCCTGTACGACGTTCATCATCGTCGTGCACACTTCGAGCAAGTCGCGTGCCTCGACGAGTGAGGCTCCGGCCATGTCGCCGAAGTTGTGTCCGGCCGAGAACACCGGACCGTTCGCCGCGAGGACCACGCCCAATGCATCGGAGCGGCCGACGTCGCGGAATCGCTCGGTGAGTTCGAGCATCACGTCGCGTGCCAACGCGTTTCGCTTCTCGGCCCGGTTCAGGGTCAAGGTGACGATGGAGCCAACTCTGGTCTGTTCGACGGCGGCAGCACTCATCAGATCAGCCTACGTTCCGGTCCGCGGACGAGCCGAGCGGAGCGACTCCGCGGCCGGTGTCGTACTCTGCGTTCATGACTGAGCTTGCGCACGAACTCGGGCCATCGGCACCACCATTACTCGACGAGACGATTCCGGCGAACCTCGCCCGAACCGTTGCGCTGCACGGCGCGCGTGAGGCGTTGGTCTCGGTCCACCAGGATGTGCGCTGGACCTACGACGAGTTCTCCGATCGCGTCCGCACGCTCGCGAAGGGTCTGATCGGCGCCGGTCTGCGAACCGGCGATCGTGTCGGCCTGTGGGCACCGAACTACGCCGAGTGGACGCTCGTGCAGTTCGCCACCGCCGAGATCGGCGTGATCCTCGTCAACATCAACCCGGCGTACCGAACTCATGAACTCGCGTACGCCCTGAACCAGTCCGGTTGCCGCTGGTTGGTGGCGGCGCCGACGTTCAAGACTTCGGACTATCGAGCCATGGTCGAGACCGTCCGTCACGAATGCCCGCAACTCGAGCGGGCCCTGTTCTTCTGGGACGACGACTGGAACGAACTCACCGCCGGCTCTGCAACCGTGAGCGACACCGAACTGGCGGAACGAACCGCGGCCCTACAGCCCGACGATGCCATCAACATCCAATACACCTCTGGCACGACGGGCTTTCCCAAGGGCGCAACGCTCACCCACAAGAACATCCTCAACAACGGCTACTTCACCACCGAGTTGCAGGGCATCACCCATGAGGACCGGTTGTGCATACCCGTGCCCTTCTACCACTGCTTCGGCATGGTGATGGGCAACCTCGGGAGCACGTCGCACGGAGCCACGATGGTGATTCCCGGCGATGCGTTCGACGCGCAGGCCGTGCTCGACACCGTGCAGGCCGAGCGCTGCACGGCGCTGTACGGCGTGCCCACGATGTTCATCGCCGAACTCGGCCACGCCGATTTCGACCGCTACGACCTGTCGTCGCTGCGAACGGGGGTCATGGCCGGCTCGCCGTGTCCGGTCGAGGTCATGAAGGCATGCGTCGACCGGATGAACATGATCGACGTCACGATCTGCTACGGCATGACCGAGACCTCGCCGGTCTCGACGCAGACGCTGCCCGACGACTCCCTCCACCACCGCACCGCCAGCGTCGGCCGGGCTCATCCACACGTCGAGATCAGGGTTGCAGACCCCGACTCCGGCGAGACCCTGCGTCGAGGCGAGACCGGCGAGTTCTGTACTCGCGGCTACTCGGTGATGCTCGGCTACTGGGGGGACGACGACAAGACTGCGCAGGCGATCGATGCCGACGGCTGGATGCACACCGGCGATCTCGCCGTGATGACCGACGACGGCTACTGCAACATCGTGGGCCGCATCAAAGACATGGTGATTCGCGGCGGCGAGAACATCTATCCGCGCGAGATCGAGGAGTTCCTGTACACCCATCCAGGCATCGAGGATGTGCAGGTCATCGGCGTGCCCGACGCCCGATTCGGCGAGGAGTTGATGGCGTGCGTCAAGCTGCGGCCGGGCAGCTCGATCGATGCCGACGACATCCGATCGTTCTGCCAGGGCAAGATCGCCCACTACAAGGTGCCGCGCTACGTCAAGGTCGTCGATGAGTTTCCGATGACCGTCACCGGCAAGGTCCGCAAGGTCGAAATGCGCGAATCGGCCATCGTCGAACTCGGGCTCGAGGACGTCGCGGCCGCCGAAATGGCGTGACGCCCTTCGTCCCCTGCGACTACAGCCCGGTGGCCGCTGCGCTACCGGTCTTCGTCGTGCCGTCGAAGTTGCTCACCAGACACAACACTTCGCGATCGTCGACCTCGTCCCAGCTCTGCTCGGTCGGATTGATCATCGAGATGCCGTACTGTGATTCCTCGAACGCGATCCCGACGAACGGTTCGAATGCGTCGTAGCAGCCCAGCTCGGCACTTGTTCTGATCGACGCGAGTCCGGGGTATTCGTCATCGACCAGGTTGAACGCGTGGTACACCTCACCACCGTGCGGTTGACCGCACGGAACCGCTTCGATCGACTCGAATTCGCCTTGGGGTGCGTCCGCCAGACAATCGCCGAGACGGATCCGGAAGGCGCCGACCTCACCGGCCTCGACCACCGCGCCGACGTCATCGCGTGTCGTATTGTCCTCGCCGGCGAGCCCGAGGTATCCCGCACCGACGAGTCCGAGCCCGGCGGCGCCTGCACCAATCATCTTCCCGAAGTCCATATGCCTCTATCGGGTCGACCGCCACCCCGCTGAGCCGGCGCGTCGCACCTTGACGAACGTTTGAATAACGAAGGCGGGTCACGACTGGAGATCGAGGACCACACGGCGCCAGAGGTCGGTGGTGAGGCGGAGCGACTCGACGTCGACGCGTTCGTCATGTCCGTGGAACCGCCGACCGAACTCCGACGGGTCGACCGTGGGACTGAACAGGCCGGCACCGTAGGAGACCGCACCGAGATCACGGAACACCCGCGAATCGGTGAAGCCGACCATGAACTGAGGATTCAGCTTGGCATCGGGGAACGGCACGGAGACCGCCTTCGCGAGGGCGTCCCACAACGGCGTATCGGTTCGGCTGATCGACGACGGATCGTCCATCAGGATCTCGACACCGACCTGGTCGAAGAGTTCGGCACCGAGGGCCGACTTCAGGTGTTCCGCGACTTCTTCGCGGTCGTCACCCGGCATCGTGCGCACGTCGACGTCGATGTCGATCACATCAGGGATCACGTTCGTCTTCAGCCGAGTCTCGCTCGCAAGCACGTTCGGCGAGAACGTCGTGTGGGTGCAGGCGTGGAGATGCGCCGCCATGCCGACGCTCGGCAGATCTGCAAGCAGATCGTCGATCGCGTCGCTGTCGAGCAGCGCAGCTTTCAACTCGTCGGGCACGCCCATCGATTCGACCTGGCCGCGCCACAACTCGTGGAACCGAGGCGTCGGCCGGTACTCGCCGAGCCGCTGCACGATGGCGGCAGCCTTGACCAGTGCGTTGTCGGAACGAAACGGCATCGAGCCATGGCCCGGCACGCCACGAACCCGGAGGCGGCGCCATGCGACGCCCTTCTCGCCGACGGCCACGCTGATCGCCGGAGCGTCGGACGAGCCGGAGTGCAACCCGCCGGACTCGGTCAGCATGTAGTCACACCGGATGGAGTCGGGATGGTGCGACGCGACCCAACGAGCTCCGTGTGCAGAACCAGCCTCCTCGTCGGCGACGGCGAAGAACAACAGATCACCACTCGGCCGGAAACCACTCGTCGCGAGGTCGCGGAACGTCACCGCCATCGACGACGTGAGGTTCAACATGTCGACGGCACCACGCCCCCAGACCTCGTCACCGATCAACTCTCCGCCGAAGGGGTCGTTCGACCAACCGTCGGGCGAGACCGGCACCACGTCGGTGTGGCCCATGAGGCAGAGCGACTTCGCGTTCGGGTCGGTGCCCGGCAATTTCGCCACGAACGAAACACGGCCAGGTGTGGGCTCCCAGCGTTCGATCTCGACACCGGGGCCCTCGACGTAATGCTGGAGAACGTCGGCATTGCGGACTTCTTCGCCGGATTCGGGTGATCCGTCATTCACGCACCGGTTGCGGATCAAGGTTTGAAGCAGGTCGA
Source organism: Ilumatobacteraceae bacterium (assembly GCA_037969115.1). Taxonomy (GTDB): domain Bacteria; phylum Actinomycetota; class Acidimicrobiia; order Acidimicrobiales; family Ilumatobacteraceae; genus JBBKWQ01. Next base: position 25,409 of record JBBKWQ010000121.1, read on the forward strand.
CGGTTGCACCGGTCAGATCGCTGGCCATCTCGGCAGTCTGACAGGTGGAACAGATCGGTTCGATTGCGGACGTCGCGGTGAGGTGGTAGCCAACGGTGATGGACATCTCCGACGCACTCGACTTCGCACGCTCTCGACGGAGGGGCGTCATCACCACACAGAAACGAGACGGCCGCCCGCAGCTGTCGAACATCGCCTTCGTCGTCGGCGACGACGGCATCATCCGTGTCTCGGTCACCGACGGGCGGGCCAAGACCAAGAACCTGCGCCGCGATCCGCGGGCTTCGCTGCATGTTGCGCGCGACGACTTCTACGCATACGTGGTCATCGAGGCCGACGTCGAGCTGTCGCCAGTGGCCGCAACGCCCGATGATGCCACGGTCGACGAGTTGGTCGACTACTACCGAGCGGTCGCCGGCGAACACGACGATTGGGACGAGTACCGCCGGGCGATGATCACCGACCAGCGGCTGGTGCTGCGGCTCGCACCGACGCACGCCTACGGGATGCTGGGTCAATGAAAGTCCAGACCGAACCGAGCCAACTCGGCGGGGTGTGGTCGAACGCGGCCGCCGTGCGCCATTCTCCACACGAGTTCACCATCGACTTCCTGCGTTGCGAGTTCGACTCCAACGGCCAGGCCACGTCCGGGACGCTCGTGCAACGGGTGAACATGTCGCCGCTGTTCGTCACGCAGCTGATCTCGGCGCTCCAGGACAACTGGACGAAATACGCCGACAAGGCAATGCCGCGAGACGTGATGCACGGCGACCTGCCCGTGATCGACGAGATCGGTGGGGACGAAGGAGACGACGACGGGTGAACCGTCAGGCGTAGTGGTCGCGCACGAAGCTCTGTTCGCTCAACGGCGGCCGCGAGTACACGGCGTCCTGGCGCGGCGGTAGCTCCAACCGGATGCCGTCCGGGCTGTCGTAGGGCACGGATTCGAGCAGGTGACGAATGCAGTTGAGCCTCGCCTTGCGCTTGTCGTCGGCATCGATCACCCACCACGGCGACGCCTTCGTGTCGGTGTGTTCGAACATCACGTCCTTGGCGCGGCTGTAGTCGACCCAGTGCGCTCGCGACTCGAGATCCATCGGGCTGAGCTTCCATCGCTTCGACGGATGTTCGATCCGGTCGACGAAACGGCGTTCCTGCTCTTCGTCGCTGACGGAGAACCAGTACTTGATCAGGATGATGCCCGAGCGGAGGAGGAGGCGCTCGAAGTCCGGGCATGACACCAGGAAGCGGTCATACTCCTCATCGGTGCAGAACCCCATGACCCGCTCGACGCCGGCACGGTTGTACCAGCTTCGATCGAAGAGCACGATCTCGCCACCCGACGGCAGGTGGGCCGTATAGCGCTGGAAGTACCACTGGGTGCGCTCTTTCTCGGTCGGCTTCGGCAGTGCGACAACGCGAACGATTCGAGGATTCGTGCGTTCGACGATGCGTTTGATGGCCCCGCCCTTGCCGGCGGCATCGCGCCCCTCGAAGATCACGCACACTTTGAGATTCTCCCGCTGCACATGATCTTGGAGGTTCACGAGTTCGCGCTGCAACCGGTTGAGCTCCGCCTCGTACTCCTTCTTGGGAAGGCGCTTGCGGTCGGGTGTCGGCTTCATTGGCTGAACTTCCCGTGGCCGATTCGATCGGCGTCCATCAACTCCACCTCGTGGGCTCCGGACACGACGATGTTCGGGTCGGGGACGAAGTCGATGTCGAAGTTGCGGTCTTCGTAGTCGACCGCGTCGAGAACGACGCGCATCGCGTTGAGGCGTGCGAGGTGCTTGCTCTCGGATCGGATGATCGTCCATGGAGCTTCGGTCGTGTGCGTCCGCTTGAGCATCTCGTACTTGCGCTCGGTGAACTGGTCCCAGAGATCTTGCGCCTGCACGTCGATCTCGCTCAGCTTCCACTGACGCAGCGGATCGTCACGACGACGTTCGAACCGTCGCTGCTGCTCCTCTTTGGTGACCGAGAAGTACAGCTTGACCAGCACCACTCCCTGCCGAACGAGATCTTTCTCGAAGCCGACCACGCCGCGCAGGAAGTTGGCGTGTTCCTCGTCGGTGCAGAATCCCAACACGGGTTCGACCATCGCTCGGTTGTACCAGCTTCGGTCGAAGAGCACGACCTCACCGGCAGCCGGGAACTGTGTCACGTACTTCTGGAGAAACCACTGCCCGCGTTGCTCTTCGGTGGGTTTGCCCAGAGCGACGACGCGGTAGTGCTTCTCGTTCATGTATCGGGTGACACGCCGAATCGTGCCGCCCTTGCCCGCCGCATCGCGTCCTTCGAAGAGGACGATCATCTTCTTGTGGTGCTGTTCGAGATGGCGTTGCAGTTTGAGGAGTTCCACCTGGTAGGGCTGCAGCTGACGCTCACGGCTCTCGCGCCGCTTCAGCTTGCGGCTCTTGGCCCGTTCGATCTCGACCTGTCGGCGCAACGACTCGACTTCATCCGGCGCGGCAGCGACGGCGGTGTCGTCGTCGGTCGCCTCGCGTTCGTCCGGGACGGCAGTGAGTTTGTTGTGCATCGTGGCCCCCGGGTTCTGCGTCGGCTGGTCGACGGCCCAGCATGCACGCACCACTTGTCGACCGCAAGGGCCGAACGTCCCGAGGAGCAGCCGTCCGGCTACTGATCTCCCGGCTCCTGATCTCGCGGCGACCGGCCGCTCAGGAAGTCGATCGACCGGGTGACCGTCGCCGCGACGAACCGTTCGAGCTTCGGTGCTGCGATGAATCGGGCCGTGGCATCCAGCGGCAGCGACGATCCCGACCGGACCGCCTCCTCGGTGGCCGCCACGCTCATCTTCACCGCGTGGGCGTGCACGATGAACGCCGTCGTCCCATCGAGTAGTGAGTCGCGCTGGAGCGAACGCCCGTACTCGGCAAGGTCGTGGGACACAGGCTCGACGTCGGAGCGCGGGCCGATGGACGAGTGCCACTCGTGGCGACCCGTCCAGTGCGCCTGGAACACGGTCCACATCGCCAGACGGACCAGATCGGCCGATCGTTCGGCCTGATTGCTGTGCCAGCGCACGGCATTCGCATAGGTGAGTCCATGCGTGATGTCGAGCCATCCGAAGTCGTCGTGGAAGTCGTGTTCACCAGCGGTGTCGTAGCGAAGCATGCGTTCGCTCACTGCACCGACCACGGCGTCGAGCAGTCCGCCGACACCGGCGCCGTCGCGCAACGCCGCTACCGCTGCCTCGAGGGGTGCGGCCCTGTCACGACCGAGCAGCGCCGTGACGAGTCGGCCGTCGTCGGCCCAACCCGGATCGACCACCACATCCGCGAGTGTCGCGAGGTCGACCGCTGCCAGCGCTCTGAGAAACGGGCGCATGTAGGGCAGCTTGTCCTCACGTGTGCCGTACACGATGGTCGGCACCAGGTACGGCAGGACGGTGCTCGCGCGTTCCCACCCGATCATGTCGAGCATCTGGAACGCCTTCTGTGAATAGATCGCCGCGTGTCCGTACGAGAGGTGATGGTCGCTCACGATGTCGGTGAACCACGGGCGCACTTCGTCGGCGCCGAGTCCGGATTCGACGGCGCCGAGCACGAGACCCTGGGCGAGCTCGAGATCTTCCGATTCCACGGCCCGCCGGAACGCGCTGCGGCTCTGGCCGATCGTGGACGAGACCGGCAACGGCAGGGGCTGCACGGGCCGATCCCGTGCGACCTCCGCAATACCGGCGATTCCCTGCACGAGCGGGAGGGCTCGTTGATCACCCTCGTACTGATCGAGCATCGAGAGGCAGTCGGTCGCCGACGCAACCGAGTGGCCCCAGCCGAACTCGGCGCGAGGTGCGCCGTGCGCAACGGCCTCCCAGATCAGTTCTCCCGGGTTGGCGTCGGCCTGCAACAACCGCACCACATCACGTGAGACCTGTCCGACGTACTCCTTGGCGATCCCTCGCCGCAGGCTGGTCATGAGTTGCGGGCGCAGCTCGTCCGGGTCCGGCTCGCTCACCCTGATCGTCAGCTCGCCATCGGCGGACACATCGACACGATGTGTTCGCACGGCCTCCTCGCCGAGCACACATTCGCCGTCGCTCACGCGGAACTTCCAGTTGTGCCACGCGCACGTGAGCAACCCGTCGTCGTCGAGTTCGCCTTGCGTCAACCCGTAGCCCTCGTGCGGGCACGCGTTGTCGATCGCGAACACGCCCTCGCGTGTGCGAACCATGCAGATGCGCCGGCCGTCCACCTTGATCATCTTGAGGTCACCCTGCGCCAGATCGGACATGTTGCCGACCACCACCGGCGTCCGGGTGACGGTGCCGTTCTCGTTCATCTGACGTACGGTAGAAGTTCAAGTTCACTTGAAGTCAAGCGGCACGGAAGAAGAACAGCGTTCGACGAGAGAGGCTCAGCGATGAAGGTCACGTCATGAAGGCATCCACCAGGCGGCTCGCCGCACGGTTGCTCAGCATCGGCGACGTTGCTCGGCGCGCCGGTGTGGCAACGTCCGCGCTGCGCTTCTACGAGGAGCAGGGACTGATCCGGTCCGAGCGAAACGAATCGGGACATCGTCGCTTTCACGGCGACGTGCTCCGTCGTGTGAGTTTCATTCGCACGGCCCAACGGGTGGGCCTCAGCCTCGACGAGGTCGCTGACGCGCTCGGGTCGCTCCCCGACTCGCGCACCCCGACCGCCCGCGATTGGGACCGCCTTGCCGCGTCGTGGCGCCCGCGACTCGACGATCAGATCGACGTGCTGACGCGGCTCCGGAACCAACTCGACGAATGCATCGGATGCGGCTGTCTCTCGCTCGATTCGTGCGGAATCTGGAATCCGGGCGATGCAGCAGCAACGCTCGGAACGGGACCTCGGTACCTGCTCGCCGACGAACGCCCCGGGCGGAGCTCACCGGCCGGCGAACACGCCGGCTGAATCAGGAGTCGCCAGCTGGACCAGACGAGCGTCGCCGTCGCAGCCGAGCCAGGCAAGGCCCGGCCGTGGAGCGACGAGCGGGCGGCGCGGAATCGAGATCCCGACCCCGTCGCCCGTGTTGTCGGACGACTGCGACATCACGATGGCGCGGCCGGTGCGCTTCAGCGGGGCACTCCAGTGGCCGTACGACGCCCCGTCGGGCCGCATCGCGCACACCACCGTGGCGCCGTCGTCGCCGTTGGCCTCGATCAGCCTGGCGAGAGCCGGCGCGTCGACGATCCGTTCGGCGTCGTCGATGACGACCAGGTCACCGTCCGGCAACTCTCCGGTACCGGCCCATTCGGCGACACGGGATTCGGGATAGGCAAGGCGCCATCGATCGACGAGCAGGGCCAGCGTCTGGGTACGCCCCGAGCCGCGGGGGCCGAGCACCAGCATGTGGCGACCCGGGGTCAGCACCACGTCGAGGTCGATCGGGTCGAACGTGATGGCGTCGAGGCCGAGCATGCGGTCTGCCAGATCGTCGCTGTGGATCACCGGCGGCAGTGGCACGATGGGCCCCGGGCCGTTGCCATGTCGAACCGGTGGGCCGTCATCGGCACCGTGCACCGCGAAGGTTCCGACTTGGACCTCGAGCCCGGTCGAGACCACGTAGGCGCGTCCCGGACAGCCCGTGGGGACGCGCTTTCCCGGCACGCCAACCGTCGGACCGTCTGACGGATCGTCGAGGGCGAACACCCAGCGTTCGCCGAATCGCGGCATCACCATGTGGGCGCCACGCACACCGTCGACCGATGCCACGACCGTGAGCCCCAGGTGGACACCGTCGTCGAGCAGACGATCGAACCGCTGCACGTCGTTGCGGTCGGAGAGGAGGTTTCGCGCCGCCGTGATGCCCTCGACGAGCAGCATGATCGGCGGGTGCTCGACCTGATCTCGTCGGCGCCGATCGAGCTCGGCGTTGAGCCTGAGAAGGAGCCGATCCACCCGCTCCTGCTCGTGCAGGCGCACCACCGCCCCGACGTGGTCGAGCTGCGCCAGCTCGTCGAGTGCGGTCGTCTTGGTCAACGCGTAGATGTGTTGGTCTTCCGGGTTCGATCGTCGGGCGGCAGCAACGGCGATCGTGTGCAGCGCGTCACAGGCTCCCGAACCGGCGGCCCCGACGAGGGCGAGGTTTCCGGCGGGCAGGGCAAGCCAGGGCTGCGACTGCTCGGCAGGGTCGTCGACCATGCCGATCGTGCCGGGTGGCGCACCGGCAAGATCGAGATCGGGGCGCAGTGCCGGGAGCCACGGTCGATGTGGCTGGGCGAACCCGACAGCGTCCGCACACAGCCGCCGAACCCGTTCGGCAGGGTCAGCCAGTCGAGCCGTCTGGAACTCGACCAGTTCACCCGGGCCGAACTTCGCGAAGCCGCGACCGGGTAGACGGCGCGGGAGGGTCGCAGCATCTCGCGCACCGATCACGTCGGATGAATCGGCAGCGTCGTGAAGTCGCAGTGCGATCCGCAGGTTCGTGTTTGCCTTGATCTGATCGTTCACCACGCCGGCAGGTCGCTGCGTCGCGAGGATCAGGTGCACGCCGAGGCTGCGGCCCCGTTGAGCGATCCCGACGAGCGCATCGAGGAAGCCGGGCAACTCGTGAACCATCGCGGCGAACTCGTCGATGACCACGACCAGCCGCGGCAAGGCGCGGTGCTTCCGGTACTCCGCGAGGTCGGTCGCTCCGACGTCTCGCATGATCGTCATCCGTCGGCGCAGTTCAGCATCGAGGCTGACGAGCGCACGCTCGGCGAGACCGGAATCGAGGTCGGTGACCAGTCCGACCACGTGCGGAAGAGCTCCCAGGTCGTCGAACGCAGCGCCACCCTTGTAGTCGATGAGTACGAAGTTCAGAGCGTCCGGGCTGTTCGTCGTGGCGAGTTGCATCACGATCGTTCGGAGCAACTCGCTCTTGCCGGCGCCGGTGGTACCGGCGATGAG
>JBBKWQ010000122.1:0-31124 GCA_037969115.1 Ilumatobacteraceae bacterium
GTTGACGACCGCCGAACTGATCGGCATCCACCAACACTTCATCGAGCTCGAACACCGAGCCGACATCGAAACCCGCCGTCTCGAACACGGTGACACCGCGGACCAACATCCGCTGCCACGCACCGCTGCACAGCGACGCTTCGACGCCCTCGTTGCGATCTGCCGGGCCGCGATCGCCGCCCCCACCCGGGCAAACGCACCCGAACCCGTCGTCAACATCCTCATCGACGCAACCACCCTCCACGACACACTCAGCCGACACGGGCTCACACCCGACACGAAGGTGTTCACCGACCCAGCATTGATCGACGACTTGATCCACGGCCCGGTCGATCCGCGCAACCGCCGGTGCGAAACCTCCTCCGGCATCGCACTGCACCCCGACCTCGTCCTCCAAGCCGCTTTGTTGGGACACGTCCGCCGGGTCATCGTCGACTCCGCCGGTGTGATCATCGATCTCGGACGACGCCAACGGCTCTTCACCGGCTCCTCCCGCACCGCCGCTCAACTCCTCGCCACCCACTGCGGGCACCCCGGCTGCGACATCCCTGCCCACCTCACCAACATCGACCACATCAACGAATGGTCTCGCCACCACGGTCCCACCAACCAAACCAACGCCGACCCCAAGTGCGGCACCCACGACCGATACAAACACCGACGACGATGGCGCAACCGACGCGCCACCAACGGACACCTCTACAGCATCAGAGCCGACGGCACCATCGTCCTACCCGTCGGCGCCCGCACACCCACCTTCCCCAACGCCCGCGACGACGACCCCTACCACGACTCGCACGACCCCGAGCACAACACCCAACTCCCGCCGAGCGTACGAGGGGTGTCTAGATCGGGTGACCGGAGTCGACCGCCCGTCGCAGCGCCGGGTTCTCGATCGAACGACTGAACGCATGGGCGGCCTGACCGGAAGCTTCGTCACCGAGATCGGCGAGCCGTAGCGCCGCTCGGGCGGAGTACTCGCGAAGCCCGTTCTCACCCGCACACGCGACGAGCTGGTGAACTGTGCTTCGGCTGGTGTCCTCATTCGTCGACCTCGTCACATCGCACTTTCCTTCGAGCGCGTGGGCGAGCACCCAGACATATGGGAGCGCATGCTCGAGGCTCCGCTCGGTCCACGCGTTGGCCGCCTCGGGATCGCGCTGGTCGTTTGCGACGGCTGCGAGTGAGCGGCTCGCGACCGACGCCCAGCAGAGGTCTCCGACTTCCCGGGCGAGGGCATACGCGCTCTCGAGCTGAACGAGTGCCTGTTGGACGTGCCCTTGGCGTCGAAGAATCTCGCCTCGTTGGGATTGCGGCCATGGAAGCAGCGCGGCCCAGCGCTCCGATCGGGCGATGTCGATGCTCTCATCGACATAGTCGAGGGCAGTCGCCAGGTCGCCTCGTAGAAGATGGGTTCTCGCCGCCATCGACAGCGACCAGGCAGACTGACGCTGCTTGCCGGCGCGCCGGGCCTGATCGATAGAGACCTCGAACGCCTCCAACGACAGGTCGTATTCGGCGTCGTCCGAGAGGGCGAGCCCGCGCAGTCCGTTCGCCACGGCGAGAAGGTGGTCGTCGCCATCGCTCTGTTCGTCGGCCTTGGTGAGCCAGTAGTGAGATTGGTCGGCATCGCCCGTCTGGATGTGGACGAAGGCGAGTTCGCTACACGCCCGCGACGACAAGTCGTGACGCTCAGCTCTTTGTGCGGCCGCGATTGCTCGGTGCAAGGTCGCCGTCACCTCCGTCGTGCGGTCCTGTGCCCCGTGGGCGAGAGCTTCGCCGTACTGCAGCAGGGTCTCTGCCTCGAGATCGGAGTCACCGGACTCACCGGCGAGAGCCACCGCACCGCGCAATCCGTCAAGTCCTCGCTCCGTCGCCCCGGCAGCGATGGCAGCGCGACCGGAATCGAGGCGCGCCCGAGCTTCGGCTGTTGCGGTGACGGTGCGAGTGTGTCGGCGAGTAGCTGACGGCTCAGCGGCCGCTTGCTGCAGCGTGGGTGGGAGTGGAACGTCGAGCTCGCGTCTGAACAGATCTTCGCATCGGGCAAGGTGTCGCCGCGCCTCATCACCTCGCCCCGCCGCGGCGAGGGATCGGAGAAGCGCTTCTTGGTTGCGGCACTCGAGCGGGTCGAGCTCGACCAGACGCCGAGCGCTTCGGAGAGCCTCGTCGAGCCGGCCGCTCGCGAGATCGGCGAGCACATCATCACGGAGCTGGGTCTGTTCGCGCTGGGCGATCTTCATCTGCTGGGCTCGAAGCCAGTACTCGAATGCCGGCAACGCGTCGAAGGTCAACGAGCCGAGGAGTGTCCCGCCCGAAAGCGAGTCGAACCGACGCTGAGGCCAATCGACGAACTCGATGAGATCGACGGCGTGTTCGTCCTCCAGCGTGATGGTGAGCGGGTCACCACCAATCTCATCGGTGGACCAGTCCGCCGCCCGTCGGATCTCGGACAGTGTCCAACGCAGGGTTGCGAGTGGGTCGTTCGCATCGTTGAAAAGCAGCTCAGCAACCGTTCGACGCGACGGCGGTCGCTCCGAGAGGACGAGATAGGCGATGAGTGCCCATGCCTTTCGCCCGCGGGGCGGTGCACCCGGGTCGCCGTCGCGCTCGATCCAAGGTTCACCGAGAAGATGCAAGACAACGCTCATCGCAGCCTCCCCTCAGCGCGGTCGGACCTGTCGGTCGCCATCACCGTAGTGGCGCATCGTTTGACGCGACGTTTGACGAAGTCGAGTTGGCGTCACACGCACCCTCACACGGCGGCAGCGCATGCTCGGACGAACCCACATCAACGAGGACATCGGAGGAATCGACATGACATGGAATGTGACAGGAAGCTATTTCGAGGCGTGCAACTGCGAGACGGCCTGCCCGTGCGTGTTCCTCAGTCCGCCGACGACTGGGGATTGCACGGTGCTGATCGGATGGCACATCGACAGTGGCATTCATGAAGGCGTTGCGCTCGACGATCTGAACGTTGCGCTGGCGGTGCATTCACCGGGCCACATGGTCGAGACGCCGTGGCGGGCTGCGCTCTATCTCGATGATCGTGCGTCGGAGGAACAGGCGGCGGCGCTCGGTGCCGTCTTCTCGGGCGCAGCCGGCGGACACCCCGCCGTGCTCGGCGCTCACATCGGCGAGGTCATGGGCGTGGTCGCGGCTCCGATCAGTTTCGAGATCGACGGATCCTCGCGAGCGCTGCGCATCGGCGAGGTAGCGAATGTGAAGATCATGGCCATCGCCGGCCAGGGCGGCGAACAGGTCACGATCAACAACCACCCACTGTGCATCGGCCCTGGGTTCGAGGCCGTCGCAGCCCGATCGGAGCATCTGCGCTACACCGATCACGGCTACGAATGGGAGCTGTCGGGCAAGAACGGCTTCTTCTCGCCGTTCAGCTACGAGGGCTGATCGTGACCACGTCGCTCGCACACCGGCCCGCGTCGCGAGGAACACCCACGGCCGTTCTACTGCTCGCAGTCACCGCGGCGTGTTGGGCCTACCTCTTTCTGCTCCGCTCGGAGATGGGCGCCATGTCTGCGATGGGTGAGATGCCTGCAGCGGGAGGCAGCCGTTCGGTGTTCGCGATGCCGATGACGGCTGCATGGAGCATCAGCGACGCCGTGCTGATGTGGACCATGTGGGCAGTGATGATGGCCGCGATGATGATCCCGTCGGCCACGCCGATGATTCATGCCTACAACACGACGATCACGTCCGCCTCGCGCATCCGATCGCCGTCCCACATCGGATCGACCCCACTGTTCGTTGCCGGGTACCTGTTCGCCTGGAGTGGGTTCGCAGCTGCTGCTGCCGGAACGCAATGGGTGCTCCACGATGCTTCGCTCGTCGATGCGATGGGGACGTCCACGAGCCGTTGGATTGCCGGCCCGATACTCGTTCTGGCCGGTGTCTACCAGTTCAGCCGTCTCAAGAACGCCTGTCTCGGCAAGTGCCGGACGCCGCTCGGTTTCCTGTTGAGCGAATGGCGCGCGGGGCGAGGCGGCGCTTTCGTCATGGGGATTCACCACGGATCGCTCTGCATCGGCTGCTGTTGGGCGCTCATGGCGCTCCTGTTCGTGCTCGGTGTCATGAACCTTTGGTGGATTGTGCTCGTCGCCACGGTCGTGCTGATCGAGAAGGTCACTCGCAACGACGCTCTCCCGCGTGTTCTCGGTGTGGTGCTCGTTGCGTGGGGTGGAGTTGTCCTGGCTGGTCTCGCGGGGACACAGATCGGTCGGTCGTGATGACTGGTTGGTACGGGACGCTGAGCCTGGATCTCCATGGTGCCGCGGCGAAGCCGACGTAGGCACACGAGTTGCTAGTGCGAGGCAGCCGGGGGTGCGAGGCGATCTGCCACGGCCTGCGTCATACGGTCGAGGATGATCGCCATCACCACGATGGCGAATCCGACCTCGAAGCCCAGACCCACCTCGCTGTTCTTCACCGCGCTGATCGTCTCGAAGCCGAGACCGCCGCCTCCGACGAGGCCTGAGATGATCACCATCGCCAGCACCATCATGATCACCTGGTTGATGGCGGCCATGATCGTGGCGGCCGCGAGGGGAATGCGCACGCCGAACATCGTCTGGCCGGGAGTGGCGCCGTACATCTGCGACGCTTCGACGCTCTCGGACGGCACCTGGCGAATACCGAGCGCAGAGATTCGAATGCCCGGCACGATCGCGTACAACACCGAGGCGATGATTCCGGGAACGACACCGAGTGTGAACAACGTGACCGCCGGGATGATGTACACGAGCGACGGAATCGTCTGGAGCGCGTCGAGGAACGGGCTGAGAATCGCCTCGGCACGAGCGTTGCGTCCGGTCCACACGCCGATCGGCACCGCGATCGCCACCGACACCACCACGGCGGCCACGACCTGCGTGAGCGTGTCGATCGACAGCTCCCACATGCCGATCATGCCGACAAGCGTGAGGCTGACAGCGTTGAACGTCGCGAGCTTCCAGCCACTCAACAGCCAGCCGCCCCACGCCGTCGCGAAGACCAGTACCGGCCACGCCAGCGTGTCGGTGAGGAAGTCGCGAACCGGGAGATAGAACCGGCTCACGATGCCGTCGTTGACCGCACGGGTGAACCATCGGAGATTGTCGCGGGCCCAGCGAACGCCATCGTCGATCGGGTCGAACGCTTTGATGTCCCACACCTCTGGGAAGTCGACCAAGCCGGCACGACGTCCGATCAAACTGATCACCAAGAGCGCGCACGCGGTACCGAGCACGACCTTGCGCGATGGCGCGTTCGCTCGATCGGTGCTGGCTGCGGCTCGACCGAGTCGCTCCAGCACCATCGCCACGGCCACCACCGCGAGACCGGCGGCGATTCCGCGCCCCGTGCGTCGCTGACTCAGCGTGTCCATCACTTCCTGACCCAGACCACCGGCGCCGAGCAGCGTGGCGAGCACGACGATGCCGAGCGCCATCATGATCGTCTGCGCCACGCCGGTGAGGATCGTCGGCATCGCCATCGGCATGCGGACCTTGCGAAGCGTCTGGGCCGTGCTCCCACCGAACATCGTCGATGCCTCGACCGCCTGAGGCGGAACTTCACGGATGCCGAGCGTGGTGAGGCGCACAACGGGAGGAAGCGCGTAGACCACCGTGGCGAGCGTGGCGGGCACCGCGCCGATCCCGAAGAACAGCGCCATCGGCACGAAATACACCGGTGCGGGCACGGTCTGCATGGCATCGAGCACCGGGCGCATCACCTTCTCCGCTCGCGGTCGGAGCGCACCGAGCACGCCGAGCGGCACACCGATGAGGACCGAGATGAACACCGCCATGGTCATGAGCGCCAGCGTCTCGATGGTCACGTCCCAGAGCCCGACGAGACCCGGATAGGTCATCGCAATCGCAGCCACCGTGGCCTGGCCCCACCGGCGCGTCCGAGCGACGAACAGGAACACGGCGATCGGCAGCACGAACCACGGGACCCACAGCAGGATTGACTCGATGCTGTCGAGACCCCAGCCAACCGCGTCGGTGATCGGATTGAAGATCGAGGTGAACAACCAATGGCTTCGACGGTTCTGCTGCGACCAGCGCGCGAACCGGTCGAGCGGATCGGACATGGTGGTGTCGAGCTCGGCCGGAAACGACGAGACACTCGAGAAGGCGAGCTGGAGGACCGCAACCCCGGCCGCCAGCACGATCCAGGGAATCCAACGTCGGTTGAAAGCCACCGACGAACCCGCGGAAACCGTGGCGGCACTCATCGGTCGGTGTCGAGTATCCGGAGCACTGCGTCGCGGTCGACCATACCGACCGAACGACCCGCATCGTCGACCACTCTCACCTCGCCGGCGCTGCCGACCAGCTTGGGCAAGAGCTCCTCGACCGAACACCCCATCGGCACGGTGACTACTTCGGTGCCGTCGATCGGGACGGTCGATCCATTCGCGATCGTGTCGCTCGGCATCGGCGTCATCACGCTCGAGACCGTCAACACCTTCGACCGCGACACGTCCTTGGTGAACTCGCGCACGTAGTCGGTCGCCGGATCGGCGATGAGCTCTTCGGCAGTTCCCACCTGGTCGAACTCGCCGTCTTTCATGATGGCGATCCGGTCACCCAGCTTGATCGCCTCGTCGAAGTCGTGCGTGACGAACACGATCGTGCGGTTCATCTCGCCCTGGAGGCGCAACAGCTCGTCCTGCATGTCGCGCCTGATCAGTGGATCGAGGGCGGAGAACGGCTCGTCGAAGAACAGCACGGCTGGATCGACCGCCAGCGCTCGGGCGAGACCGACCCGTTGCTGCATACCGCCGGACAGCTGTTGCGGGTAATGGTCACCCCAACCCTCGAGACCAACGAGCGTGAGGATCTCGTTCGCCGTCTCGTAGCGACTCGCCCGACTCACACCCTGCACTTCTAGCCCATAGGCGACGTTGTCGATCACCCTCCGGTGCGGAAACAGACCGAAGTGTTGGAACACCATCGACAACTTCTTGCGGCGAACCTCGCGGAGCTCGGTCTCGCTCATCGTGGTCAGCTCGCTGCCCTCGAGCCTGATGCTTCCCCGAGTGGTCGCGATGAGTTGGGCCACGCAACGAAGCAACGTCGACTTGCCCGAACCGGAGAGACCCATGACCACGAAGGTCTCGCCGTAAGAGACATCGAAGGTGACGTCGCGAACGCCGATGGTGTGACCCGTTTCCGAGAGGATCTCGGAACGAGTCGCACCGTCGTCTGCCAATGCGAGCGCCCGCTTCGGGCGATTCCCGAAGACCTTCCAGACCCCGTCGATGCGCAGGCACACCGACGACCGCTCGTCGGGGCCGGTCATGCGTCGGGACTCAGCCGATCCATGCCGACCAGGCGTCCTCGTGGTTCTTGATCCACTCTGCCGCGACGTCCTCGACGTCTTCACCGTCGATCTCCGCCGACGGCAGCATCTCGAGCTGATCGTCGTTGGTGATCGTGAACGCCTTGAGGAACTCGTACACGGCGGGCGCCTTCTCGGCAAGCCCGGCCGAAGCTGCCTTCATGAGCACGTCTTCGGGATAGTCGCAGTCGACGCCGCCGTCGCCCGATGCCTGGCTGGCTCCGCACTCCTCGGTGTACGGCGGCAACTCGACCTGTTGCAGGTCGTACTTCGAAACGGCAGCAGTCGGTGTCCACCAGTACATCAGGACGGGTTCTTGAGCTGCCACACGCGAGTCGAGTTCGGCAACCGTGGCCGGTTCGGAACCGGAGAAGACGACTTCGAACGGAAGGCCGAGGTTCTCGATGATCTGACCGTCGAACTCGGAGTACGAGGGATCGGTGCCCAAGAATCGCCCGTTGTCACCAGTCTCCGCGGTCGCGAACAGTGCGGCGGCCTCGGGCGTCGTGTACCCCTCCCACGTGGCGAGCTCCGGGTTCTGTTCGATCACATACGAGGGCACGAACCAACCGATGCGACCGACGGCGCCGAGATCGCCGAGCGACTCGACCGAACCGTCGTCGAGGAAGGCCTGCTCCGATTCGGTGATGCCCGAGGGCCAGATCTCGAGCGCGGCGTCGAGCGTTCCGTCGGCGAGTCCGGTGAACATGGCCTCGTTCTCGTCGAGGTTGATGATGTCGACCGGATTGCCGAGCTCGTTCTCGATGAGCTGAGCGGCAACGGCCGCGTTGAGGGCCGACGCCGTCCACGGGTTCACGACCAGCGTGATCGTGGGTTTGTCGCCGCTGTCGGTTACGGCCTCCGTGGTATCGACCGCATCGTCAGTGGCCTCGGTGGTTTCGGCCGCGGTGTCATCAGACGCGGACGAGGTGTCGGCTGCCTCGTCACTGCCGCACGCAGCAGCCACGAGCGCCAAGGCGACGAGCGGCGCGATCAGAATTCGCTTCTTCATGATTCTCCCCTTTGGCCCGCGCCGGTCGGTTCCAGAGAAACCGTCGAGTCGGCACGGTGATCTCACCCTACAGAATAGGCTTCCGCCGCGAGTCGCCATGCGCACGAGAACCGACCGCGTCAAGGTAGCGATCGAACCCCAGGGAGATCTCACGTGGCTGAGTACGACTTCATCATCATCGGCGGAGGGTCCGCCGGATGCGCTCTCGCGAACCGCCTGAGTGCCGACCCGGCGAATCGGGTCCTCGTGCTCGAGGCCGGGCGACCCGACTACAAGTGGGACGTCTTCATCCACATGCCCGCCGCGCTCACGTACCCCATCGGAAGTCGCTTCTACGACTGGAAGTACGAGAGCGAGCCAGAACCTTTCATGGGAGGCCGACGCGTGTACCACGCCCGCGGCAAGGTGCTCGGGGGGTCGAGCAGCATCAACGGGATGATCTTCCAGCGCGGCAATCCCATGGACTTCGACAAGTGGGCGGCAGAGGACGGCATGGAGCAGTGGGACTACTCACACTGCCTGCCGTACTTCAAGCGCATGGAACATTGCCTCGCAGGTGGCGACGAATGGCGGGGTGACGCCGGACCACTCATCCTCGAGCGGGGTCCAGCCACCAACCCACTGTTCAAGGCGTGGCTCGACGCCGGGCCGCAGGCGGGATTCAACAGCACCGACGACGTCAACGGGTTCCGCCAGGAGGGCTTCGCCGCATTCGACAAGAACATGCACCGAGCCCGCCGGCTGAGCGCCGCTCGCGCCTACCTCCATCCGGTGTTGAAGCGGCCGAACCTCACGGTGATCACCCGAGCGCACACCAACAAGATCCTGTTCGACGGCACGCGAGCCGTCGGCGTCGAGTATCGACATCTGCGGCGGACGAAGACCGCAATGGCCGACGAGATCATCAGCTGTGGCGGCGCCTTCAACTCACCGCAGCTGCTCCAGTTGTCGGGCGTCGGCCGGCCGGACCATCTTCGGTCGCTCGGTATCGACGTGGTCGCCGATGTGCCTGGTGTCGGCGAGAATCTCCAAGACCACCTCGAGGTCTACATCCAATTCGAATGCAAGCAACCCGTGTCGATGCAGCCGTACCTCGCGAACTGGCGCAAGCCGTTCATCGGGTTGCAGTGGCTGGCTCGACGGGGTCCGGCGGCGACCAACCACTTCGAAGCCGGTGCCTTCGTGCGCAGCAACCCGAACGAGCCGTACCCGAACTTGATGTTCCATTTCCTCCCGATCGCGATTCGCTACGACGGCACGTCGCCCACCGGAGGTCACGGTTATCAGGTGCACGTCGGTCCGATGTACTCCGACGCGAAGGGCACCGTGAAGATCACGTCGACCGACCCGCGCCGGCATCCTGCGGTTCAGTTCAACTACCTGTCGACCGAGCAAGATCGGCGCGAGTGGCTCGAAGCCGTGCGCACGGCTCGACGCATCCTCAACCAGCCGGCATTCGACGAGTTCAACGGTGGCGAAGTGTCACCGGGCCCATCAGTGCAGACCGACGAGGAGATCATCGACTGGGTCGCCCGCGACGCCGAAACGGCGCTGCACCCGTCGTGCACGACGAGGATGGGAACCGACGAGATGAGTGTCGTACATCCCGACTCGATGCGCGTCCACGGCGTCGACGGGTTGCGGGTGGTCGACGCCGGCGTGTTGCCGGTCGTGACGAACGGCAACATCTACGCACCGACGATGATGGTTGCCGAGAAGGCAGCAGACCTGATCCTCGGCAACGAGCCGCTCGCGCCATCCGATGCCGAGGTGTACCGCGGACCGGCGCCGACCGGCCAGCCGGCCGTCGACTGAACCGCACGAGACGGCACGAGCGTCAGAGGCGCACGTCGCCGGCCTCGGTCGAGACAAGGGCACAGATCGTGCGGCCGTCATCACTCATGCTGGCAGGAGAAACCACGACCCGCTCGTCGTCGAGCACGACGAGGTCGAGTACGGCACACCAGTGTTCGAGGTCGGTCACTCGCAGGTCGAGTCGCTTCAGCACCGGGCCGGGCGGCAGCGACTCGGTGGGATGCGGTGCTGCGCCCCAGTCGATGCAGAACGGCACACCATCGAGGAGCGCATCGTTCGGCGGCATCATGAGATCCCATTCGAGCACGACGCCGTCGGGTCGCCGACGACTCATCGACCACGGGGCCGAATAGGCGGCGCCGACGACATCGAGTTCGTCGCGGAGCTGGTCGAGGTGGGCTGCGGGCCGTGCGCACCACGCCACGATGCCCGGTTGCTCGATCGAGTCGATGCCGAACGGTCGCGCCGCCCTCGGGTCGGGCTGATCGATATCGGGTCCGATGATCTCGAGGTAGGCCCCACCACCCAAGTTCACGAGTTCGTTCCGCGTACCGATCCCGATGTGCGGACCGCCCGGTGTCGGGGCCACGCCGAGCAACGTGGTGAGTTCGGCAACCGACGATGCCACGTCGGTCGTTGCGTACACGAGGTGGTCGATCATCGGCGAACGCTCACAGGCTGATGTCGAGGTCGAACATCTCGCGGAATCGCTTCGTGTACTCGGCGTCGTCCTCGATCGCGCCCAGTGCAACCCAATCCGAATCCGACATCCTTTCGACGCCGGCGACGAGCTCCTTGGCACCCCAGCTGACTTGGTACCGCAGCTTCGGCTCATCGGTCTCGATGGCGTGGCGGATGACCTCGGCGACTTCCACCGCGTCGGTGGCGTGCGTGTGACCCGCCGCATACATCAGGAGCATGCGGCGGTACGGCAGGTCGTATGCGCCGGTCGCGTGCGGGACGTCGATGTTCTTCCCGAAGATCGACGACTTCGTCACACCGGGTTCCACGATCGCGACCCGAATGCCGAACGATGCAACCTCATGAGCGAGCTCCTCGCTCACACCCTCGAGCGCCCACTTCGCCGCCACGTAGGGAGCCTGTGCGACCGATGCGATCCGACCGGCCACCGAGGTGATGTTCACAATGGTTCCCGAGCCACGCGCACGCATCTGTGGAAGCACTTCCTGGGCACAACGCACCGCGCCGCAGAGATCGATGTTCATCACATCGAGCAGCCGCTCGGAACTGCACTCCTCGACGACGCCGTTGCCGCCGACCCCGGCGTTGTTGACCAGGTGATCGACTCGACCGGTCTTCTCGAAGATCTCCGCGAAACCCTGGCGTACCGAGTCGTCCGAGCCGATGTCGAGTTCGACGAGTTCGACGGTGACACCGGCACCGTCGGCCAACGCACGCAACTTCTCGGTCTTCGCCACCGAACGAACGGTGCCGACGACCCGGTGGCCGTGTGCGGCGAGATGAACCGCAGTGGCGCGCCCGATGCCCGAGTTGGCGCCGGTGACGACGGAGACAGGAGATTGGGACATGGCTGGAGCGTAGGTCGCGCGGTTCGCTCGTCTACCTTTGTGCAGCATGCAAACGGTGGTCCGGACGAAGTTGGTTGCCTCGCGGTCGTCAACCGCGCGTCGTCGAATCATGTTGGCGATCGGGCTCCTTTTGAGCGCGACGGTCGCCGTCTCCGCAGTCGAGGGCAATCCGGTCGAAAGTGCTGCCGCCGTGGGGGAATCCACCGCCTACACGCCGGTCGGGCCCGAGCGCCTGGCCGATTCGAGACGGCCCGACTGCGGTTGCACGCGGCTCGACGCAACGACCCGACGAGTTCGCGTCGGGGGACGAAACGGGATCCCCACCGGGATCAGCGCCGTCGCCATCACCATCACGGCGACGAGGGCGGCCGGCAACGGCTACGTCACGACGTTTCCGACGGGCACGAACCGTCCTGACACCTCGATCGTCAATTTCCAGGCCGGACAGGATAGCGCGAATTCCACCATCGTCCGGGTCGGCGACAACGACTCGATCGACGTCTACTCGAGCGTTTCGGCAGACATCATCGTCGACGTCACCGGCGTATTCCGCGACGCCGATCGTGCTCGTGCCGGGCGTTTCGTTCCGGTCACGCCGCGTCGAATTCTCGATTCCCGGGCACCGGGTGCCGTCGTCGGACGATTGGGTCCGGATCAGAGCGTCACCCTGCCCATGCCGAGCGAGGCACCTGCCGACGCTGTTGCCGTCGCGGTGAACGTCACGGCCGTCGACGCACCTGGTGGCTACCTCACCGGGCACGGCGCCGGTCGATCACGACCGGAGTCATCGTTTCTCAACGCCAACGCGAACGGAACGCCGACAGCCAGCGCCGTGATCCTGCCGACGACTCGATCGGGCGTCACCATCTGGAGCAGTGCCGGTGGAAACGTGCTCGTCGACATCGTCGGCTACTTCACCGGACCCTCGGCCCCCCCGTCGTCGAACGGTCTGTTCGTGCCCACTGCACCCGATCGCATCCTCGACACCAGGTCGCAGGGGCCACAAGTGTTCCGCAACGGCGCACGCGAACTCGCGCTGCCGTTTCCCGATGCGGCGGCGATCGTGACCAACCTCACGCTCGATCTCACCGACGACGCCGGATTCGTCACGGCGTATCCGGCCGGAACGAAACTGCCCGGGGTGTCGGCCGTGAATCCGAACCGCCGGGACCACACGTTGCCGAACATGGCGATCACACGAACCTCCACGCGCGGCACCGCGTATTTCTCCACCACGAGTACGCACGTGATCGTCGATCTGAACGGCTACTTCACCGGTACACCGGTTGCGGCGACGCTGGGCGTGCCGAGCAACGTCAGGCCACCGCGACGCGTGCTGATGGTGGGCGACTCGACCATGGCCGTACTGCGAGACGTGCCCGGAACCCAGCAGCTCTTCGTCGGGTTCGACCCGGTACTCGATGCCGACAACTGTCGCCGGCTCATCTGGATGTCGTGCAAGAGCCCGACGACGGGCCGCGTCCCGAACACGGTGCAACAGGCGATCCAGTCGACACCCGGGTACGTCGACGTGGTGGTCGTCATGGCCGGCTACAACGACTGGAACGACCCGTTCCACCTCTTCGTCGACGCCATCATGGCAACTTCGCGCGCCAAGGGTGCCCGGCAGGTGATCTGGCTCACCTACAGCCAAGGGGTGCCCAGCGAACCGGTGCACCAGGCCGCGTACCTGCGCAACACCAACGACCTGTGGGCGGCAGCTCCCGGGTACCCCGACCTCATCGTGGCCGACTGGCGCACGTACAACTCCCGCTCGAGCGGGTGGATGGGCGCCGACGGCGCGCATCTCCGCAATCGCGGCGGATACGCACTCGCCGACTACATTTCTCGCTGGATCGCTCACCTCGATGGTCGGCCGTGCCCGCAACCCTGGACGCCTGGCGGAGTACCCGACCGACCGTGTCCCAACCTCAACAACGTCGCGATCGTGCCCGACATCCTGGGCCTGTACGGCGTCTGACGAGTCACTCGACCTGCGTGCGGAGCGCCGTGATCCAGTCGTCGGCTTCGCGCCAGCGCGCGTCGGCGTGTTCACGGATGTCATGATCGCCGTCGGCGCGTGCGTAGGAGCCGAAGAACTTCACGCCGCCCTGTTTGGCGTGTAGCGCCCGCATCGTGTCGGCCATCAGATCGTCGCTCACGTGTCCTTCGGCGAACATGATGAAGCAGTAGTCGCCGAGCCCGCGACCCTTGCGCGGGCGCGAGATCAGATTCGACAGGTTGATGCGGCGGGCTGCGAACTCCTGCAAGATCGAGATCAGGCTGCCCGGCTCGTCGGCCCGCTGGTACACCACGAGTGCGGTGCGGTCGTGTCCGGTCGGAGCGGGAACGGATTCGCGCTGCACGAGGACGAAGCGGGTCTGGTTCCCGGAGTGGTCCTCGATGTCGGCCGCGAGCACCTCGAGCCCATACCGCTCGGCGGCCACCCGCGGTGCGATCGCCGCAGTGGTCGCACCCTCTGCACCGTCGAGTTCGCTCACCGTCTTCGCCGCACCCGCGGTCGATGTGGCAACTTCCAGTTCCGCTTCGTCGAGGTGCTCACGAAGGAAGCGGTGGCATTGCGCGGTCGCCACCGGAATGGAGTGCACGAGCGTGATGTCACCGATCTTCGTTCCCGGCTTGGCCGCAAGACACATGTGGATGTCGAGCACCACCTCCCGGGTGATCAGCAGGTCGTGGTCGAACACGAGAGCGTCGAGCGTGAAGTTGACCATCCCCTCGATCGAGTTCTCGATCGGCACGAAGCCGAAGTCGACTGACCCGTTGGTCACCGCGTCGAGTACGTCGGGCACCGTGCGGAGCGGGACGAGTTCGTAGTTCGACAGGTCGGGCTGGGTGCGGAGTGCCTGTTCGGTGAACGTGCCGAAGGGACCGAAGAACGCCACCCGGGACGGGACATCGGAGGTCGGCGAAACAACTTGCTGAGTCATCGGGGAAACAGGCTACGGGTCTGCCACGATGTCGAGCGTGAACGTTTCAGAGCTCCGTGCACTCATCGACGGAATCCGTGACGGCACCGTGCTTCCCGACGACGCCGTGGCACAACTGTCGCGCCTGCCGTTCGCCGACGTCGGCGAAGCGCTGGTCGATCACCACCGCCAGCTCCGACAGGGGATGCCGGAGGCCGTGTACGGCCCCGGCAAGTCGCCCGAACAGTGTGTGCGTATCGTCGGCGAACTCCTCGATCACGGCACCGGCCCGGTGCTGCTCACCAGGGCCTCCGACGATCAGACCAAAGCGACGCTTGCCGCCTACGGCCACGACCATCATGTCGAGCAGTTCGGCCGCTGCATCCTCTGGCGCTCACCCCAACCGCCCGATCTCGACGCCCCGCACGTGGTCATCACGTCGGCCGGCACCGCGGACACGCCAGTCGCGGACGAGGCCGAGATCACGCTTCGGGCGCACGGCATCCGAGCCGAACGTCTCCACGACATCGGCGTGGCCGGCCTGCACCGATTGCTCGCCCACGTCGACCCCATCACGGCTGCCGACGCCGTCATCGTCGTCGCCGGCATGGAGGGCGCGCTCGCCAGCGTGGTGGGCGGGCTCACCTCCGCTCCCGTCGTGGCGGTGCCCACCAGTGTCGGATACGGATCGAGTCTCGACGGCGTCACGGCGCTGCTGGCGATGCACGCCTCGTGTGCGAGCGGCGTGACTGTCGTCGGCATCGACAACGGATTCGGTGCGGCGGCCGCAGTCACACGAATGCTGCGGCGATGACGCGAACCTTGTGGCTGAACTGCTGCGCCGGTGTGGCGGGCGACATGTTGTTGGCAGCGCTGATCGACGCGGGCGCCTCGCAACTCGACGTGATGGACGCCTTCGGCAGCCTCGGGTTCGACGGATTCGCGGTCACGTTCGAGCGAGTGCAGCGCTGCGGCGTGGGGTCGACCTGGGCGAACGTTGTCGTCGATGATCACGACGACGATCATCAGCATCGACCAGCGAGCGAGGTCATCGCGCTGATCGACCAAGCCGACCTCCCCGACCGGGTCAAGCAACGAGCCGTTCGGGTGTACCGAGCGCTCGCCGGCATCGAGGCAGACATCCACGACATGGACCCCGACGACGTCGAACTCCACGAGGTCGGAGCACTCGACTCGATCCTCGATGTCGTCGGCGTCTGTGCTGCGCTCGAATCGTTGCAGATCGACCGGGTCGTGTGTAGCCCGATCGCTGTCGGTCGTGGCACGGTTCGCACCGCGCACGGCATCCTGCCGAATCCTGTTCCCGCCGTGAGCGAGCTCCTCGCGAGCCGCGGCGCTCCCGTGGTCGGCGTCGACACCGGTATGGAACTCGCCACGCCGACCGGGGTCGCTCTGATGACCGTGTTGGCCGACGACTTCGGCCCGATGCCACCCATGGTGGTCGCCGCCAATGGGTACGGGGCCGGCACCGCCGACCCGGCCGAGCGACCGAACGTGGTGCAGGCAGTGGTCGGCGACTCGATCAACCCGGCGGCGACCGTTGCGGGCGCCGGGCGGGCGGCACGGCTGCTCGAAGCCAACGTCGACGACGTGACGGGTGAGGTGCTGGCGAACACGATCACCGCGATGTTGTCTGCCGGGGCACACGATGCGTGGGTGACACCGATCGTGATGAAGAAGGGTCGGCCGGCACACACGGTGCACGCACTCTGCGACGACTCTTCGCTGTCGGCCGTCGCCGAGGTGATGATCGCCGAGACCGGCACGCTCGGACTCCGCGCATCCACCGTCGAGCGATGGCCACAACAACGAGACGAGTCGACCGTGACGATCGACGGCCACGAGGTCCGAGTGAAGGTCGGGGTTGGTCGCGTCAAGGTCGAGCACGACGACGCGATGGCGGCCGCAGCGGCGACGGGTCGACCGTTGCGCGACATCCTTCGAGATGCCGAGCAAGCAGCTCGGCCGACCGGATCGCGCGTCGAACGATCGCGGCCGTAACCTCAATCGTCATGACGTCTCGCGCCGACCGCCAGTTCGACATCGTGGTGTTCGGTGCCACCAGTTTCGTCGGGCAGATCCTGTGTCGATACCTGGTCGAGCGCCACGGCACCGACGGTGAGCTCGCGTGGGCCATCGCCGGACGGAGTGCATCGAAGCTCGACTCGGTCGCGGCGACCACGGGCGCCGTCGTGCCCCACATCGTCGCCGACGCATCCGACGCCGACGCGATGGCGTCGCTGGTCGATTCGACCAGGGTCGTGATCTCGACTGTCGGGCCATACGCGCTCTACGGATCAGAGCTCGTCGCGGCGGCAGCCGCGGCCGGCACCGACTATTGCGACCTCACCGGTGAGCCACAGTGGATGCAGCGGATGATCGACGCTCACGCAGCAGAGGCCGAGAAGAGCGGTGCTCGCATCGTGCACACGTGCGGTTTCGACTCGATTCCTTCCGACCTCGGTGTGTGGTTCACCCAGCAACGGGCCGTCGAGAAGTTCGGCGAACCGTGCACGGCCATCGCCATGCGGGTGAAGGCGATGAAGGGCGGCGCGAGCGGCGGCACGGTCGCCAGCATGATGAACGTGATGGAGGAGACAGCGAACGATCCCGATCTCCGCAAAGTTCTGGCCAATCCGTATTCGCTCGCACCCGAAGGCATGCGAAGTGGTGTGACGCAACCGAACGTCACCCTGCCGAAGAACGACGAGGCGTCCGGTGAGTGGGTCGGCCCGTTCGTGATGGCGTCGATCAACACACGTGTCGTGCACCGGAGTCACGCGCTCCAGGGTCGGCCGTGGGGCGACGGGTTCCTCTACGACGAGGCGATGATGATGGGGGCTGGCCCCGTGGGTGCCGCCAAGGCCGGTGCATTGGCAGGCGGACTCGGCGGGTTCATGGGCGTTGCGGCATTTGCGCCTGCGCGCACGTTCCTGAACCGCTTCGTGCTGCCCAAGCCCGGTGAGGGTCCGAGCCCGGCCGCCCAGGAGGCCGGCTACTTCGACATCCGCTTCTTCGGCACGACCGCAGACGGTCGCACCATCGCCACCAAGGTCACCGGTGACCGCGACCCCGGCTACGGCTCGACAGCCAAGATGCTCGGCGAGACGGCGTTCGCACTGCTCCACCTCGGACGCGGTGCCAAGACCGGAGTCGCCGGCGGATTCTGGACCCCGTCGACGGCGCTCGGCGGCACCCTCGTCGGCGCCCTCGAGGCCAACGCGGGTCTCACGTTCGAGGTGCTCTGAGCAGCCGTCGCGACGACTGCGCGCTCAGTGCCCGGTCGCCACTTTGCCGGAGTGCGTGTTGTGCAGGGCTTCGGCGTGCCGATTGAGCCCGACCAACTCGGCGTGGATGCCGCGTTCGGCGAACTTGGCAACGACCGCGTCGAGTGCGACCACGGCCGACGTGTCCCAGATTCGAGCGCTGCTCAGATCGATCTCGACTCGGCCGACGTTGACTGCGTCGTAATCGAACGAGTGCACGAGATCGTTGGTGGAAGCGAAGAACAGCTCGCCGCTCACGGCATAGAGCCGCTCGACGTTGTCCGGATCGACCACGCTGGTGACTCGAACCACGTGTGAGACGTGGCGGACGAAGAAGACGGCCGACAAGATCACCCCGGCACCGACGCCGTAAGCGAGGTTGTGGGTGAACACGACGACCGCGACGGTCGCAGCCATCACGGCCGTCTCGGTGCGCGGCATGCGCTCGAGCGTCTCGGGCTTGATGCTGTTCCAGTTGAAGGTGCCCTGCGCCACCATGATCATCACCGCGACCAACGCGGCCATGGGGATCTGGGCGACGAGTCCGCCGAGTGCCAGGATCAGCACGAGGAGGAAGACGCCCGAAGCGAGGGTCGACAGCCGCGTCCGGCCGCCCGAGCGGTGGTTGATCATCGACTGGCCGATCATGGCGCAGCCGGCCATACCGCCGAGGAACCCAGTGGCCACGTTGGCGATGCCCTGGCCGCGCGATTCGACGTTCTTGTCGGAGTCGCTGTCGGTCAGGTCGTCGAGGAGCTGCGCGGTGAGCAGCGATTCGAGCAGGCCAACGAATGCGAGTGTGATCGCGACCGGCAGCAGGATTCGGAGTGTTGCGAAGGCGATCGGCACGTCGGGCAGCGCCACGAAGGGCAGCGAACTGGGCAGCTCACCCATGTCGCCCACCGTGGGCAGCTGGAGCTTCATCGTGATCGCGGCGCCGGCGAGTACGACGATCGCGACGAGCGGCGACGGCACCGCAGTGGTGATGCGAGGAAGGCCGTAGATGATGACGAGTCCGATGGCGATGAAGGCCACGTTCAGACCGAGCTGGCTGCGATCGACACCGTCGTCGGTCAGGAAGATGTGCGGGATCTGCGCCATGAAGATGAGAATCGCCAGCGCGTTCACGAACCCGAGCATCACCGTGCGCGGAATGAACCGCATGAGCGCACCGATGCCGAGGTAACCAAGACCGACCTGGATCACGCCGGCGAGAATGGTGGCGGCGAACAAGTACCCGATGCCGTACTCGTCCACGAGGGGCACGAGCACCAGCGCCATGGCGCCCGTTGCGGCCGAGATCATTCCGGCGCGGCCACCGACGAACGAGATGATGATGGCGAACGAGAAGGACGCGTACAGGCCGACCTTGGGGTCGACGCCGGCGATGATCGAGAACGAGATCGCTTCGGGGATCAACGCGAGCGCAACGACGAGGCCGGACAGCAGATCGGCCTTCGGGCTGGTCCACCAACTTCGACGGATCGTCCGGGACAGCGCGCGGCGCTGAGCATCGACAGTTTCTAGAGACACGGAGAACACCTTGGATTTCTGGCGTGTGCACGCCAGATGGGGGGTCACAAGGCGCTGAGCGGTCACCAACCCTATCGGCGCGAGATCGCCGCGAGTGGAGGCCGACGTTCGTCACGGTCGCGTCAAGTCCTCGATGTACGATTCCCACCACGATGGACGAGACGGACGAGATGGAGATCAGCGACGCAGAACTGACCGAGTTGGCCCTAGCAGCCGACCCCGACGCACCGATCGACCCCGATGCCGAGCCGTTCGCGATCGACGGTCCGGTTCCCGGGCTCCTGCCCGAGTGGTACATGCCCGTTCCCATGGCAGTGCGGTCGTCGAAGCGTGCCGCAGTTCTTGCGTTCGTGGCGATCGCTCTGCTGGTCATCAACATCGGTGGCGTCTGCGTGACCTACGGAATTCCCGACCCGGTCTGGTAAGCGAAACCCCGCGGCGGCCGACGTGGGCAAAGCCCTAGCCTCGCACGATGGGTTCCATTCAATTCAGCCACGTGGGCTGGAAACTGCCGAGCGGCGAGGAGCTGCTGAGCGATGTGTCCTTCGCGGTCGGCAACGGCGAGCGGGTGGCACTCGTCGGCGCCAACGGGGTCGGGAAGTCGACGCTGATCCGCATGGTCTGCGGCGACACCGACGCCACGAGCGGCACGATCTCGATCGACGGTCGGCTCGGCATCATGCGCCAGCTGGTCGGCGCCAACGCCGGCCGGGGAGACAATGACGCCCCGGTGACGGTACGCGACCTGTTGCTCTCGCTCTCGCCCGAGCGGATCATCGACGCGGCAACGCAGCTCGAGCGAGCGCAGGCACAACTCGATGTCGACCCGATGAAGTATGCGGAAGCGCTGAGCCACTGGGGTGAGGTCGGTGGCTACGACATCGAGGTGCAGTGGGACGAGGCCGTGGGCCGCACGCTCGGCCAGGACCTCGCCGACGTCGATCAGCGGCCGCTCCCGACGCTGAGTGGCGGCGAGCAGAAACGCATGGCACTCGAGTTCCTGCTTCGCGGCGAAGCCGACATCCTGGTGCTCGATGAGCCCGACAACTTCCTCGATGTGCCGGCCAAACGCTGGTTGGAGTCACAACTGCAGTCGACACGCAAGACCGTGGTGTTCGTGAGTCACGACCGCGAACTCCTCGCTGCCGCCGCGAACAAGATCGTCACCGTCGAGGCCGAAGGCACCTGGAGCCACGGCGGCGGCTTCGCGACGTACGCCGAGGCGAAGAAGCTCCAGCACGAGAAGCGCTCGCGAGATACTGCGCTCTTCGACGACGAACGCAAGCGGCTCGAAGGGATGGTTGCGGAGATGCGACGCCGCGCCAAGATGAGCGACACGTTCGCGCCGAAGTTGAAGGCCGCCGAATCTCGCCTCCGTCTCTTTCTCGACAAGAACGACCGGCCCATCGAACTCCGCGACCAGCAGATCGACGTTCGGCTTCGCGGCGCGCGCACGGGCAAGCGGGCGGTGATCATCGAGCAGCTCGAACTGTCCGGCCTCACCGACCCCTTCGATCTCGAGCTCTGGTACGGCGAGCGTGTCGCGGTGCTCGGGGGCAACGGCGTCGGAAAGAGTCACTTCCTCCGTCTTCTGGCGGGACAGCACGTGCATCACGACGGAACGTGGCGCCTCGGCGCGGGCGTGGTCGCCGGGTTGTTCCACCAGACACACGATCATCCCGAGTGGGTCGGCCGCACGCCTGTCGAGATCTTGCACGACCACGACGTCGTGTTGGGTCCCGCGATGGGCATGCTGCGCCGCTACGAGATCCAGGACAACGCGCACCAGCCGTTCGAAACGCTTTCAGGTGGACAGCAGGCCAGATTTCAGATCCTGCTGCTCGAGCGGTCGGGCGCCACCCTGCTGCTGCTCGACGAGCCGACGGACAACCTCGACCTCGTCTCCGCCGAGGCGCTGGAGGTCGGTTTGAACCAGTTCGAAGGCACCGTCATCGCGGTGACCCACGACCGCTGGTTCCTGCGCGGCTTCGATCGATTCGTCGTGTTCGGCGACGATTGTGCGGTCACGGATCACATGGACTGTCCGGCGGCGTGGAGGTAGGGCCCGGCGCCGTGCTCGTCACGCGACGTCGCGAGCGAGCTGGTCGGCTGCGCGGATCGCCAGTGCCATCGCGGTGAGTGTCGGGTTCTTCTCGGGACCGGTGGTGAAGCAGCTCATGTCGGCCACCACCACGCTGGGCAGATCGTGCACCCGGTTGAACGAATCGACCACGCCGAACTTTCGATCGCGATGCATGCGCGCGGTGCCGGCGAAGTGCACCGATGAACCCGGGCGAAGCGAGTGGAACGGGCCGGGAATCTCGATGCGCAGCCCAGCCCCAGCCAGCACGGTGCGCAGTCGTTCGCGAGCGAACTCCATGTTTCGCATCGCTGCATCGTCGTAGGCGAGGTCGATGCGTGGCCGGTCGCCGACCGCGTCGGCAGCGCCAGATCGTTCGAGGGTCACACCGATGTCGGGCCTCGGCACCATCGTGCCGAAGACCTGAACGCCGACGACATCGACGCGTCGACGCATGAGCGACTTGATGCGCTGCAGACCCGATGTCAGGCCAACCGTGTGAGAGGTTCCCATCAACGGTTCGGAGTCCGCATACGGCGCGCGAGCCACGTAGACGGGGTGGGCGAGCGCCCGCATCGGCCGCTCCGTGGTCGCCGTCCACCACTCCCGTGGATGGTCGTGGAGGTAACGCCCGACCAGACCCTCTTCGTTGCCGATGCCGTTGGGGTGTTCGGACGACGTCGAACGCAGCAGGATCATCGTGGAGTCGATCGTTCCTGCCGCGACCACGACGGCGCGCGCCCGCTGCACGCGGGTCTGCCCCGACGCCCGGTCGATGTAGCACACCGACTCGGCGCGACCGTTTGCGGCAGTGATGCGGTCGACGTGGGCGCCGCGCCGCAGCAGGAAACGCGGCGACTCGAGCAGCGATTGGAGGACGCAGTGGTAACTGTCGAATTCGCTACCGCGCAACGCCACCATCCAGGGGTGTCCCTTTGCCATGGGGAGGGCGCCCACACCGTCACCGTTGTCGTTCGCCGCACTCGCGAGCTCTGCCCAGTCCGAAGGCAACCGAACACGATGACGAAGCCGATTGGACGGGACACCATTCAGTTTCTCGCCGGCCGTCACGGTCAGGTGGTGTTCGGCGATCTCGTAGTACGGCTCCAACTCGCCGTAGGTCACCGGCCAGACGTATCGCTCGTCGAGCCGGCCGCCGTCGTCGAAGTCGGCCGGCGCGAATCGGGGCACCGCCGCGGTCCAGTGGTTGGAAAGACCACCCTGCGACAAGCTGGAGAACCAGTCGACGTTCTCGGCCGTGTCCGATGACTTCCGGTAGTCGGTGCCGGAGAACCGCTTCCGGAACACGGTGTGATCGGCCACACGAACCACGACGCCACGAGGTGCCATCGTGCCGGAGTCGAGCATCACCACATCGAGCCCCCGCTCGACCAGTCGTGCCGCTGCCACGGCGCCGGACGGGCCGCTCCCGATGACGACGACCGGTTCGTCTGACACGCCCGACGTCATCGGACGTCTCCGGGCGATTGCTCGAACGTGCTGCGAGCCGAATCGATGGCCGCCGCGACATCGTCGGGGAGCGCCGGCAACTCGGAGAGCGCGACGTTCCGCCGAAGGTGATCTCGCGAGCTCATGCCGACGAGCATCGTCGACACATGGCTGTGTCGCCGCACCCATCGAACGGCAAGCTCGTCGATTCCCATCCCGGCCTGAGTGGCGATGTCGGCAAAAGCCCGGATGAGGGTGGACTTGGGATGCGTCGACACCGAGTCGATGTCGTTCATGGCGGCCGCCAGGACCCCACCGCCCAGGACCCCACGCGCCCAGATCTGGACATCGCCGATGCGGGCCGATTCGAACACCTCGCGACTCGCCTCTGGATCGAGCACGCCGAACGGCAGTTGGATCACGTCGAGATTCGCCGCACCGACCCACTCCCGAGCCGATTCGACCGACTCACTGCCGACGCCGAAACGACGGACGAGTCCTCGTTCACGAAGTCCTTGCAGCTCGTCGAGCAGCCCCGGCACGAATACAACGGGTCCGTGGAGCTGGAGCACGTCGACGTAGTCGGTCCCGAGCCGCTGCACGCTGGCCTCGACCGCCGCGGTGATGTGGGCCGGCGAGAAGTCCTGGTGCTGATAGCTGCCACCCGGGCCCGAGGTTCCGATCGGTGCGTCACCGTCGGTGGACGCGATCCTCGCCCTTGCCGCGGTCACGGCTCGCTGCACGGTTGCCGCGATCCGCCGCGCCCGTTGCTCGTGGCTCGACCGCGGTCGGAACACATAGCCGGCCTTGGTCGAGATGGTGACGTGCTGACGTCGGTCAGCGAGCGCCCGACCGAGAAGGCGTTCGCTCGAGCCGTTCCCGTACGCGTCGGCAGTGTCGAACACCGTGACCCCGAGATCGATCGCTGTGCGAACCAGCTTGATCTGCTCGCTCGTGCTCGCCGTGTTCGACGCACTTCCCAGGTTCACGCACCCACATCCGACCTGCACCGGTGTCATACCTCCTCATATCCGCCGAACTGGCGAAGCTACCGCATGCCGGCGAATTCGCTCCACGATGACGATCACCGAATGCCCCGACCGTCACTCTCGACGACCCTGCGGAGCAGAACCTGTTGGGCGATCGTCGCGACGTGCGTCGCGTCGTCGGTGAGCACGTCGCCGGTCACGAGGCCGCGACTTCCTGACAGGCCGTGCGACCGCGTGTCGAACCAGTGCCAGCGATCGGCCCGACTCGGGCGATGGAACCACACCGAATGGTCGAGGCTCGCGCCCTGGAAGCTGCTGCGATCGCTGATCTCGTTCTCGAAATCGGGATGAGGTGAGCGGGCAGCGCGCGATGGTGCCGCGTCCGACATGAACGCGAGTGCGCAAGCGTGATCGACCGGGTCGTCGCCGATGTCGGCGGTGAGTCGCAGCCAATAGCCCAGCCGCCGATCGGCGAGTTCGGTTGCCCGGCGATCGATCATTCGTCCCCACGAGTAGTCGGTCAGGGCGGGGTCGTCGGGCCTCGGGAGATCGTCGGGAAACGTCGCGAGTTGCTCGTCGGCCTCGTTCTCCACGACCTGGAACGACGCCGACAGGTTGAGGATCGCACCGCTCGACTGGCGTGCCACGACCTGACGGGTCGTGAACGACCGGCCGTCTCGCAACCGCTCGACCTCGTATCGAATCGGCTCGTCGGGTGAGCCCGGTCGGATGAAGTACGAGTGCAGCGAGTGCACCGGACGGTCGTCCGGCACCGTCTGGGCGGCGGCCCGTAGGGCTTGGGCGACGACCTGGCCACCGAACAGGCGCCCACCCCACGGGTACCGGACGCCGATGCCGACGAACGTATCGGGGCCGTGCGGCTCGAGGCGCAGCAGATCGGAGAACTCGACCTCGTGGATCCGGGGTGCACGCATACGAGGAGTCTGGCGCATCGAGCGCAACCATCAAGATTTCCCGAGACCACGTGGGTGGCGTTGGGCCACCGGCTTCTGAGTGCCTAAAGTCTGAGGCACTCGAAGTCGAGCGGTCACGGGCCGCGACGGTGAACCGAAGGGACCACAGCATGGCAAGCACACTCATGGTTTGGATCGACCAGGACCTCTGCACCGGCGACGGAATCTGCTCGGAAATTTGTCCCGACGTCTTCGTGGCTCGCGACGACGGCCTCTGGGTGGTGAAGGAGGAGTCTGAGCACTTCGGCACGACGATCATCTTCGATGGTGCCGACGGGCCCGGTCACGGCCCCGACTACGGCAAGGGCGTCGCTCGCATCCCCGATTCACGTATCGACCTCGCGGTCGAGGCCGCCGAGGAGTGCCCAGGCGAATGCATCATGATCGAGCCGTACGACCAGGCAGCCATCGACGCCCGCGGCGTCTGACGCACCGCCGCCTGATCGTCAGTTGGTGTCGGCGATCATCTGCAGCAACGTGTCGCGCACGGCCTTGATCGCCGGTCGATGCTCGCTCGCGGTTCGATACGAGAGCTGCACGAGGCGCGAGAACGGCGGCGTCACATCGACGATGCGGATGCCAGGCCGCGGGTCGGCGAGGCCGAGGTCGCTGATGAGCGAGACCCCTTGACCGGCGCCGACGAGGTACATCGCCGTCGGATAGTCATCGACCTGGTGGACGATGTCCGGCTCGAAGCCCACTTCTCGACATGCGGCGACGACACATCGTCCGCAGCTCATCGTGGGCGACGAGCAGATGAACGGCCGATCGGCCAGGTCGGCGAGCGCGACCGACCCTTCGATGGGGTCGTCGGAGGGTAGGACCGCCCGGAACCAGTCCTGCAGGATGGTGTAGCGGATGATGTCGTCTCGCTGTGGCTCCGGCGCATGCGGATAGTCGACGGTGAACGCCAGGTCGATATCGCCGTGGACCAACGCGTCGAGCGCGTCGTACGGGTCGCACTGCCGGGTGCGGAGATGCAGATCGGGGTACTGCGCCGACAAGCGCGTCAGCAGTTGCGGCAGCAACGTCGCCGCAACCGACTCGAACACGGTGACGTTGAGGTCACCCCGCACCGCACCGTTCACGCTCTCGAGCGCCACCTGGGCGGCTTCCATGCCTGCCAACAGACCATCGGCATGTCGCACCAGTTCGCGGCCGGCATCGGTGAGTCGGACGTTGCGGCCGACTCGCTCCAAGACGGCCACTCCCGTCGACTTCTCCAGGCTCGACAACTGTTGCGACACCGCCGACGGCGTGTACCCGAGTGAGTCGGCAGCGGCCGCAATGGTGGAGCGATGGGAGACCTCGCGGAGCATCCGCAGCTGCTGCATCGTCATGTCCATAGTTAAGTTCTACTACATGTATCACGTTATAATCAATCGCTTGTAGTTGTGGGTGGTGACGCTCAGAATGGGACCATGTTCACCATCCACTGTCACCACTGCGACCGCCAACACCTCATCGGTGCTCGCTCGATCGTGTCGTTCCACAACACGTCCGAAGGTCCCCTCGCCTACCTGCGCTGCCCGGAAGGGCACACCGTCGTCCGTTACTTCCACGACGGCCGGTTCACGCGAACGGCCGCTGCGGCATGAGCCTCGACCTCGATCTGGTCGAGCCGACGCTCGACCGACTTGCCGCCTTCACGACCACGCCGGAGGGCGGGAACCCGGCCGGCGTGTGGATCGGCTGGACGCTCCCGTCGCCGGAGCACATGCAACGGATCGCCCTCGAGGTCGGTTTCTCCGAGACCGCCTTTCTCGCGCGAACAGAACACCGCGACGAGTGGATCACCCGGTACTACAGCCCCGAGCGCGAGATCGACTTCTGCGGCCATGCCACCATCGCCGCGGCCACGGTTCTGGGTCGTCGGTACGGCGACCAGACGTACCGCCTGCAGACCGCCGTCGGTGAGGTGCCGGTGGAGGTTCGGAGCGACTCGAAACAGGTGCTTGCAACGCTCACTTCGGTCGAGCCGCGCCGGCGCGACATCCCTGCCGGACTGCTCGCATCCGTGCTCGACGGGTTCGGTTGGTCGAGCACCGACCTCGACCCGGCACTCGAACCCGACCTGGCGTTCGCCGGTGCCTGGCACCTGGTGCTGCCACTCGCTCGACGCGCGACACTCTCTGCTCTCTCCTACGAGTTCGACACGGTGAAGGCGCTGATGCTCGAACACGACATCACCACGATCCAGGTCGTCTGGCGAGAGACCGCCCATCGGTTCCACGCTCGGGATCCCTTCCCCGTGGGTGGCGTCGTCGAGGACCCGGCAACGGGCGCTGCGGCAGCGGCACTCGGGGGCTACCTCCGTCACCACGGATACGTCGACACACCGACCGACATCGTCATCACCCAAGGCGTCGACATGGGTCGCCCGAGTCTCATCGAGGTGCACATCCCAAAGGCGGGGGGCATCCACGTCACAGGCACCGCGGTGTCGATCTAGTTGCGTCCGGCAACGTTCGGCGTGTCCTGAACCGCTCGGACGGCCCGTGAAGTGGGTCCGGGAGGACAATCAGGCATGACACGATATCCAGCGTGACCGGCTCACATCCTGAACGGCCGGCTCTTCGGATAGGTCACTCCCGGACCCGACAACCAACCCTACGACGCGACCTCAGGCTCCGCCAGAGGCCCGACCTCGCGCGTCCGAAACCATCTTCGAAATCAGGGGTCACAAAGAGGCTTCGAAGTGCCACACGTGCTCGCCCTCCTCGACAGGATTACGGAGCGCGCGTTCTGTGCGGTTGCCGCTGAACGGCGGGCGATCGCAATGCCGGATACCGAACGGGGGCTGGAGGATCTCGGCGCGTGATGTCGAGCACTGCAGGGGAGTAGATCAGTTACAAGATGAGCGAACGGGCCGAATCGACTATGGGTGTGTGATTTAGGGCGCTTGGGATGAGCCTGCTGGTGTTTGATACAGGTCGGTGAGCGTTGGGATGATGTGGTCCTCGATGCTGAAGTGCCCGGCGCCAGGAACGATGTGAAGTTCGGCGTTCGCCACGATCGAGGAGGTATGGCGGGCGTGAATGGGATCGGCGATCACGTCGGCGCTGCCGTGGAGCACGATGACTGGGCAGGCGATGTCGTTGACGTTGAAGGTGGTCCAGCCGTCTCCGTCGGCGAGGCGATCGTCGGTGTAGCCCTCGACCCCGTGGGCGAACATCTCTGGGAGCGCGGCCATCCAGTGCTGGCCCCACAGATCTTGCAACATGGCTTGATCCGTCGGGGGCAGCGCTGGCCCGTCGGCGGATTCGATGATCTTGGTGCCGTCGATCCCGTGGGATGCCTCGGCTGCCGCCATGGCTGCATCGCGGTCGCCTGCTTCCCAGACCGCGAGTGCGTGGGGCCGGCTCATGGTGTTTCGTGCGGGAACGTGTCGCATGTCGGTCATCGAGCAGCACACGACGGCACCGGTCACACGATCAGCAGCCAGAGCGGCGACCGCGAGTGCATACGCGCCACCGGTCGACAGGCCGATCGTGGCGAAGCTGTCGATGCCGAGGTGGTCAGCGACCGCGAGCGCGTCTTCGACCCAGTCAGAGATGCCTCGTCCCGGCTGTGGGATGGACAGACCGTAGCCGGGGCGGTCGATACCGATGAGACGGATCCCTTCGTCGACGGCGGCCGGCGCGACGTAGGCGGGACCGAGCCGGCAGCCTGGACCACCGTGGCACCACAGCACAGCGGTGTGGCCGGGGTTTCCGAAGTCGGCAAACCCAACGATGCGCCTGTCCGGCATCTGGATCGTTCCATCGGTTGCCATTCCCGAAGGCTATTTCGGCCGGCGTCCACCTGCCTGATCAGTCGTCCGGTCAGGGTCTCGTTCAGGATCGGCAGACGTAGTAGTCGTTCTGGATGTCGTGTGGCAGTTGGTGGACTTCGATCGAACGGAAACCTGCCTCGCTCATGAGTGCTTCGGCGGTTTCGCGTCCCCACATGGCGTCGAGCCCCTCGCCGTTCTGGGCACACCGCTGGGTTCGCCTGGTCGTGCACGGCGTCGAACGTGAAAACGAGGTCATATGCCTCGCGGTCCGCTTGGCGATCGAAGTCACTCAAGTTACGAGCAGCGAACGTGACATGGTCATGTCCGGCACGCGTCGCTTCGTGTCGGGCGTGTTCGATTGCTGCTTCGGAGAGGTCCAAGCCGACGAAGCGGCTGTTCGGAAACCAACCGGCGAGCGTGTTGAGCGCCCGACCTCGTCCGCAACCGACGTCGAGGACTCGGATTCCGCTTTCGAGGCGACCCGTCAGGCCGGCGACGAGGGACAAGATGTGTTCGCGCAACGCCGGGAGCACGGTCTGGCCACTGTCTTCTCGCATACGTAGCGATCGTGCATCGCCGCCTCCTCGGCGATTTCGGCGCTGCTGGAAGGAGACATCGTGGCCATCGCGTCGAACAGGCCGGTGCGATGACCGATCGAGATCACCAGCGCGAATGCGCCGGCATTGAGTACCTCGACGAGTCGGTCCTCGAACGCCCCCGTACGTGTCTCATTTCGAGTGGTGGTCGACATCGGATTCTCTTTCCCCTGTTGCTCACAGGAAGGTGAGGTCGACGTCTTGGCCGCCGAGCACGGCGCCGGCTTTGGTGTACGTGTCGGCTTTGACGGCGAAGTGCTGGGTGACGGCGTGGACATCGCGTAGTCGGCGTTGCAGCGGGCTGGTCGAGTACAGCGCCGAGCCGCCGCCGGCGGTGTAGGCGGTGTCGACCACCGCGGCCGCGGTGCGTGTCGCCCACGTCGCCCCAGCACGAATGCGCGCCCGCTGCTCTGGTGTAAACTCGGTGCCCTCGACCGCGGTGCTCCATGCTGCGTCGGCTTCGGCGTCGAGCAGCGCCTTGGCCGCAGCCAGCTGAGCGACGCCCTCACCGAGCTGGTACTGAAACAACGGATTGGCGGCCAGCGTCGACTCGGCGAACATCGGAACCTTGTTGGTGGCAAGCGCGGTCAGTTCGTCGATCGCACCCTCGGCGATGCCGACGGCGACGGTCGCGATCATCATCGAAGAGAGCGACAGTTCAGGGATCCGGAACAAGGGTGAGTCGAACTTCGACTCGTCCCACACGGCGAACGTACGGGCTTCGGGCACGAAGACGTCGTCGATCACGAAGTCATGGCTGCCCGTGCCGCACAGCCCAGCGGTCCTCCATGTGTCGATGATCTCGACGTCGCTCGGCGGGAGCACCATCATGCGCAGCGGTGGCATCCGGCCGTCGTCAACGACGCAATGGGCCATGAACCAACCGGCATGCTGGCATCCGCTGGCGAACGTCCACCGGCCGCCGACCCGGTAGCCACCGTCGACGGGTGTGGCGACGCCGCTCGGGTTGAAGACACCGGCGAGGATGACGTCGGGACCCGCCCCGAAGATCTCGTCGATCGTCTCGATGGGAAGCGCACCCAGTACGAGCGGGGCGATGCTGCCGATCCCGGTCGTCCACGCCACCGAGCCGTCGGCCCTGGCCAGCAGGTGGATCTGCTGACGTGAGGCGGCGAGATCGGCTTCGAGACCTCCGTAACGGGCTGGCACAGTCAGCCGGAAACATCCGGCAGCGGTGAGCCCGGCGACGAGATCGGGGGGTACTCGGCGCGCTTGTTCGATCTCGTCGCCGCGTCCTGCGATTGCCGGGATCAGGGTCCGCACAGCGTCGAGGACCGTGGCCGCCGACTCGTGGTTGCTGCCTTGACTGGTTGTGCGTTCAACGGTGTCGATTGTGTCGGTGGTCATGTTTGGTCCTTTCGTAGGCTCCACGTTGAACATACGAAACGCCGGTGCCAAGCCGCATCGGTCGAACTGCGCATTACGCCACACCTCGATCAGATGGGTACTCGCAGACGGGCAGTGGTCCGCCCGTCGACAGGCCGCTACACGAGATCGTGCTCGAAGGCCTTGGCGGTCGCGGCTGCCCGCGACGACACACCGAGCTTGGTGAAGATGTTGCTGACGTGCCGGGCGACCGTCTTGACGCTGATGAACAGCTCGTCGGCAATGGCCCGGTTGGACCTCCCCGCCGCAACGAGAACGAGCACCTCGACCTCGCGGTCCGTGAGACCGCACGCCCGTCGCGGCGCCGCGCCAGCACCCTTCGCGGCCGCCTCGACGGCGAGCAGCTCTGTTGTCGCCCCGAGCTCCCGGAACGTTCGGCG
>JBBKWQ010000123.1:0-4352 GCA_037969115.1 Ilumatobacteraceae bacterium
ACAGGATCGCCCGCTCAGCTGCGCGATATGCACCAGCATCGGAAATCTCGAGCTGCGGCGAGGCGGCACCTCGATGAGGCTCATTTCACGCTGGAGCCCGCTGATGTGCCCCGTCGAGCAGGGCGACCACGAACCGGCATTGCAATGACGCTTGCCCGCTCCGAATGGCATCCTCCAGCCGGCGATCAGGGACACCCCGGGTGAGCGTGCGGTGCCGTCGATGTCTGGTGCTCGGTATGGGTAGATATTGCGTGGCAGATTGAGCAAGCCAGACGGGCGAGTCACAACCGTCGTGTGTGATCGGAATCACAGACGCCTTGACCAGCGCTTGTTAGTTTCCGGGCACGCGAGGGTGACGGGGGTCGCCGGAAAGAGGGGACAGATGAGTCGGAAGTTTGGTGTTGTCTGCGCTGTCGCAGCTGCGTTGCTCGTGGCGAGCGTTCCGGCGTTTGTTTCAGCGGAGAAGGGTCCGAAGTACGTCATTGACGAAGCGCAGCTTGCTGGAGTCGTGACCGCGATCGAGGCTGCGACCGGCCAAGATGTGATGTCTGGCGAGATCGCTGGCGCAGCTTGGATTGCGCAGGTGCCTGACAACTGGAACGGCGATCTCGTGATCTACGCTCACGGCTACCGGGGCGAGGGCACGGACCTCACGGTCGACCCCCCGCCCGAGTTCCAGTTCCTGACCGATCAGGGCTTCGCCTGGGCGGCGTCGAGTTACCGACGCAACAGCTACGACCCAGGCATTGGGGTCATCGACACCAAGAACATCACCCGACATATGCAGAACATGCTGCGCAAGGACCTCGACAAGACCTATCTCGCTGGGTTCTCGATGGGCGGTCACGTCACGGTCGCCGCGATCGAGAAGTATCCGAGCCTGTGGGACGGCGCCCTGCCGGCCTGTGGCGTGTTGGGCGATGTGGAGCTGTTTGACTACTTCCTCGACTACAACGTCGGCTCCGCAGCGTTCGCTGGGGTGACCGACTTCGTGTATCCCGACGACGACTGGCTCAACACGACGGTCCCGGACATCAAAGCCGAGCTCTCGAACGTTCCCGGCGGACAGTGGGCTGGGGGGATCAGTCAGATCTTCGGAGCGCCGTCCCCGTTGACCCCGGAGGGCGAGACGTTCAAGGACTTCATCGAGGTCGGCTCCGGTGGCGAGCGGGTGACCTTCGATGAGGCCTGGTACTTCTGGCACGGTCTTGCCAGCCCGACCGGCGACTTCTTCTTCGACCTCGGTGAGGGCGACGGCACGATCGCCAACCGCAGTGGAAGAGTCTCCCAGAACAGCGACATCCTCTACGCCGACGAATACGGCGCGGAGTTCGGCACAATCGACGACGTCGTGAAGCGCGCCACTGCGGCGAACAGGGTGCGCAACGCCCAAGGCACGAAGCCCGCGCCGATCGTGAACGGCAGCCCGTCGATCCCCGTCCTGTCGATCCACACCACCGGCGACCTCTTCGTCCCGATCGAGATGGAGCAGATCTACGCTCAGGAGGTCATCGACAACGGGCTCAGCGACATGCTCGTCCAGCGTGCGATTCGCGACATCGGGCACTGCAGCTTCACGGGAGCGGAGCTCCAGCAGGCCTACAGCGACCTATTCGAGTGGGTCGAGAACGGCGTGCGGCCAGCAGGTGAGGACCTGCTTAACGACATCTCCTCCCCGACACTCGGCTGCGAATTCACCGTCGGCGCGGGCGGGAACGCGACCTTCGCCCGACCCTTCTTGGAGCTTTGCCCATAGCCAGGACCATGGCGTACACCGCCCCGCGCAGGACGTCAGAGATCACCGGAGCCGAGTCGACGACCACGTCCGAGATCGTGCCTCATCGGGTGTCCCACAAGTGCCGTTGGGGGACACGCGCCAAAATGCTCGATGGCTACGACGAAAACGAGATCGGCCCTGGCCCGATTCGATTGGCGCGGCTCGATCGTGCTCAGGGCGACGGTTCCAACGCCGAAGTCGAGTACAAGACCTCGCTTCGAGAACAAGTCAACTGCGGGCCTCGACTCGACAAGCATCCACCCAGACGGCGATCTCGGTCGCGTCGAATCGGACGAACTTGCCGATCTTGCAGAACGGGATCCGGCGCTCGTCGACCAATCGGCGGATGAATCGGGGCGTCACGCCCAATCGGTCCGCGATCTGATCGACGTCCAGCAGCCGTAGGTCGGAAATCTGGTGGTTATTCGTTGCTTGGCTCATATCGGTGTAAAGGCGACCGACGGGCACGAACGGGACAACGGCGGTCGCCAGGAGTGGTTCCGTCACGCGATGCTCCGTCCTGACTCCGGTCGTGCACGGGTCACGAGTCGTCGTTGGAGTTGGGTGCGTTCAGCTCGAAGTCGGGCGTCGTCGGGAACGGGCCCGAGTGGCCCATCAGCATCGGTGCGATCGACAAGATCGTGCTCAACGCGCCAGCGCTCGACGTCTCGCACGACCGCTCCGAAGCGACCGAGGTCCAGCCCCGGGAGCGTGCCGGCCTCCACTCGGGATTCGATGTGGTGCACGAGCCAGTCGGGTCGTCGCTGCACGACGAGCGCAACGTCGTGTTCGTCGTACCGACGGAGATGATCGACGAGTTCTCGAAGGACGATGTCGGCGGCGGTCGATCGGAGGGATTGCGCGATCTCGTCCCATCTCGACGGGTCGGAAACTTCGGCCCGAGACCCGATCACTCCTGGTAGGCCACCTTGATCGGGTCTCGTTCGAGGCTGCACGGTCGCGAGGTAGACGGCAACGTCGGCAACGGTGGCCCGCCATCGCGCAGCGAGGTGCGGGCTCCTGGGACACGGTGGCAACACGCGGTCGATGTTCGTGGGCGGTTCGTGTTCGGCGATTCTCCGTACCGCGGCCTCGGCGCGGCCGATTGCTGCGTCGAGATATGGGTCGCCTTCGCCCCGGTGCCGGGCAGCGTGGAGCCCGGCGAGCGTGCGACCTTGCGCGTAGTTGGCTGAGTGTCGGGCCGCCGGGTCGAGGGCGAGTGCGGTGCGCGCATCGGATCGCGACAGCCGCGTTTGGAGCACGGGCACGAGTTCGCTCGCCAGGCGTGGGAGGCCGGCTCCCGCCTCGTTGACGTCGGTGACCGGTCGGGTGCCGAACAGTTGGTTCTGGAAGCGCCCTCGGGTGATGTCGACGTACAGCTCGCTGCGGTTCGTCGATGGACCGATCGCCGATGTCGACACGTCGTTCGTGGAACCCTGAACCGCATAGGACGTGACGGCATACGCGAGGTCGATCCCACCGTCGGACCGGTCGAACGTTTCACGGCTGCACGTGATGATTCCTGCGAGCGTCGCGATGTCGATCTCGGCGTCGGGCGATTCGTCACAGTGACTCCGGATATCGGCGATGTGCCCGGTGGTGCCGTTGAGCATCCAGCGTTGCGGTCGCCGGCCGGGTGGATCGACCGGTCTCCGTGTCGGGCGACGACCTGATCGCCGATACAGAGCCGACGGCCGTCGGCAAGGACGACGCTGAGAGTTTCGTCGACGACGCCGTCGGCGATGAGGACCTGCTGGGCGAGTGCGTTCAGAATGCGTCGCTCGCGGTTCCGTCCGTGGACCATCGGGTGCGACCGTCCGGCCGCTCGCTCGGAATACCAGCGGGCGACCATCGCGGCGTGAGTGTCGATGTCGCTCTCGGTCAGCACGAGTTGGCCGCTTGCCTCGAGCTCGTCGAGTGCAGAATCAATACGACCGTTGCGGACAAGATCGGCCCGGTGTCGCTCGCCGGCGTCGGTGAGCCGGCGCATGGTCTCGAGTCGTGGAGTTCGCGCCGGGTCCAGGTCGACCAGCTCAGCGAAACTCCCACCAGCAGCCACGGACCCGTGCTGCGCTGTGTCACCGATGAGACGAAGTGTTGCCCCCGAGGCCTCCGCCAGATCGCAGAGGCGGAGCAGGTCTCGGTCGCCGATGGTGGAGGCTTCGTCGACGATGAGCACGGTGCGCGAATCAAGGACACGGACGCTGCCGTTGGATCGTGCGAGCAGCATCGCAACCGTGTCGGACTCGATGCCCGCATCAACCGCGAGTTGGCGCGCGGCTTCACCCTTCACCGCTGCGCCGAGCACCCGATATCCGGCGTTGGTCCACGCCTCGGCCGCGACCCGCATCGTTGTCGTCTTCCCCGTGCCCGCACGACCGACCGCGCACTGCACACGATCACCGCTGGTCAGCCATGCCGTCACGAGTTGTTCCTGCTCTCCGCTCAGTTGGCCGGCCGAGGCGATCGCTGCGTAGATGATCGAGCGATCGACCGTCCCGGCGCCAGTGTCGAGACCGGCCCCGACGACGGACACGATCCGACTCTGGACGTCGAGCAACTCGATCGTCGTGAA
>JBBKWQ010000124.1:0-6928 GCA_037969115.1 Ilumatobacteraceae bacterium
CAACAGGGGGGTGGACGCGGACACGAGTCTGTTGAAGAGCTCGTGGGCCGTCGTCGCGGAACGGACCGCCACACGCGGCAGGTGGCGGGCGGCGATGTCCTCGGGCGTCACCACGGTTGCATCGTGCATATTGGCGACACTGGCCACGAACCGCTCGTCGACAATTCCGGCGAGCAGGTTCGGCGTTGTTGAATCGTTGGTGGGAGCCGACACGGCGGCGAATGGGTGGGCGAACAGCTGCGGCACCGGAAATCCTTCGTCGATCAGGCGGCTGATCGAGAGGTCCAGGTCTGCGGTCACGCGGGTCGTCCACTCGTCGATCGTCTCCACTCGTTGCTCGAGCGGGAGCCACTCGCGGGTGAGCAAGAATGCGCCGACGTCCCCGTCGGCGGCGCTCGCCGGGACCTGGACGTGTCCGGCATGGGTGTGCGCCTCGATGTCCCACCGCCCGGAATCGTGAAGTGCGCGCAGGTCGTTCCACGACATGTAGTAGCGGGGACTCTTGCCGACGCTGCCGCTGATGACGAACACGACGGCCGTGAAACCGTGACGTTCGAGGATCTTGTCCGCCCAGGTGCGGACGCCATTGGTGCCGTCATCGAAGGTGATCAGCACGGAGCGAGGAGGGACCGGCTCTCCCGCCATGTAACCGACGAGCTGATCGACGGTGATCGAGACGAAACCCGCCGCTTCGAGCATGGCCATCTGCTCCTCGAGCGCGGTCGGCGTGACATCGTACAGGCGGTCGTCGGCGTGGTCGGGAGAGATGTCGTGGTAGGAGATGATCACGGGGGCCGCCGCACCAGGAACGGCGGCGAACGCCTCGTAGTCGGCGAGGTGGGCCGCGCTCAGCGCCGCAGCAGGGGTCGAGCGCGTGACCGGCGGGGCGTCGCGGATCCATCGCCACGCCGCTCCGACCGGCACGACAACGGCAGCGAACACGATCAGTGCGCTGACCGAGCGGACGACGACTTCCTTCGCCGGCCGCCCGCTCATCCCCGCGACCACACTGAACGCCGGAGGGTCAACGCCGACCAGGAAATCAGCCACGACAACACGACCGCCGAGATCACGGTCATCAGCGGACGGTAGATCCATTTGGGGTCACCAGGGTTCTGCACCCGGTAGGCGCCTCCCCAGGCCAGGCCTTTGACAGCGACCCCGGCCAGGTAGAGGCATGTGAGGAAGTAGCGGTCGTGGAGCGGCAACCAGACGAGGTGGAGGAACACCATCGCCGGCGCGAGCGTGACCCAGAGGGCGTGACCGTAGTAAAGCGCCGCGGGCACCGTGCCGCGGCGCCACATCCACGACGAGTTGAACGCCACGTTCCGGATGAAGCTCTTCTTCCAGCGGACCTGCTGGCGCAAGAAACTTCGAGGGTTTTCGGGAACGTTGGTCCAGACCCGCGCCGAACGCGTGTACAGCACCTTCCAGGCTCGCGGTTCATGCGGCTCGTCGGCGACGAGTGGGTCGTCGGCGTGACGTGCCTTCAGCTTCTCGCCGATCCACTGTTGGCCGAGCACGTAGGCCGTGAGCTGCCGATCGGTTGCGAACAGGAAGGGCCGCCCGACGAAGCGGTCGCTGGCCCATGCGGGGAGGTAGTTGATGATGGCCTCGCGGCGAAATGC
Source organism: Ilumatobacteraceae bacterium (assembly GCA_037969115.1). Lineage (GTDB taxonomy): Bacteria > Actinomycetota > Acidimicrobiia > Acidimicrobiales > Ilumatobacteraceae > JBBKWQ01. Next base: position 1,629 of record JBBKWQ010000124.1, read on the forward strand.
CGCCAGCGGGCCCGAGACGCATGAGACCGACCCGAACGACGACTCCGCTGCCTTCGAGATCGAGAACTGGCTGTCGTACCAGACGTCCTGCACTCGTGTGAGGAAAGAGTGGTCGGCGTTGAGTGCACGAGCATGGCCAGACAGGCCGCCCAGTTCAGGATCGGCCTCGAACGCAGCGATGCACGTCGCGATCGCGTCCGACGCGAGCCAACAGTCCGAGTCGGTGAACACGAAGTACTCGCCGGATGCGTGTCGCGCCGCAGTGACGAGGGCGGCCTTCTTGCCGATACTCACATCCAGGCAGAGCACCGTGAGCCGCCGGTCGCAGTCGGCTATCCGCTCGAGTACGGCTCGAGTGCCGTCGGTGGACCCGTCGTCGATGACGAAGAGCTCGATGTTCCGGTACGAGGAATCGAGCACCGATCGGACGCACTGCTCGATGTTGTCCTGCTCGTTCTTCACCGGGATGAAGAACGTCACCAGACGTTCGCCGAGGACGGTTGGCGGCACCGCCGTCGCAGCAGGATCGCGGTAACGAACGAAGGCGAGGTAGAAGATCGAGACGGTGGAGAGGATCACGGCCATGCCGTAGACGCCGATGATCCCTCGCTGGCCGACGTGCGGGAATCGCCATGCGACGAGCATGAGCGCCGGGAAGACGACGAGGGCGAGCATGGCGCGGCGCACGGCATGCTCCGTCCTCCCGTCGAGCGTGTGCATCCACGACCGAAGGCTGCGTCGGTCCGACGCCGATCGCAGGCGGCCGGGCGACAGACCGCCGGGCAGGGAATCGCGCGAGGCGGCCTCCGCCGACGCATGCTCGATCGTGATGGTCGCCGCCGGTGGCTCGAGGACTGCGGTCTCTTCGGCCAACGTCATTGCACGATCCGGTTGGCGGCTCCCGGCAAGCCATGTGTCGTGTCGAGCACGACGGACACGTCGTCGAGCCACGAGAGGTCGACGTCGGCGTGGAGCGTGTGGATGATGGCCAGGTCCCACCGCTGAAGGGTGGGGTCGGTTCGAACGACCGTGGTGCCGTCGTGCAGGCGGACGCTCGAGACGAGCGAATCGGTGAACGCGACGACAGCGCCGCGGTCACGCAGGGTCTGCATGATCTCGAGTGCCGCCGACTCGCGGGTGTCCTCGACGTTCGGCTTGTACGAGACTCCGACGACGACGATGCGTGCCTCGGCGACCGGCGTGCCACTGATCGAGAGTCCTTCACGCGCGCGGGAGACGACTTGCGAGGGCCGGCCGGCGATGCGCGTCATCGCGGTCTCGATCAGGGGCGCGTCGACTCGGTGAGCGCGAAGCATCCACAACAGGTAATGCGGATCGCAGGGAATGCAATGACCGCCCACACCGGCTCCCGGGTAGAACGGCATGAAGCCGTACGGCTTCGTCGCTGCCGCCTCGATCACCTCGGTGATGTCGAGGTCCATCGTGCCGGCGATGTCGGACATCTCGTTGGCGAGCGCGATGTTGACCGCTCGGAACGTGTTCTCGTACAGCTTGGTCAGCTCTGCGGCCTCGGGCGATGACACCGTGTGCACCTCCGAGGCGACCAGGCCGACCGCAGCAGCGGCGCGCCCGGCGCATTCTGCAGTGGCGCCGCCGACGACCCGAGGCACGCGCTCCTGGAGGTGGGTGCGGTTCCCCGGATCGATGCGCTCAGGGCTGAACGCGACGTGGACGTCTTTTCCGACCACCCATCCTCGTTCGGTCAGCGGTGCGACCAGGAGATCGCGTGTCGTTCCGACATAGCTCGTGGAAGTGAGCACGATGGTCTGGCCGGAGCGGGTGTGCTCGACGACCGAGGCGCACGCAGCCCGCAGCGCCGTGAGATCGGGCACCTGGTGCCGATCGACCGGAGTCGGGACGCAGATCATCACGACGTCGGCCTCCGACGCCCGCCACCCGTCCGTCGTCAGTTGCAGTTGCTCGTTCTCGAGCACGGGAATCAGCCGAACGGCGTCGTCCTCGACCAGATCGACGTGTGCCGCGCGAATAGCGTCGAGTCGAGAATCGAGGACGTCGATGCCGATCACCGTCTTCCCCGTCGAGGCGAGCCCGATCGCAGTCGGCAGGCCGACGTAACCCAGTCCCACGATCGCAATCGTCGCAGCCCGGTGCTCCGCGGGCGTCGAATGATCCCGGTCGGGGTTGGTCGTATTGGCAGTCACGGTGCCTCCATAAGCGCGAAAGGGATGATGCGAGCATCGGCCTCGCCACTTGCCGTCCACGACGAATGCATCACCGCATTTAGTCCAACACTTCCCCGTGTGTGCCAGCTGAAACATACTGCGTTTACGGGCATCGCTCGCGCGCTTTTCCGAAACCTCGCCTCGAAACTCTCCGGGTTTCTTGTTCGACGACGTCTGGTCCGACCATTACCACGGAGAGAGACCATTTGGCCGCTCATTGAAGCGGAATGCGATGCTCGCATTTGGTGGTCAGGCGCACACTCTTCGTTGCATTTGGGTCGGACTGTCGCAGCTGTTCACGAATGGCGCGACGTGGCACCTCGTTCTATTGCGCTATGGAGCACCTGGCCCGGCATGAGCACCACCAGGCCGAGATGCTCGACCGGCGATCGGGTTTGGTGGAGGTGTTGCGAGGTCGACCCCGGATGTTTGTATTCGGTGCATGCCCTTGGCGGCGGTCTCGAATCCGGTGCAGCGCCACGATCGGCGGCGCTTGCTCACACCCTATTCAGACGTGCTTGATTCAGACCTAATGGGTGCGTGTCCGGCGGTTGGTATGGATTGACGTCTGAGCGGCGTCGGACTGCTCCGCCAGCGTATTTCGACGGCTCAGCGACCAGGGTGAGACGTCCCAGATCCGGCACCATTCGCACGCCGACGCGCTCCATATCGTGCGGGCAAGCGACGGACGATCCGGACCAGATGTGGAGCGGGCATTCCCCACGTGGGGTCGATGGCGTTCGTCTGGGCCATAACGGTTCGGCCTCCGACATCGTTCGGTGACATACAACCGCGCTCCGCGGTCGATTCTGAAGGGCAGGGAATCGGTCGAGACAACGTCCGTCCACGTCAGACCTCGAGCCGGAACGACGGCGCTGAGCAGGGGTTCTTCGCGTGGCGTCGAAATTCAACACGCAGCAACGCGCCACAACGCCGAGTTACGAGTGCTTTCTGAGCGTTCACCTTCGACTTCTTGACGGCACCCTTGCAACAGACTGAGCAAGAATTGAGTGGTGTCGGCCAGGAAATGTCCGTTTGATGACTCAGGCCGCGACAGAGGTCGCGGTGCACGAAAGTATGGAGTCATGACATGGGTACGAAGCGGGCAGCTTTGGAACAAACCACCGGCGGAAGGCGGCCCACCAACGGTCGCCACCGCACATCAATCGCAGTCGCCGGGATCCTCGTCGGAGTTCTGACGCTGGCAGTCGCGCCTGCGGTTTCAGCGAAGGGACCGAAGGGCGGCGGCAGATCTTCGACCGGTCCGCAAGCGTGCGCCGAGATGGCAGAGTCCACGACGTTGGCTCAATTGAACGCTGCAATCGGTGCCGACATCGCTCACGCCGGGAGCGGAAACGGACCTCGCGCACAGCCTGGAGTGGGAGGCGACGGCATCGACATCGCCGTCATCGATACCGGGATCATGCCGATCGAGGATCTCGAGACGATCGACGGTCCCGACCTCTCTTTCGATGCAATCCACGCTGACCTGCGGTTCGGCGATCTGCACGGTCACGGCACGAACATGGCCGGAATCATCGCCGGCGTCGCTCCCGACAGCCGCCTCATCGACGTCAAGGTCGGAGCGGCGGATGGCTCCGTCGATGTCTCACAGGTTATCGCGGGAATCGACTGGGTCGTCGAAAATCGCAACGCCAACGAGATGAACATCCGGGTGATCAACCTGGCATACGGGACCGACGCCGACGCCGATTACATGACCGATCCGCTCGCACGAGCGGTCGAAAATGCCTGGCAGAAGGGCATCGTCGTCGTCGTCGCCGGGGGCAATGACGGACGTGGGGTACGCAGACTCGGCAACCCGGCCCTCGATCCGTTCGTGATCTCCGTCGCATCGACGGAATGGAACATCGACGCCGGACTTTGGAAGGTTCCTTCGTACTCGTCGACCGGTGACGGAAACCGCAACTCCGACCTCGTCGCGCCGGGCACGAACGTCTTGAGCTTGAACGTGCCAGGCTCATATCTCGCAACCACCTACCCCGCAGCAGTTTGCGACGACGGAAAAACCTTGCACCTCCGCGGTACGGGCACGTCACAGAGTGCTGCCTCAGTGTCGGGCGCCGTCGCGCTCCTCTTGGAGGCCCGGCCGGCTCTCACGCCCGATCAGGTCAAATGGATTCTGACGAATTCGGCAACCGAACTCGTCAACGACAATGGCGACCCGATCAAGGAAGATCGTCAAGGAAGCGGCATGGTCGACGTTTCGGCTGCCCTGCAGACTCCGACCCCGTCGATTCTCGAGTCGCTGCAGGCGTTCCCGGTCTCGACCGGAACCGGATCGATTGATGCATCACGCGGCGACATGTTCATCGGAACCAGCGGCGACTTGCTCGAAGGTGAATACACGGCGTACGGCGAACCCTTCTCATCAGTCACGCACTCAGCACTGCAGGCGTCGGACACCGCGTGGACGAACCAGACGTGGGACGCCGAAGAATGGACGGGTGGCACATGGTCGGGGGCTTCATGGTCTGGCGCCTCATGGTCGGGTGCAAGCTGGTCTGGTGCGTCATGGTCTGGAGCGAGCTGGTCCGGAGCGAGCTGGTCAGGTGCTTCGTGGTCCGGCGCTTCATGGTCTGGCGCTTCATGGTCTGGCGCCTCATGGTCGGGTGCGAGTTGGTCGGGTGCGAGTTGGTCCGGGGCTTCGTGGTCCGGCGCGAGCTGGTCATGAGCAGCATGACCCGAACAACTTCAAGCCGCCGGGCAATCGCGGTCTCAGTCCTGCTCACGCTCGGCCTCTCAGCCGGCCTCACGACAACGGCATACGCCGGCAAAGGGACCAATTCGAAGGCGGACAGGACGAAACAAACGGAGCGCAAGCTCGAGTCCTCGACCACCGACGACCCGATCGTCATCACGAGCGACGACGCGAAGATCGACCCGATCGTCGTCGACGGTGGCAACGACCCGATCGTGGCCACAACCGACGATCCCCTCGTCGTCACCACGGACGACGGGCTCGCGGTCGTCACCGCGGAGGTGACACCCGAGGTCCATGACGTCGACGATGTCCCGACGCTCTTGGCCGACGTGGTCACTCAGATCGGTGCCGATGACATGTGGTCTGCCGGC
>JBBKWQ010000125.1:0-21461 GCA_037969115.1 Ilumatobacteraceae bacterium
GATCGCAGCGACTCGACCGGGGATCGGCGGGCTGCTCGCTGCCCGGGGACGATCGACACGACGAGCGCCATCGCGAACGTGACGACGACGAAGATCGCAAGATTCGACCATGGCGGGACGGGCTCCGGGACGACCTCGAGGCCGGTGGCGTATCGGTTCCAGGCGAATCTCCCGCCGATCACCCCGATCGGCATGGCGACTGCAAGGCTGACACCGACGGTGACGACGCTCTGCCATGCGATCGTTCGCCGTGTTTGGCCGGGGCTGAGTCCGAGGGCACGCAACGTCGCGAGCGCATGGCGTCGTGCCCTGGCCGCGCTCGTGACGACGTAGGCGAGCGCGGACAAGGCGGTCAGACCCATCAACTGCCCGAAAACCGACGGGATCCAGGCGACGTCGCCCAGATCCAGCTGAACCAACCGCTCGGGTCGTAGCGAGTCGTTACCCTCGTCGAAAACCTCGTCGACGAACTCCTGGTCGGTCAACCCGTCGTCGGCGAATCGCTGCAACACCGCCCGCGGTGTCAGCCCGGCGGCGACGTCGACGAACACGACCTGGGGACGTGACGGGTCCTCGGGCGTCAGACGGGCGAACTGTTCGTCGGACCACGACGCCAGCACGGCGGCCGTGCCTTCGGGCCCGGCATCGGAAAGCTGCTGTCGTTCCGATGGGGTCAACTCGACCGGGCCGTACTCGGCGAGCAGGATTTCCAGCAGGATCCCGGGTTGTGCGAGCTCGAACACCCTCACCAGGTCCGCCCGTCCCGGTGGTTGGAGTGCTCTCGCATAGCCGTCGAGGGTGAGTGACGCTCCGGCGTCCAGTCGGCCGTCCGGCACCGGGATGACGCCGATTCCGACGACCTCGAATGATCGGGTGGTGACGTCCTCGACCTGCAACTCGTCGATCGGGACACCGAGTTCTGATGCGATGCCCGCAAGTTGACCGGCCGCGTAGAGCGTCGTGACGTCACCGACGTCCAGGTCGTGGTCAGCTGCCAAACCGGGGGAGACGAGGAGTTCGTCGGAACCCTCGGGGGCGCGCCCTTCGAGCACCACAGGACCGATCCCGTTCGCGGTGGGATCGAAACTCATGAAGTTGGGTGCCGATCTGAAGTCACCGAAGTCGTTGATCAGCGAGACGCCGAAAGCGAACATGATCCCCGTCCCGGATGCTTCGACGTCGGAGCGTTCGGAGATCGCCTGCACCAGATCGGCTGGGTCCTCGCCGTCGGTGAAGACGAAGAAGTCCCAGTTCCACCCGACGAGTCGTGGCGTCGTGCGAAGCTGCTCGAGTCCTGCGGCGAACGTGATGACACCGGTGACCACGGCGAGGGCGACGACGATTGCCCCGATCCCGCTGCGAATCGGTGCCGGCTGGGGGTCAACTTCGGGCTCCAGCGCGAACCGCGTGCCGAGCGATGCGGCGGGCGCGAGTTGGAACGCTTCGGCGAATCGCGAAGGCCAGCGCGCCGTTCGCCGTGGAGCGACCCGATCGCGAGGGCGGACCGCCAGGAGCGCAGGGACGATCGAAAGGGCGAGTACTGCCAGGAGCGTCGCGACGCCCGCGAGCAGCCCGACGGCCACGACGAGCCCGACATCGGTCCCCTCGTCGATCGAGTCTGCGGCACCGGTTGGTACGACCGGCGCTGCTACCACAGCGACGAAACAAGCGCACACGGCGGCAGAAACTGCGATCACCGCACCATGAACGAAACCGAGCGTCGACAGGTCTCGTCGTCGAGCCCCGATCGGTACGAGCGGTCGATTCATCGACACGGCTGACCGAACCGATGCCCACAACAGTTGGCCGAGTACGGCAATAGCACTGAGAATCGCAGCCGTCCCGAACAGGCGCAGGGCCGTTGCGTCCCCGACCAGTTCATCGCCGACGTCTCGTGCGTGAGCGGCCCTGTCGAAGACGACCGCGTTCGCGGCGTCGGCAGACAGATCGGCAACGCCCGCCCCCGGCGTGAGCCAGACGGCCACGCCCTCGTCGAAGCCGAAACCGTTCTGCTGGATCAACTCCTCGCTGACGTAGACATTCTCGAAGAACTCGAATTGGCCGGGCGGTCGGACGTCGAGGAATCCGACGAGAATCCCCACCACGTGCAGTTCGACCGGAGGATCGAGCCGGGCCGAGACTGCGTCATTCTCGAAGTCGCCGCCGCAGGCACCGACGAGGACCACCGAGTCGCCCACCTCGATGCCGACGCGACGCGCCGTGATCGACGACAGAGCGACCTCGGTAGTGCTGAGCGGGTCAGGAAGGCGCCCGCTCACGAGGCGCGCAGGCGGTTGACCGCTCCTCGGCCACTCTGCCCATGTGAGATCGATCTCGCCCGCGCCTGTCGCACACGCGTCGCTCGATTCCAGACCGAGGTACGCGCCGCTTTCGGTACGGATCGCGACGAACTGCTGGAACACGACGGCCACGTCTTGCACCGAGGGTTCGGCGAGGATCCGTTCGCTCGCAGATCCGGGGCCGACACACGGCTCGTCGCAGAAGAGGAGCAGATCCGGGGCGTCGACGTCCCGAACGAGCCGCTCGTAAGCAGTCTCGACGCGATCGGCACTCCAGAACACCGCGGTTGCGACACCGCCGACGACGCCGAACAGCACGGCGAGGACGGTCGCACCCGCCCACATGCGCGCGATCGTCGACCGCACGGTCAACCAGAGCGCGAACCGACCCATGGGACAACTGTGAACGACGCGGCCCGCAGCCACAACCGAGACAACACGTGTTCGGCCGATGTGCTGGCACCACCTCGGATCGCCGGCGTTCCGACGGTGTGGCTGGCACCCCCGTGGGACACAGGCTCACGCCCTCGCTTCATCGCCCGCAAGAGTGTTAGATGAAAGTTCATGGGAACGATCTCGGTGTTCGTCGCCGACGACAGCGTCTTCATCCGCGAGGGTGTCAAGGCGATGCTGTCGCGTCAGCCCGACATCGAGATCGTCGGCGCAGCGGAGGACTACGACGGTCTCGTCGACGGAGCCGAGGCGATGGCGCCGAACGTCGTCGTCAGCGACATCCGGATGCCGCCGAACTTTCGCAACGAGGGGATCGACGCGTGCAAGTTGATCCGCAAGCGTCACCCCGGCACCGGCATCGTGATCCTCAGCCAGTTCGACGACCCCGACTATGCAATTGCGCTCCTCTCCGAAGGTGCGTCGGGGTATGCGTATCTGTTGAAAGACCGAATCGCCGAAGGTGATCAGCTCGCCCGGGCGATACGCGAGGTCGCCTCCGGAGGCTCGATGCTCGACCCCGCCGTCGTGACTGCGCTCATGAATCCGGTGCGCAGCACGGGCGGCTTGGACCGTGACGACGACGCGTTGCTCGAGATGATCGCCGAGGGGAAACCGATCAAGGCGATAGCCGTGGCAACGCAGTCGCCGCCAGCCGCCGTCGAGGCTCGGGTCGAGGGGCTGTTCGTGCGCCTGGCCGAAGGTGTGTCAGCCGGGACTGCCGGAGCGCTCGACCGCCTGATGCGGATGCACGCGGCGATCGTCTCGCGCGAGGAGCAGGGCGAGTCATTGTCGCGTCTGCTCCCGACCGGCGTGGCCGATCACATTCGTGCGCGGGGCGCCCGAGCTGGCGACAGCGAGCAGCTCAACCTCACGGTCCTGATGAGCGACATCCGCGGGTACACGACGATCAGCGAGCACACCGACCCGTCGAACCTTGCGCAGCAACTGAACCGGCATCGAGCCGAGATGAACCGGGCGATCCTCGATGCCGGAGGAACGGTGATGCAATACGTCGGTGACGCGGTCATGGCAGTTTTCGGTGCGCCCGAACCCACGACCGATCACGCCGACCGCGCTCTCGTCGCCGCCCACACGATGCACGCCGCGCAAACGGCGGTGAACATCGAGTGGGTCGCCGAGGGACTCGAACCGTTCCCGCTCGGGATCGGGTTGTCGACCGGCGATGTCGCCGCGGCGATGCTCGGCTCCGACGAACGCCTCGAGTACACGGTCGTCGGAGACGCAGTCAACCTGTGTCAGCGTCTGCAGCAGTTCGCAGCCGAGGGTGAGATCGTCGTCAGTGACCACACGTGGGAACAACTGTCGGTGAAACCCGAAGCGGAGGACCTCGGCGAGCATCTTGTCAAAGGCCGGTCCACACCCGTGCGACCGCGGAAGATCCCATCCGTCAACCAACACGCTGCCATCCCGGTTTCGGCCGCGGCACTCGCCACCGAGGAGTCAACGACATGACCATCAGCGAAGTCGTCCGCGATGACGCCGACGTTGCCGCCGACCTCGTCGTCGACGTCAGACAGGTGTTCCGGACGTTCGAACAGGAGACCGCTCCCGTGCGTGCGCTGCGCGGCGCCGATCTCGACGTCGGCCGGGGCGAGTTCGTGTCGGTGATGGGCCCGTCCGGTTGCGGAAAGTCGACGCTTCTCAACATCGTCGCCGGGCTCGACGTGCCCGACGAGGGCGACGTGTCGGTCGCTGGGGAGACACTGCTGGGCAAGAGCGAGAGCGAACTCGCCATCATGCGTCGGCAACATGTCGGGATCGTCTTTCAATTCTTCAACCTGCTCGAAGGGATGACGGCGCTCGAGAACGTGCTCATGCCGGCGTTGATCGCGGGTCGCAAACGCAAAGCGGCCGAGACGAGGGCTCGCGATCTGCTCGATCTGCTCGGCATCAGTGACAAGACCAAGCAGTCTCCCGCTTCGCTCTCGGGTGGCCAGCGCCAACGTCTGGCGATCGCGCGGGCGCTCGCGAACGAACCGACCTTGTTGCTCGCTGACGAACCGACTGGTGCGCTCGACTCCGAGGGGGGCGATGAGGTGCTCGAGTTGTTCACGCGCCTCCACGCGAGTGGCCAGACCATCCTGCTCGTCACGCATGATCAGCCGGTCGCCGACGCGGCGGGACGTATCGTGCACATGAAAGACGGCCGGGTCATCGACGACGGTCGTCCAGCCTGATCGGCGCACGATGACTGCGGCCAGCACCGACATCGGGTCCGCACAGAGCGCCAGGCCCGCGCTGACCGAGCCATCGTCGCGAGCCAATCGCCTGGGTGTCGTGGTCACCGTGGCGAGCGGCGTGGCGGTCGTGGCAGCCCTCGTCGTGGCCGGCGGCGATGCAAGCGTCGGCCTCGTCGTGACGGCCTGCGTTGCCGTCGTCTGGACGACGAGTGCGATGATCCTCGAGGTCCGGCATCGCTGTCCGGCGGTCTCGATCGTTCAGGCGATCGCGGCGACGATCGCAGTCGGAACCCTCGGATGGAGTCTCGACAGCCATCGCGAGGCTTGGGGACCAAGCGCACTCGCCTTCGATCTCAGCCAACGCCTTGCGCTGACCCTGCTGCCGGCACTCGTCTTCCACCTGGTGCTGACGCTTCCGAACGGGCAACTGACCAACGTCGCCCATCGGCGACTCGTCTTCCTCGGCTACTCAGTGAGCGTGGCGACCGGCGTCGGGCTGCTTGCAGATCGAACTCACGTGAGCGTGTGGCCGCTTGCGCTGCTGTGGCTCGCCGTGCCGCTGGCCGGCCCACGCGCTCACAGCAACTATCGGGCCGCCGGTGTGGGCGATCAACGCCGAATGCAACTGATCGGGTGGGCGGTGATCGTCGCAACGGAGATCGCCATGCTCGCAGTTGCGTTGTCGCTCGTGGCCGACTGGCCGCACCACCACCGCACGATCGCGCTCGCCGCGACCGGTCTCGTTCCCTTGGCACTCGCCGCCGGAACGGTGCCGCGCCTGCTCGGTCGCGTCGACCGGTTGCTCACGCACACCGTGTCACTCGCCGGGCTGACTGCGCTCATCATCTTGGCCTATCTGCTTGCCCTCGCCGCGTTCGGACGCCGGCCCGACGGCAGCGAACGGACGTTGCTGTTGCTCTCGATGCTGGCCGCTGCCGGTGCGGCGATCGCGTATCAACCGGCGCGGGCGTGGCTCACCGATCAGGCCAACCGGATCGTCTACGGCGAGCGAGTTTCGCCCGATGAGGCGCTGCGAACGTGGGGATCGCGATTGACCCGGGCCATCCCGCTCGACGAGTTGCTCCTGCAGCTGGCAGAAACTCTGCGCAAGTCGATGCAGCTCAGCAGCGCCCAGGTCTGGGTCGGCACGGACGGCCGCTATGAGGTCACTGCGATGGTCCCGCATCGAGCGGTAGCGGCCTACGCCATCGGGGCGAAGGAACGCACGGTGGTCAGCCGGGCAGGCGTGTCGGGAGGGACCTGGCTCGACATCTGGCTTCCCGGACTTGTCGCACCGACGCAGTCGACATCGACTCGTGTGGCTCCAATTGCACACAGCGGCGAACTTCTCGGTCTGATCGTGTGTGAACGGCCGGCAGATCGCGCCGCGTTCGACGAGGACGACGATCGCGTGCTGACAGAGTTGGCGCGGCAGGTCGGCCTCGCGTTGCACAACGTCCAACTCGACACCGCGCTCCAGGCGTCGCTCGATGAGCTTCGTGAGAGCAACGACGAGCTGAGGGCGTCACGCGTTCGAATCGTGGCTGCCGGCGACGCTGAGCGGCGAAAGCTCGAACGCAATCTCCACGACGGTGCGCAGCAGCACCTCGTCGCGCTGGCCGTGAAGCTCCGCCTGGCGAAGGACGCCGTCGTCGACGACCCTGCTGACGCCGAGGCGATGATCGACGAGGTGCGTGGCGACCTTCAGGGGGCGATCGCAGAGTTGCGAGCTCTCGCCCATGGCATCTTTCCGCCGCTCCTCATGTCGGGCGGGCTCACCGAAGCGTTGCCCGCCGCGGCCTCGCGCGCTGCGCTGACGACTGTTCACGAGATCGCCGTCGACAGGCACACAGAAGACGTCGAGGCGGCGGTGTACTTCTGTTGCGTGGAGGCACTCCAGAACGCAGGGAAACACGCCGGGCGGGACGCGTCGGCGGCGATCAAGGTATGGGATGACTCCGCCGGGTTGCACTGGGAGGTCTCCGACGACGGGCCAGGGTTCGATCCGTCCGGCGCGGCCGACGCGGGCCACGGTTTCGTGAACATGCGTGACCGCATGGGTGCCCTCGGCGGTGTCGTGGAAGTGATCAGCGCACCGGGCTGCGGAACCACGATCCGTGGCCATCTTCCGCCGACCTGACCGGCGATGTGCGACGGAAGCATCTCGGCGAGCGGGACGTCAGCCGGTAGGCCAAGCGGGATCGCCGCCGGCTTCCCACAAGCCGCGCAGGACACGGGGTGACAACTCGTCCTTGTTGACGTAGGCGGCGGCGCCGCAGGATCGAGCGGCTGGGGGCATGTCGGCCTCGGTGTAGGTGGACACGAGGATCACCATGGTCTCGGGATGGGCCGTGGTGATGATCTTCGTCGCTGCCAACCCGTCCATCACCCCCATGTTGATGTCCATCAGGACGACCGCCGGGCGCAACGTCTGCACGAGTTCGATCGACTCCTCGCCGGATGTGGCCTCGCCGACGAGGTCGAACCCCGCGACACGGGCGATCACGGCGCGTGCGGCGGCCCGGAACGGCGCCTGATCGTCGACGACCAGAACGGGCACGAGCTCGGCCCTGGAGTCCGTCGAATCGAGTTCGGCCTTCGCCTCGAGACACATCATGACTCCTTGATGATGAGCGTTCAACCGCCGTTGCGGAATCGTGCTGCTACCTCGGCCGGGGTGTGGTCAGCATCCCCACCGGTGAGATACATGAGGACGGCGGTGACTCGGCGGTTGACGTCGCGTTCCTCGCTGAGATGCAGTTTCGAGAAGATCGAGTTGATGTGTTTCTCGACGGCTCGTTCCGACAGCACCAGTGCTTTGGCGACCGCTGCGTTCGACTTGCCCTGTGCGATCTCGCCGAGTACCTCGCGCTCGCGCGGGGTGAGAAAGTCGAGCGGCTCCTTCTGGCCGCGGCCTGACGACACGACCAACTGTTCGACGACTTTCGGGTCGATCACGGCGCCGCCCTGTGCAACGACGTGGATCGCGTCGACGAGGTCGTCGACATCGGCGATCCGATCCTTGAGGAGATACCCACGCCGATCCGAGCCGTCGGAAAGAAGCGCCAGCGCATAGCCGGGCGACACGAACTGGCTGAGCACGATCACGCCGATCGCTGGATGACTGTGGCGTAGAGCGACCGCAGCTCGGATACCTTCGTCGGTCCCGCTCGGCGGCATCCGTATGTCGGTGACGACAACGTCGGGGGTCGTCTGATCGACCAGCCTGATCAGGTCGTCGTAGCTGGCCGCAGAGCCGACGAGCTCGAGTCCATCGGTGGCATCGATCAAGCGCTGCAATCCGTCGAGCAGCAGTGCATTGTCCTCCGCGACGACCACACGCACGTCCATCCAGCGAATCATACGACTGCGGTCGAATCGATCGTGGCTCGTCGCGGGCCCGGTGTCAGTGATGTGCAGGAGCAACACCAGCAGAAGTGGTGGTAGCACTGTGGTTCGACGTTCATGAGTGAGCTTGACTGGTGGCCGATGTCTCCGATTCTCTACCGCCTGCGGCAGTCTCTGCGACGGTGGGTGGCGACCGCCGGCCTGTCATTCGTCGTTGCCGTACTTCTGGGCCTCGTGCTCACGCTCGTAGCGGGCGCACATCGGACTTCCACCGCTCCCGACCGGTACGCAAACGCTTTCGGTGGGGGATATGACGTTGCGATCGACCAGCCCCATTCCGAACCGACGCCCGAGGTCTTGGCGGCGCTTCCCGGCATCGAGGCGTTGTCGTCGGTCACCTTCGTTTTCGGTATTCTGACGCCACGTGGTGCCGACGAGCCGGTCGACGCCCTGGTTTTCGCCGGGGAGAAGGAGGCCGTCGCGGGGACGAACGTGATCGAAGGTCGACCGCCGGCGGCGGGGAGCGTCGACGAGATCCTCGTGTCGAATTCGTTCCTCGCGCAGACCGGGGCACGCCTCGGGGACTCCTTCGAATTGTCGTCCCTGACGCAGGAACAGGCCGCAGCGTTCGCCTTCGACACTCCCGACCCGGGTGGGCCGACGACGACGGCAACGGTTGTCGGCGTCTTCGGCGGCGCGGCCGAACTCCAGGAAGGCTACGTCATCGCGTTGTTCTCCCCGGCGCTGCTCGACCTCGCAGACATCGGTCTCGGCGGCCGATCCAGTGCCGGCACGTTGGTGCCTGGCACCACCTTCGACGGTCTTCGGGCGCAGATCGACACCTTGCCGAACGCTGCGGACCTCACGATCAGCGCAGTTGACTGGGTGCCCGACTCCGTGCGCTCTGCCGTGCAGACCCAGGCACAGGGCCTGGCCGTGCTGGCGTTGTTCGCCGGAGTGGCAGCAGTTGCGGTGATCGGTCAGGTTCTCGGTCGTCAGCACCGACTTTCCGAGGCCGAGCGACTGGCTCTCCGGACGATCGGGATGACACCTCGGCAACTCCTCGCCGACCCACTGAGTCGGGCCGCGGTACCGATCGTGGCTGGATCGATCGGGTCGACTGTCGCAGCGCTTGCGTACTCAGCGAGGTTCCCGACGGGGTTCGTCAAGCAGATCGAGCCGCAGCCTGGCGTTCGGTTCGACCCACTCGTCCATGTCGTGGGCCCGTTCTTGCTGGCCTTGTTGCTCCTCGGCTGGGTCGCTGCAGGGTTCGCGATGTCCGACCGACCACGAACGCCGCTTGCGACGGCACCGTTCGTCGATGGTGTCGCAAGCCGTTTTCGACGTGTCGAGTTCGCCACCGGGGTGCGATTCGCCTTCAGCGGAACCCGTGATCGCCGTTGGCCCGCATCTTCGTTTGCCGGGTTGATGATCGTGCTCGGTGTGGCCGTCGGAGCACTCACCTTGGGGGCGAACATCACCCGCCTGGTCGACGAGCCCGCGGAGTGGGGATCGGCGCCGTTCAGTATCGGTTCCGGCGGCGATGACCTTCCCGACAACGTCCGCACGCTGCTCGCGACGGATCCCGACGTGGCGGCGGTCACTTATTACGGTGCCGTCAGCGCGACCGTCGGCACCGACAGCCTCTTCATCGTCGGCATGCAACCGGCGCGCGGCGACCTCCTCCCGCCGGTGCTGTCCGGCCGTCTCCCACAGTCCGACGACGAGATCGTGCTCGGCACCGTCGATGCCCGCACGCTCGACCTCGGAATCGGCGATGAGTTCCATGTCTCGACCAATGCCGGGGTCGAACGTCTCCGCGTGACCGGGCTGGCAGTGATCCCGAGCGTCAACCAGGGCGATGGCATCGGCGAAGGTGGCGTCGTCACGCTCGGCGGGCTCCACCGCCTCGACCCCGCCGCGCCCCTGAACATCGCAGGTCTCGAGTTCCGCGAGGGTTCGGTCGTCGAGACCGGAGCCCGCGTCTCGCGCATTGCGAGGATGGCCATTCACGAGGCACAGCCGACGACGGAGATCGTGAACATCGATCGGATCAGGTCGATTCCGATGCTCGTGGCGGCGGTGCTCGGCGCATTCGCTCTGCTCAGCCTCACGCACCAACTCATTGTTTCGGCCCGGCAGCGGCGTCGCGACGTGGGGATCCTCAAGGCGCTTGGTGCGGACCGTCGCGGCGTGTCCAGGGTCGTTCATGTTCAGGCAACGGTGTACACGCTCGCGGTGATCGCGGTCGCGACACCGATCGGTGCAGTCGCCGGACAGTTGGTGTACCGGGTCATCACCGACGGCATCGGGGCCAGTGGTGATGCAATTCTGTCGTGGCCGGCGTTGGCGACCGCGATCATCGCTCCGGTGACTCTCGCAAATCTGGTTGCGGTGATCCCCGCCCGTCGGGCGCGAAACGTCCGGCCGTCGCTCCATTTGAACCAGGAGTAGACCATCAGCGCCGCAGCGCCGCAGCGCGGACGGTGAAATGACCATCGACGAGGAGCTCACGCTCGCAGGCGCGATCGAGCGGCTCCGCCGGCTTGTGGCGAATATCGAAAGGATGCCGTTCGGGGGAACTACGGGGCGGCCTGATTTCTCGGTCAAGTACGTTGAGTTCGTGCAGCAGCCTGGTGGCCTCGTCACGTTCGTGTTCACGGACGTGGAGAACTCGACAGAGTTGTGGAACACCGATGCCGAGACGATGCGGGCAGCATTGGCGTTGCATGATCAGATTCTCCGCGGGCATTTCCAGAGCCACGACGGATATGTCTTCGCGACTGGTGGCGACGGGTTCGGTGTTGCCTTCTCGAGCGCGGTGAGTGCGGTGGCTTGTGCCAGGGCGATTCAATCTTCGCTCGCTGCGGCTGACTGGCCCGCCGAGGGGTACGAGCTTCAGGTTCGCGTCGGTCTCGATGTCGGCGAGGCGCAGCAGAGAGACGGTGACTATTTCGGTCCTGTGGTGAATCGCTGTGCTCGGATCTCGGCCGTGGGGCACGGGGGGCAGGTCTTGGCGTCGGAGGCCGTGATCGCTGTGGCGGGGGAGGAGGCCACGCCGTTGGGCGTGCATCGCCTGCGCGGGTTCGGGTCGCCGACAGCGGTATGGCAGATTGGACCCGGCGACTTCGGCCGCCTTCGGACAGCGAGGAGCGAAGGCAACCTTCCGACACCACCGACGGAGTTCTTGGGTCGTGAGGGTGAGATCGCCGACCTGTTGGCGATGGTGGGTCGTCATCGGTTGACGACGTTGACCGGGGTCGGCGGTGTGGGCAAGACCCGCCTTGCGATCGAGCTGTGTCGACGCGTGGGTGAGGATTTCCCCGACGGGATCTTCTTCTTCGACCTGGCCTCGATCGGTGATCCTGACGCGGTGACGGACCTCGTCATGTCGGTGCTGTCGATCTCGCCGGCGCCCAACACGTCTCCGTCCGAGACGGTGCTGGAGTGGCTCGCCCGTCGCCGGGCGGTCATGCTGTTCGACAACTGCGAGCATGTGATCGACGCAGCCGCCGATCTCATCGAGCAGGTTCTTGCTCGAACGGAGGCCGTGGTCATCGCGACGTCGAGGGAGGCGTTGCGTCTCAACGGTGAGCACATCTGGCCGGTCCGGACGTTCGAGCACGCCAAGGATCTGTTCATCGAACGAGCGATCGCCTCGCGTCCGGACTTCGACGCCACAGAGATCGAAGCAACCATCGACGCCATCTGCGAGCGGCTCGATCGGATCCCTCTCGCCATCGAGCTCGCCGCCGCTCGCTGTCGGGCGATGTCGGTGCACGAGATCAGCGAGCGTCTGTCGGACAGGTTCCAGCTCCTTCGTGGGGCGGGCCGTGGCGGCACCGAGCGGCATCAGACGATGCAGACCACCATTCGCTGGTCGTATGACTTGTTGAGCGATGGTGAGCGACAACTCTTCGAGCGGCTGTGCGTCTTTCCAGCCGATTTCGACCGTGCCGCAGCGAGCGCGGTGTGCGTCTCCGACGGGACGGATCCGTGGCGGACGTCGGACACGCTGGGTGCTCTGGCGGAACAGTCGATGCTCGGCGTCCACGCTGCGGGAAGCGAGACGCGCTACCGGCTGCTCGAGACCTTTCGACAGTTCGGTGAGACACTGATCGAACCCGACGTGCTTCGCGACCTACGGAACCGCCACCTGCGCTACTACGTCGAGGTTGCCGCCCAAGCTCAGGCAGGTTTCGACCGAGCCGACACCCACGAATCGTCGGTCGAGATCTTCACGCGGGAGTGGCCGAACCTTCGGTCAGCCATGCATTGGGCCGTTGCGACGCGAGATGGTCGCAGCTGTGGTGAGTTCATCGAGCACGTCTTCATGTTTGCCGTTCACGGTCTGATCCATGAGGTGGGTGAATGGGCGACCGACGCACTGGAGGTCGAACCGTGCAGCAACGTCGTCAAGATCGCGGCCAGTTGGTTGGCAAGCATGCGCGGCAACTTCGAGCGCGCGATCGAACTCGCCTCGGCGGCGGTGGTGGCCGACCCAGACGACCCACATGCAATGCTCATGCTGCTCGGGTCTCAGGCTCGGGCGACAGGGATGATCGATCCAGTCTTCGTCGAGAGTGCTCGTTCGCTCGCGGATCTGGTACGCCGGTTTCCCGGCGTCGGCGAACGCGCCATGTCGGTTGCCCTGGCAGCGAATCTGTTGGCTCTCGGCGATCCGACCCAGAGTGCAGTCCTCGCGGTCGAGGCCGAGGACCTGCTCCGGTCCGGCGTCGGTATTCGGTTCGAGGCCCAAACGCGGGCGTTTCTCGCACGCACCGCGCAACTCCGGAACGACGCCGACTCAGCACGATTCCACAGTGCCCGAGTGCACCAGCTGGCGAACGCGATACCCGACCGATTGTGGGCGGACCAGATGGCCCATCATGTCGAGGCTGACGTCGCCCTCGCGCACCACGAGGCCGACGCACCGACGATCGCCAGCGCCGCACTCGAAGCGCTTGTCAGCTCGGGGAACTGGTATGACTGCTGGGCGGTCCTCGAACCCATCGCCGTCTGGTTACACCAATCCGGCGAACCAGGTGCGGCCGCGATCATCGCCGGCTTTTTCGACGAGCACAGAATCGGATGCCGCGTGCCACAACGCGCCGACCTCTTTGCCTCGCTCGTTGATGACCCAGCCTTGCAACGGCGCGTCGGACTCGGCCGCACGATCGACAAGTCGGAACTTGTGGACCAGATACACGCGTTTCTCGAGCACACGTCAACCGGAAGTCCGACTCGCTGAGCTATCGGCCATCCGGGCGGACGGACGTACAGGATCGGATCGAGGACTCTCGACCAACAGCCGGCATCGCATCGTCGAGGCGACCCACGACGGCGTCGTCGATGACGAGGGAAGCTTTCAGCCGTCTGTGCGAGCGATCGATGCGACGCAACGTTCCCGGCAGCCCAGTCGACGGCAGTCTCGACCTGGTGGGCAATCAGCGCGCTTCGAGTATCCGAACGAGGTTGTCGAGGACCGCCCCGTAGCCGGTGCGGCTTCCTTCGATTGGGCCCTGTCCAGCGGTAGAGGTGACTTGGTCGGTGACGACGAGCGTGCAACCGGTCGGGGTGGCGTTGAACTGCCAGGTGACGAGTGAGACGGCGAGCAACAGCTTGCTGTCGTCGGCGAGGCGCTCAGTGAACACGATGCTGGAACTGTCGATGTGGTGGTACTCGGTGGTGCCCGCGAAGTTGGGCTGTTCGCGCGGTCCGCAAAGGAATTGGTCGATTCCGCCCACTCTGAAGTCGGCGGTCTCGTAGATGATCACCTCGTCGTCGGACGGGACACTCCACGAGACGCGCTGGTCGACGTCTGCGTAGGCATCGAAGACAGCCTCGGGTGGGTGGGTGAAGTTGCGTTCGAGCACGATCGTGTCGTGAGCGACTTCTGCAGTTGCGGTGGACATTGGTCATGCTCCCTTGGGGTTCTTCGCGGTGTCGAGGTGGTCGACGAGGCGATCGAGGCGTCCTTGCCACTGGGCGCGACGCTGCTCGATCCAAACCTGGGCTGTCGCGAGCGCGGCCTGATCGAGTGCGCAGATCCGCTGGCGTCCGACCTTCTCCGTAAGGATGAGGCCGGCCGACTCCAGGACGCGCAGATGTTGACCGATAGCAGCAAGCGTCACGTCGAATGGCTCAGCAAGCGACGAAACGCTCGCCGGCCCGTGGTCGAGGTGCTCGAGAAGTCGCCGCCGAGTCGGATCCGCGAGCGCGCTGAACAGCTCGTCCGTCTTCGCCTCGTCAGCTTGATACTGAAGCACAGGCTTCAGTATCGCCCGGCGTGGACGCTGAAGTCAAGGCTTCAGTGTTGGCCGTGGCCTCAGTCCTCTGGGAGCGCGGCGAAGTCCTTCTTGGCGGTCCGGTACCAGCGCAGACCGGAGACCGGTCGTTTCCAACGGCCCTTCATCTCGTCACGGGCTGGGCCGTGGGCGGTGTCGCCTTCGGCGACCATGTCCTTGAGGTGTTGGTCCTGGGCCCGGATGACCTCGTCGGCGGATTCGCCGTGGAGCACGTGGTCGCACGGTCCGCCGAGTTGCTTGCAGGTCATTGACTTCATGGTTCTACGTTCCTTGGGTGTGTCGGGTGGGGGAGACGGTCGATCGCTCAGGAGCGGTTGTAAACGACTGCGGACTCGGTCAGTTCCTGGAACGCCGGCCCGTCGAAGTGTCTGCTTCGAAGGTGTCGATGGCTCGTCGCGTGTTCCGCCGAGGCTCGAGTTGAAGAGCCCGTCGGGATCGGGGACGGATGTGCTTTGGGCGAAGCTGAGTTTAGCCTTGGCCCTCATCGGTCTCGCCGGTGCAGATGATTTGCCGTTGGGAGTGGCGTGTGCGGGATGGGGATTCAGCATGTTCGACGCGTTGGCGACGCTTTGGCTTCGGCGAGCACGTCGAGTGGGTGTCGTAGTCTTCGTCGATGGGTGATGTTGCTGCGGTGGAGCTGGCGGATGACTTCTGGGCGTATTTCCGGACCACAGAGCAGCTGTGGAACATCGATCGGGGCGACGTCGATCAGATCGAACACTGGGAAGACCTCAGCCCCGACGGCGTGGCAGACCGTGTGTCACGGCTGGCGAACTTTGCCGAACGAGCCGACGACGTCGGCCGCGGAGAGCTGAGTGACCGCTCCCGTTCGTTGGTGGGGGCGGTGGCCTTCAGCGCTCGGGCGACGGCGTCGACCTTGCCGGACACGCGTGATATCTCTCTGGTCGCCGGCATGTTCAACGTGATGGCGTTTCTGCGCTTCATGGTCCCTGGTTACGGCTTGACCACCCGCGAGCACGGACGCGGGTACGTCGCCAAGTTGCGGTCCACTCCTTCGTTCATCGAGACCTGGATCGCCGGCCTCCAAGAGGGTCTGGCTGAGGGCAGGTGTGCCACCGCCCGCGGCATCACGGAGGCGATCGCCCAGCTCGACGACATCATCGACACCGATCCGGCCGACGATCCGCTCGTCTCGCAGGATCCGCCGACGGAGATGTCCGACCGGGAGGTCGACCAGTGGCGGGCCGAGATCGTCGAATGTGTCCGAGAGTCCGTGCGACCAGCGTTGGTTCGTCTGCGCACCATGCTGCATGACTCTGCGCTTGCCGGGGCGCGGCCCGACGACCAACCAGGAATCTGCCACCTCGCCGGTGCCGATGACGCCTACCAAGCGCTGCTCCACGCGGCGACCTCGACGGATCTGACCGCTGACGAGGTGCACGAGATCGGATGCGTTCAGCTGGCTCTCCTCGATGAGGAGTATCGAGTGCTCGGTCAGGCCGCCTTCGGAGTCGCCGATCCCGTCGAACTCCGTGGTCGCCTCCGTGACGATCCAAGTTTTCGATACGCGTCGCCGACCGATGTGATCACCGATGCCGAGGCCGCGCTCGAACGCTCGCAGGCGGAGGCGTCGCGTTGGTTCACGCGTCTGCCTGGGGCGACATGCTCACCGGTCGCCGTCGACGGCGGCCCGATGGCGTACTACACGGCGCCGTCACCGGACGGGGCACGAGGTGGAACGTTCTTCTTCAACATCTCTGAACCGGCGATGTGGACCCGGTTCGGTCTCGAGGTCGCCACGTTCCACGAATCGGTGCCCGGCCATCACCTCCAACTGGCCCTTGCCCTGGAACTCGATCTTCATCCTGTGCTCGCTGAGCTGGAGGTCACCAGCTACGGCGAGGGGTGGGGCTTGTACGCCGAACGTCTCGCTGACGAAATGTCGCTGTACAGCGGCCCGGTCCAGCGACTCGGCATGTTGACGCTCGACTCGCTGCGCGCCGCTCGGCTGGTCGTCGACACTGGCCTTCATGCACGTGGTTGGACGCGCGACGAGGCGATCGCGTTCCTCGTGTCGAGCACTGCGCTCGTCTACGACAACGCCGCACGCGAGGTGGACCGATACATCGCCAGTCCGGGCCAGGCAACGAGCTACATGATCGGACGCCTCGAAATCGACCGCCTCCGGGCTGACGCCACAGAGCGCCTCGGCGATCGGTTCTCATTACCCGAGTTTCACGCCGCCGTGCTCGGCAACGGGATGACACCGCTCACCGAACTCAGCCGAACCATCGAGGCCTGGGTCGACCAGACCAGCTTCTGAACAGCATCATCGACGTTTGCTCGGATCGTTCGAAGAATTCACCACCACACCACCACATCCCACCCGGCACGGGCGAGTGTGATCGCGGCCACGAGCCCGTTGGGTCGGGATACACCACGACCGCCGATCGTCCCGTCACGTCATTCTCTTCGAAGTACTTCGGCCGGATGATGTCGCAAGCCGAAGCGAACGGGCAACGCGCCGGACAAGGCGGCCAATGCCAGGACCGACAGAGCCAGAACCATCACCGGCACCGGGGGAACCACTGGTTCGGCGAGCGTGCCGAACGCGTCGGCCAGCGCGATCCACAGCCAGCGCCCGGCCACGATTCCCAAGGGCAGACCGACCATCAGCCCGACGATGCCAATGGTCAGGCCCTGTGAGACACCGACGGTGGTCACGTCGTTGTTCGTCGAGCCCATCGACTGCATGACGGCGAGGTCGCGACGCCGTCGACGGACAGCGATGACCATGGCATTCACCACCGTGACGCCGATGACGAGGACCAGCAGACCTGACAACACGAGCGGGAGCGATCGCAGGCGGTCGAGGCTGTCGATCTCGGATGGTCGCGGCGCTGGTGCGACAAGGATCGAGTCGTCCGCACGGCCCGACAACAGGCCACCCGGTGCGGCGAGCGTTGCTCGAAGTCGATCGCCGAACGTGGCGACATCGACCGACTCACGTAGATCTGCCACGAACGCCATCTTGTCCGTCGACTGGTCGAACGATATGAGCGAGTCCGGCGAAACGAGCGCACCGTCGCCGATGGATGTGCGATCGGAGCCCTCGTACAACCCGACTCCGGGAAGGACGACGCGACCGACGACCACGGCTGGCCCGTCGAAGCCGGACGACCGCAGTGCGACCTCGTCCCCGATCCCCACGCGGAGACGATCCATGGTCGTCGAGCCGAGCGCGATCTCATCGGCACGCGCCGGCACCCGCCCCGCTGCGATCGTGGGTGCGACGGCGGTGTTGCCGGTCCCGAACGCAACCGAAGTGGCGGGCCGACCGTCGAGTTCGACCTCGGTGATCCTGACCGTAGTGGCCTTGTCGACGTCGGGATCGGCGCGTAGTACGGCCACGAACTCGTCGATCTGGGCGTCGTCGAGGACCTCACTGTCCAACTCGATGGAAACATCGAAGTTCGTCCCGTAGAAGCGCCCGTCGCCGACCATACGGTCGAGGCTGGCCGCGAACACGATCGTCATCGCCGCGATCGAGACGGCCGTGACCGCGCCGATATTGGTGGCCCGGGTGGGTACAGCCGTGGCACCTCGGCCGGGCTCCAGTCCGAACCGGACCCCCGTGACCACGTGCGGTGAGACACCGGCGGAGCCGATCCACGCGGCCACCCTTGACGGGCACACCGGCGTGGCTTCGTGCACGCGTCGCGAGTTCCGCCACGCAGGCGCGACCCCGATGAGCGCGACGGCCAGAAACCACACGAACGCACCGCCTGCCACCACCAGAACGTTCACGTCCCAACCGGGGTCGGGTTCGGCATTGCGGGCAGGTCCGACGGGTGTGAACCACGACAAGCCGATCGCAATGAAGACTGCGCCGATCGCGCCGACCGCCCCGGCCACCATCAAACGAAGGACGAGCGTCGTCGCCCGATCGCGCCGCGTCGTGCCGATCGCCGCCAGCGACAGGTTGTCGCGCGCGTCGAGTTGACAGCGGCGCGACATGGCCTGCCCGATGATCAGGAGACCGAGCAGTGCCGTGATACCGGCGAAGATCGCCAGCGCCAACGCCGCCGGTTCCGTTCCCCTCAGCGCCTTGGCGCGCGTGACGTCACGAGTCTGGAACACGATCTTCTCGTCGGGCACCATTGCCTCGACCACCGATCGGAAGGCGACGACCTGATCGCGGCTCGTCAGTCGCACGACCGCGCCCCACCAGCCGAGTGAGGGCTCGCCGAGCGATCGGTAGAGCGCCGGCGTGATCCAGGCGCTCTGTGGTTCGTAGCTCTGGTCGACGACGATGCCGTCGAGCCCATTGCCGATGCCGACCACCTTCAAGTCGACCGCCGTACCGAAGTCGGGCGCATTGATCACCTCGAACATTGCGTGCTCGTCGTTCTCCTCGTCGCTCCTCAACCGGCCAAGGTCGTCGCTCGACAGAATCGTCGCTTCGATCACGTCACCGACATCTCGACCAGAAGCCGAGGCGTACGTCCGATCCAGATACACCTCGTCGAGCACGTCGGGGTCGGGCATCCGGCCATCGAGCAGGACGGGACGGTGGAACTCCCATGGTGCACCGCCCGTGGTGCCGAGCGCGAACAGTCCCGAGAAGAGGTCCTCCATGGTGCGGACTCGGCCGTCTCTCGACAGGACGAGCACACCGCTGATCCGTGAGATCTGCTCCACCATCGGCAGCGCGGCGAGAGCCTCGTAGTCCAGTGCGCTCTCGTCACCGTCGTCGGGATTGACGAGGATGTCCGCAGTGTCCATCTTCTCGATCAGCCGATCGACCGCCGTCGACGTGCGGATCGAGCCGGCCAGTCCGGCCAGTACAAGTCCCCCGACGAGCGCGACGAGAACTGCGAGCCCGACAAGGTTCCTCCAGCCGTGTCGAAGCTGAGTAGCGGCCACGGTTCGCGCAGTTCGCATCAAGAAAATCAGAACACGTCACCGTCACCGCGGCAAGGATGATGACGCCACTCACGACGGGGTGCTAGCACCCGATCGATGACGGGGCTGCTGCTGTCCGTAGTGGGCGCACGGAGGAGTCCCTCGTGCTTCGTGATCGGTGCTGCCTCAAGATTCGGTGCAGGACTCGATGACGTGGGGAGAACCCGCGTGGACTCGCTCCTCTGCGTGACGTCGTTACGGAAGCGGACGCTCATGCCGGCGGAGCGTCCACCAGTTGATCGAAGGCGAGGCCACTCGAGCCCTCGCCGCGACCGGTCGACTTGCGCGCTCCATACCAGGTGACGACGGAACCGTCGGGTAGTCGGGTGCGCTGGTAGCACTGGCTGACCGCGGCCCCGGCGCGGGGTACCTCCTCCTCATGGATGAGGTATTGATGCGGCATGTCGTGTCGCAGGAGTGGCGTGCGCGGCCGGATCTTCTGCGGGTTCGGATGTCCCTCGATGAACCGAGGAAGTGCGGCGCGCTGCAGTTGGGTTTCGCGTGTGCTGCCGTCGACGTGTACGGCGATGAACGGGATCCACTGCTCCGGTACCTCGTTCATCACGCGGTAGCGAACCGGCGCCGCGGGCGGTGGCGGCGTGACCGGACCCACCCCGGCGATCCGGCGCAGGTGCGATCGGTACTCGTGCGCTGCCTCTGGCCCCGCTCGGCGCCATCCGGTGGGCAGTGGGATCTGGTGCTCGATGGCCCAGACCATGTTGGCCATCTCGTCACGCACCAACGCAACGTCCTCGAGCGCCTCACCCTCTTGCACCTTCGGCGCCGTGGGCAGCATCACCAGCTGAGGCACCGCCGGAGCTTGGCGGCCGGTGACGCCCGGCGCGTCCTCGGTCAGGGTGAACATCGTCCAGCGCTCCCAGTCGGATCCCGTCGGATGGTCATTGACGGGCGTGACCCACAACCGCTCATCGAACACGGTGCTGATCGCGACGCCGCGCACCTCGGCCACGCAGCCGGTCGGAAGCGTCCACGGCACCACGAACCAGTCGTTGGCGAACGCCAGAGCGAACTCCATGAGCATGAGCTTGCCGAGGTCGGTCGTGTCAGGGTCAACCTGGCCGAAGTTGGTGCGACGGTCCTCGAACGACCACCATCGCGTGTTGGGCATGCCGTCGAACACGACCTGTGTTGGGACGAACGTCTGCACCTCTCGCGTGAGTGGAAGTGCAGCCGGCACGGCCGGGTCGCCGAGGCGCAACTCATCTCGCCGCTCGAGTGCCCACCAGTCGAGGTTGCCGTGGTGGTACTCATCCGCGCGCATCACGATCTCGCTCGCGCCGCTGCCGTCGGCTGCGACTTCGCCTGAGGGAGCCGACAACCCGAACGAGTACTCCAGGCGAGCCGGGAGCCAGGCATCGTCATCGGCGATCGGCTGAGCGATCAGATGTGCGAACCACGTCCTCAGCCGGTCAGCGAGCGCGTCGAGGGCTGCCTCGTCGCCGGGTGCCGAGATGCCGTCGGCCGCCCGATTCGTGGTCGATTCGGCGAGATATTCGAGCAGCGCGAGACCGTCCATGGCGCGCTCGGCTGCGCATGCCACCTGCTGCCACGCATCGGCGTGTGCGCAGATGGCTGCGTCGGCGTTGGCGCCGGGATTGGGGACCTGCACGGCGTACAGGTCGCGGTAGTCGTCCCAGTAGTCCCTGGCGAGCGGTGGTCGGACGTTCTGCAGCAGCTTCCTCCATCGCCTCCCCGCCGCCAGCCGCAGGTCGAGGGAGAGGTACTGCGCACCGGCCCGCAGCGGCACCGGGCGCGCCTCGACCCGAGCTTCGAGGGCCACGTCCGCGCCGAGGTCATGGACGGCACCATCGGCAGCCTGGTAGCGGTCGATGGTTCGAAGGTCGATGCATGCCCGGGCCAGCACCGGCGAGCCGGCGTCGTCCCCCTCGAACTCGCCCATCTGC